>JAJVID010000037.1:0-6722 GCA_022072205.1 Acidobacteriota bacterium
ACGTGATCTCAGGCGTTGATCATCTGATCGGCAAAGGCTGGGTTGATCCGAAGCGCGTCGGCTGCATGGGCTGGAGCCAGGGCGGATACATCTCGGCGTTTCTGACAACTTCGTCTGATCGCTTCGCGGCGATTTCGGTCGGCGCGGGAATTTCAAACTGGGCGACTTATTACTACAACACCGACATCACGCCGTTCACGATTCAATACCTGGGCGACGACCCGGCGGACGATCCTGAAATTTACGCGAAGACCTCGCCGATGACTTACGTCAAACAGGCCAAAACGCCGACGCTGATTCAGCACGGCGAATTCGACCGGCGAGTGCCGATCCCGAATGGTTACGAGTTGCGGCAGGGATTGGAAGATCGCGGCGTGCCGGTCGAGATGGTCGTTTACAAAGGCTACGGCCACGGCATCACCAAACCGAAATCAATGCGGGCCGTGATGCAGCACAATCTGGCCTGGTTCAATCACTACATCTTCGGCGACCCGAAGCCCGATTTCGCCAAGCCCGAATTGCCGAAGAAGGATGACAAAGCGGCGGAACCGAAAGCCGCTGGAAATTGAAAGAGAGGAAAAGTTATGAGCGCCAGATCCGCGGCGATCAAAAAAAAGTTGAAGACCGGCGTTAAGGTTATGGCAATTTCGCTCGCCGATGCTGAACCGGACTGGGTCTTCCGCCTGGAAAAACCCGAAGGCGGCTTCAGCGATGAAGAGTTCGGAAAGTTCTGCGAGGAGAATCCGGACTTTCGGATCGAGATGACGAAGGAGGGCGAGATGATCATTATGATGCCGATGATCCCATCGGGCGGGAATAAGGAGTTCGAGTTGAGCACACAATTCGGCGTTTGGGTAAAAACCGACAATACAGGAATGGGATTTTCTCCTTCATCGGTATTCACGTTGCCGAACGGAGCCAAACGCTCGCCGGATGTTTCCTGGATTCGACGCGAACGCTGGGAGGCGTTGTCTGACGAGCAAAGGAATACGTTTACCCGCATCTGTCCCGACGTCGTCGTTGAGTTACGCTCGAAATCCGACCGGCTGAAACCGCTGCAAGCGAAGATGGAAGAGTACATCGCCAACGGCGCCGAGCTTGGTTGGCTGATTGATCCGATTGAGAAAGAAGTTCATGTCTATCGCCCCGGCGCGCCGATGGAAACCCTCGACAACCCGAAAGAAATCTCCGGCGAGCCTTTACTCAAAGGCTTCACATTCAAACTCGAAGGAATCATTGATTGAGCCAGCATCGTCCTTATCCGAGATCGTCAATCCAAATCCAGCTAAGGAGAATCCGCCAATGAACACTATGATGAACACACCTCTGACTATGCCAGTGCTGATGGATCGCGGGGCCGAGTTGATGCCCGAAAACGAGATCGTCTCGAAGATGCGCGACACGATCCATCGCTACACATACGCCGATCTTGGCCGTCGCGCGCGGCAGGTGGCGAACGCGTTGACCAAGCTCGGCGTCAAGCAGGGCGACCGAGTGGCGACGCTGGCCTGGAACAGCTACCGCCACCTGGAAGTCTATTACGCCGCGCCGTGCATGGGCGCGGTGCTGCACACGCTCAACCTGCGCCTTTCTTCCGCCGATCTGGAATACATCATCAATCACGCCGAAGACTCGGTCATCTGCGTTGACGAGGATTTGCTGCCGATCCTGGAAAAGCTGGAAGGCAGGATTCCGACCGTCAAACACATTGTCGTCATGGGCAACTCCGGCGTCTGGAAGACGACGCTCAAACCCGCGCACGATTACGAGCAGTTGATCAGCGGGGAAAAAACAGAGTTCACCTGGCCCGACATTGACGAGAACTCGCCGATGGGTTTGTGCTACACCAGCGGCACGACCGGCAAGCCGAAAGGCGTGATGTACACGCACCGGTCGAATTACATCCACACGCTCACCGGCGGATTGCCCGACATGCTCGGCCTGACGCGCGCCGACACGGTGATGGCCATCGTCCCGATGTTCCACGCCAACGCGTGGGGCTTGCCTTACATCTGCTGCATGCTCGGCGCTAAGCAGGTCTTCCCCGGCTCGACGATGGACGGCGTTTCGGTCTGCCAACTGCTTCAAGATGAAAAGGTGACGTTCACCGGCGGCGTGCCCACCATCTGGCTGGGCGTGATGAACGAGTTGCTGCAAAATCCGGGCAAATACGATCTGTCGAGCGTTAAGGCGATGGTCTGCGGAGGCTCTGCGCCGCCGCGCGCGATGATTGACTGGTTTGAGAAGAATCTCGGCGTCAACTTCATTCAAGCGTGGGGAATGACCGAGACCAGTCCGCTCGGCACCGTGACACGGATGAAACCGAAGATGAAAGATTGGCCGCGCGACAAACAGCTCGACGTCAAACAGCGCGCGGGCATCTACGCGCCCGGATTGAAGCTGCGCATCGTTGACGACGCAGGCAACGAAGTCCCGCACGACGGCGTGGCGATGGGACGTTTGCTGATCAGCGGCCCCTGGATCGCCGCGACTTATTACAAAGAAGACCCTACGCCTGAAAAGTTCCCCGGCGGATGGCTCGACACCGGTGACGTGGCGACGCTCGACGCCGAAGGCTACATGGCCATCGCCGACCGCTCGAAGGATCTGGTCAAGAGCGGCGGCGAATGGATTTCATCGGTTGATCTGGAAAACGCGATCATGGCCATCCCCGACGTGGCCGAAGCCGCAGTCATCGCCGCCTTCCATCCGAAATGGCAGGAACGCCCGCTGGCTTGCGTCGTCATCAAACAGGGCGCAACAGTGACGAAAGAACAAATCTACGACCACCTCGGCAAAAGCTTCGCCAAATGGTGGATGCCCGACGACATCGTCTTCATTGACGCTGTGCCGAAGACCAGCGTCGGCAAGTTCGACAAGAAAGTCCTGCGTGAACAGTTCAAGGATTTTCAGTTGACGACAGCGTAAATCATCACTGAGCGCTCTGGGAACGCACGCTTCCCAGGGCGCTCCCCCAAAATCACCAGATCAAGTTCACTCTATGACACCCGCCCCCGCCACCCCGCACACTCCCGCGCGAACCATTGACGAAGTCATCGCGCGGCTGACCGGCGTCATTGACGTAGCGCGCCGCGAGCCAAAGCCAATGGGCCGCCTCGGTTATTTCGCCGCGCTCTACCGCAAAGTCACGATCAGCGTCAAAGAAGGCATTCACGCCGGACGTTTTGAAGACGGCGCGCGGATGGAGCGGCTGGACGTGAACTTCGCCAACCGCTACCTGGAAGCATACGATCTTCATCGCAACGGCCAAATCCCGACTCAATCGTGGCAGGTTTCGTTTGAAGCCGCGCGGCATTGGCGGCCAATCGTCCTGCAGCATCTGCTGCTTGGCATCAACGCTCACATCAACCTCGACCTGGGCGCCGCCGCCGTCGAAACCTGTCCGGGGGACGAATTGCAACCGCTCCAACACGATTTCAACGAGATCAACAAAATCCTCGCCAGTCTGGTACAGCCGGTCCAGGACGCAATCGGCGGCGTCTCGCCCTGGATAGGTTTTCTGGAAAAAATTGATCCGAGCGCAGATGACGCGATCATCAACTTCAGCATGGATCGCGCGCGGGCTTCGGCGTGGAAGTTTGCGGTGAGATTGAATTCGCTCGGAGTAGATGAACGAGTTTCAGCGGTGAAAGAACGCGATCTGGACGTCGCCGCGCTGGGCCGGTTGGTTTACAAACCCGGGCGCGTCATTCTCCCTCTTGGCTTGCTGGCGATACGGCTGCGTGAAAGCGGCGATGTTCCGAGAGTAATTGACGCGCTCAGCTAAGACGATAATTCCATCCCGCCTCCAAACAACAATCGGGCGCCGCGCGACCAGGTGGGTCACGCGGCGCCCGATTAAGAAACTGCCGCAACACCGAGTTACTTCTTCTTCAGATACGCGGCGGGATTCTTCTTCACCGTATCAATGCAGCCTTCGCAACAGACATAAAATGTCTGCCCGTCAACTTCGCCTTTCAAATTCTTGTTCACAGGCTCGCCGGTCACCGGGCAGGTCTCGATTCCATCGCCTTTGCCCAGAAAAGCCGTCTCTTTCTTCTCGCCTTCGACCGGTTTGAGGTAAAGGTCAGGATTCTTCTTGACCGTATCGAGGCAGCCTTCGCAACAGACATAAAACACGCGCCCGTTGACTTCGCCTTTGAGGTTCTTATTCACAGCCTCACCGGTCACCGGACAGGTTTCGATGCCGTCGCCTTTGCCGAGGAATTTCTGTTCGCCGCTTTTCGACTCCTGAGCGTGATGATCGCCGTGATGGTCTTCGCTCTTCGGCGCATTCTTGATCGCCAGCAACTGCTCTTTGTGAGTTCGCTTGACGTAAGCCGCCGGGTTCTTCTTCGCGTCAGCCAGACAGCCCGCGCAGCAGAAATAGACCGTGCGGCCAAACATCACCGCCTTGTTGTCTTTGTTCTCGATTTTCTCGCCAGTGACGGGACAGGTTGTGACGCCGTCTCCTTTGCCCAGGAATTTGCCTTTCTCCGCTTTCGCGGTCTGGGCATTACCTTTGGCGTGAGCCTTCTTGTCGTGTATGTCGTGCGCGAAGGCTGACGCCGCCAACGCGACAGTGATGACCAATGCGAATGACTTGATGATTTGTTTCATAGCTTCCTCCTTCAATTTCAACCAAAGAGTTTACCGAAGTAATAAGGCATCGCCTGCCGCCACCAGGGCCAGTCGTGGTCTACATCGTGTCCCCAGATGTCCAGCCAGTGCGGAATGCCCTTGCCATTTAAAATGTCCGAAAGACGGCGCGAACGGTCGGGCGCCTCATACGCTCCCTGCCCGCTGAAAATGATGATCGTGCGACCGCCGTGTCGCAGGATCGGCAAATGGTAATCGTCGTTCAGGCTCGACAGGTAATCCACCGGATTGTGGAAATAAACGCTCTCGTTGTAATAGCCGTCAAGATAACTGCGAATGTCGTAACTGCCGCTGAGCAGAATCGCTCCGCCGAACAGATCGGGATGCCTGAAAAACAAATCGCCCGCGACGTAAGCGCCCAGGCTGATGCCGGTCACAATCGGCTTCACGTCGCCTCCGCAATCCTGCCGGATCAGCGGCAAAACTTCCTGCGTGACGTAAGAATCGTAGCGATCAATCCATTCGATCTTCTCCCAGGGCGGAGCCTGATTGTTCAAAAGCGCCAGGCGGTTGACGCTGTTGATCGAATAAACTTTCGCGCGCCCGTTCTCCAGCCACCATTTAACCGAGTCAATCAGATAAAACCGCTCGTATTCGAGAAAGTCGGCGGCGGCGGTGGGAACCATCAACACCGGCGGCCCGTAATGGCCGTAAGCCACCAGCGGCATCTCCTGAAACAGACGATCACTGTACCAACTGGTGATGTCACGTCGCATCAATAATCTCTCCTGAAGTTGTGAGTGGATGGCAGAACTGAAACCGCGCGCCTGCCCGCAAATGAAGGCGGATTCTAAGTTGCCGGATGTTCAGCGTCAACATAGAGGCCCTGTTATCGTTGTAGGGGAAGCACTCTCACCCGAAGCCGCCCCTCATGCACAATGATCAATGCGCCGGTTTCAAGCTCCGCTTCATAACGATGCTTCAATCTCTTCAACACGCCAGGCGGCATACGCTAAAGCCTGTCGCACATCATCTTCTTCCAAGTATGGATAAGCTTGCAAAATTTCCGCGGTGGAACGCCCCGACGCCACGAGTCCGACTATTGTGCCGACCGTCACGCGCAAACCACGAATGCATGGCTTACCACCCATCACCTGCGGATCAAAAGTAATTCGACTCAACTGCATTTATTCATCCTCCTCGCCCAAAGTAGACACGAGCGACTAACCCGCAGTCAATCCGTTTCAATCGCTACCTGCCGCTGCCAGCCGACGCTCCCAGACTCTGCATTACGCGCGGCTGATCCAAAACCCACCGCCTGATGATCTGATAACCGCGCTCAGCCGGCAGATAGCGCCGCCCGCCCTGATGTCCGTCTTCCTTTCCGGTTTGAACGTTGAGCGGTTTGCGCAACAACTTGCTGGTTTCGATCTCGGCCAGATTGACGCGCTGTTGCAGGGTCAAATAGTTCTTCAGCATCTTCGGCATTGACCAGTATCCGTCGCCGTTCGGCGCGGTCAGTTCCATCGAAGGCACGCGGCCCGCGACTCCGTGGCATTTCATGCATGACATCTCGTCCATACGCTGCGGGCGATTGAGTTCCGGCGCGACATAATCGCTGAAGTAACGAAAGTCAGAGAGAAATTGCGGCGTCAGTTGCGGCTTGCCCTGCGCGTCTTTCAGAGACGCGGCCAGCGGCTCATTCTTCACAGCATCCTGCAAATCTGACATCCAGGCTTGCGGGTCAACACTGCGCAGCGCGTTGCGAGCCGCTTCGTTCTTCTCCGTCTCCAAAAGCTTTCGCAGCGCCGCTTGCACAGCCGGGTTTTGGCGAATGGCGGTGATGTTGGCCATTCGCAGCGCGATGCTGCGGCTCATCACCGGCGTGTCGGGTCGCAGCGTTTGCAGGTAAAGCTCGATGGCGCGCAAGCGGACCGCCGCAATCTCCGGCGAAGACGGTTTGTTGTTGGCCGAATCAATTTCGGGAATTCCATCGCCGTAAGAAATCACCCAGGCGACGCTCGGCAACCAGAAGTGCGAGGTCAGCGGATTCTTCGTCGCGCCGGGGATGAAGCGCAACAGCACGTCGGTGTGCAGGTCGGTGTTCGACGCCAGCATCGCGC
>JAJVID010000037.1:6822-21002 GCA_022072205.1 Acidobacteriota bacterium
CCGTAAGAAATCACCCAGGCGACGCTCGGCAACCAGAAGTGCGAGGTCAGCGGATTCTTCGTCGCGCCGGGGATGAAGCGCAACAGCACGTCGGTGTGCAGGTCGGTGTTCGACGCCAGCATCGCGCCCATCCGGTCGGCGATGTACCAGTCGGCGTCAGGCAAACCCATCGGGCGCACAGCCGCTTCCGCCGCGTCAATGATCTTCTTCAACTCCGCCGCGCTCGGATCCTTGCTGTGTTTCGGAATCAGCAAACGGTAGAGCAGTTCCTGTTGTTCGATGGTCTTCGGCACGGCCCACCGGGCGCGGCTGAACAACCGCAGCACAGGTTGAGCGAGCGTCTGGCGCCGGTCGTAATCCATCGCGCCGCGGTGAATCTGCTCGACGAGCGGCTCGACCTTCTCCTGCACGGCTGGCAATGTGACCGCGCTCGGATCGGAGACTGCGGCGGCGGCCAGCGTTCGCAACTCTTCCGGCCCGTGCGTCGAGTAATCAATGATGCGGTCTTGCAGCGGCTGGTAAGCGACATTCGCCGCGCCTTCCATCACCAGCCGTAACTCGGCCAGGTCGGATGCGGCGGTTTTGCTCCACAATCGCATCGCCGCCTTGCCCATCATCTCCGTGCTGCCGTCGGTGATGTAGCCCATCTGGCCGGGGCCGCCATCGCCGCCCGCCGCGCTGTAAAACGTCGCGGCGATAGCGACGAGCCGTCGCGCCAGCCGGTCTTTCACCGCTTCGGACAACGCCGCGTCATCGAGTTTTCGTTCGAGCGTTTTGAAGAGCGCCGAGAGTTCTTTGTATTGATGCTCTTCGCTGCCGTTGGCCTTGTGGCCGTTGGCGATGAAGAGCGCGTGGCTCTGATAGCGGAAACAGTTTTCGACCAGCGCGTTCGGTTCGGGCGAGAGCAGCTTCCGCGTCCACGCCTGCTGGATCGCGTCGCGCATCGGCGGATTCCAGACCCACCATTGCCACGCGGCCTTCGCAGCCCACGCGCGAACGCCGGGATGCGCGTCGTCATTGAGCGCGCGGTCGAGCAACCGCGTCAGCCGTTGCTTATCAAATTTCGGTTGCGTCATCACCGCGTCGGCGCGCATGCCGAGCGATTTCAGAATGCTCTCGCGCGTCAGACCGCCGCCGGTTTCGTAAGCCGCAAAGATGGCGTCAAAACCTGTGTCGTCGAGCAGCGTCTGCTCCATCGCCCACGCCGCCGCGTCACGAACCATCTTGACCGGATCGCCCATCAGCTTGATCAGCGCCGAAACGCCCTGTCGGTGATGAACGCCGCCCAGAGCCATCGCGCCCCAGAAACGAACTTGCGGGCTTTGATGCGACGCGGCCTGAATCATCAGATCAATGAGCGCCGGATCGTCCGTGTGCGACAGCGCGCGAACACGCGCGACGGCGGTAAGCAGCGATTCGCCGCGCTTCGGCTCGAACGCCGCGCGAGCCGGTTTGACAGGCGTTTCAGGATAAAGCCGCGCGAGCGCATGCAGCGCGTAAGCCGTCGTGACAAAGCCCGTCAGCGCGCTCTTGTTCCAGCGGCCATAAGGGTCTTGAGTCCGGAGCAAGGCTTTGACGCCGCGCGCGACAGCCGGATCATCGTCCTTGTAGCCCAAAGCCTGAAACGCGATCAAAGCAAGCGCGGTCGGCGCAGGGTCGAATTCGCCGTTGGTCTTCCACTTGTCTCCATCGCTCTTGCCCGGATCGAAGCCCCACGAACCGTCAGCGTTTTGAGTCGCTCGCAACCGCGCTTCATCTTTCTTCAATTGTTCCTGAATGCGCGCCCAAAGCTTCGCCGCGTCGTCGGCGCTCTTCAACTGATAATCCGGGAAGCGCGCCGGGGGCGGCTCAGCCGGTTTGCCATCGGCAGAAGGCTTCGACGCAGGTGGCTCCGGAGGTTCGGGCGGCAATGTTTTCTGAACCGACCAAGCGCGCTGATTTTGCGCGATGTAATCCTGCGGGAAAAACCGCTTGAAGAATTCGATCCGGTGCGACAGGTCGTCGCTGTAGCGCGGAAAGACGCCGAGCATCTTCTCAGCTTTTTCTTCAATCGCGGCGAAATAGCGCGGATGGCCGGTGCGATCCCACGCCGTGCGCAGAATCTCGCCCGCGTAGTTGTAAACCACCGATTGGCCGACGTTCGATCCCGGCCCGGCGGCGTTGACTCCGCTGGGATCGGCTGTTTGCAGCGTGTGATTGGCCGCGCGGATGGCCTGCATCGAATGCAGCTTGCGCGCGGGCGCGACGCGTTCCGTCGTGCAGACGTTGTGACCGGCGACGCGCGTCCCGGCGGGGCCGTCGCCGACATCGAGCGGCGCGAGGCTGGTGTTGTTCGCCGCGTCTTTCAGGTAGTTCGTCGGGCGCAGCGACTCGTACATCACGTTGATCAGGCGGCGGTAGTTTTGCTTGTTCTCGACTACGTAGCCGTTTTCAATGGCGCCGGCAGGCCCCCAGACGCCCGATTGCGTGTGGCAACTCATGCAATGCGTGCCCATCAGATTGCCGGTGTCGCGGATGCGCCGTTCGACCGAAGCGCCGCGCGGACGATTGGTCAGCCACGAATCAACCTGACCGATGTGATCGTACATCGCCTGCCGCACGGCCATTCGCGGATCGTCGTAAGGCGCGGGCTTCAACACGCGCAGTTCGATTTCGTAACCCGGCGCGTTGGCTTCGGCGCGCAGGTAATAAGTTCCGCCCGGTTTGAGCAGGCGAACAATCGAGGCGCGATGCTGTTCGTTCTGTTGATGCGTGCGCTCGTTCTCATTGCGGCCTTCGGTGTATTCGACCAGCGCGCCCGAAGCGTCGAGCGCGTAAAACCGAAGCTGCGCCGCCAGCGTGTGATCCGGAATCGCCAGGTTGCAGGTCAGCAGCCGCGACTCCTTGCCATTGAACGCGAGGCGAAACCAGTCATCGCCCGATTTGCCGACTTTGCCGTTGTCGAAATACTCGATGTCATCGGCGCCGCCCGTGATCCGCACGGCTTGAACGCCTTCGCCATCTTTTTTGCCATCTTCTTTGCCATCTGGCAGCGCAATCTCTTGCGCCATCTCCGGCGTGTCGTTCGGCTCGGTTTCGACACGCATGTTCGTTTCGGCTTCCAACCTCAACGGATTTATCGTCACCGACAGCGGAACCGACTTCCCTGCCGGCCACGGCGTCTGGCGCGGGAACGTTACAGCCTGTGGCGCGATGCCGTCTTCGCGCCAGCGCGGGCTTCCAGGCAAACTGGCAAACACAGTGGCTTCATCAGTGACGGGCGCAATTTCTAAAACGTAAACGCCGGCGACCGGCGCGCGATAAACGAGGTAGAGATCAGCGTCGAGCGCGTGCAGGACTTTGCGCCAATCTGCGGTCGGCTGAGTGTAGATGCCGAAAGCGTCTGGCTTGCGCGAAGCGGCTGCGGGCAGCGATTCAGCGGCGTTCGGTTTTTCCAGCGTCCAGCGAACGCCGATCCGTCCGTGCTGTGGCAGCGATGAAGGCTGCGGCAGGCTAACTGAAATCTCGAATGTTTCGCCGCGCTTCAGCTTAAAGCGTTTCTCCCAGCGACGCTGAAATTGCAGATCCAACCGAACATGAGTAAGACCGGTAGCGGTTTTATCCACCTTGCCGCCAGCTTCATAGTTGAACCGCCAGAAGAAAGCGAGCCAGAGGCTCAGGCATAACACCAGTGAAATCGCTCGCGTGAAATTACGCCGCCGCTTCAGCAAAAGCATAGTTCCTCCGTTTTTAGCGCATTGGTTATGGGTAAAGCTTTTTCCTATTCTCCGACATGCGGATGAACTGCTCAATGCGTTTGGCTCGTGGCTCGGCTTTTGGCCGTTTAAATTCGGAAGCTCGCAAGAGACTTCTTCCTATCAGTCAGAGCTTGTTTTAGAATGCTTGCCGGAAGGAGACACAACCAATGAGCATTGTCATCGAAGCCGTTTATGAATCGGGTGTGTTCAAACCACTCGCGCCTCTGCCGGACCTCAAAGAGTATGAGCGAGTGAGGTTGACGCTTGAACCGATCAATATGGAAGCGCGGTGGTCTGCCGGATTGATCGAGCGACAACGGCAGCGCCGCATCCAGATTGAACCGCGCTTCGCCCGCGAAATCGGCGATAGCCACGAACACGATATTCTTGGGAGTTGAGTAAATGCCGTCTCTGCTGGAAGACATTCCTGACGGCGCGCCGTGCTTCCTCGACGCCACAATCTTCTACTACCATCTGGTCAATACGCCGCCGATGTCGGATGGCTGCTCCGATTTGCTCGCGCGAGTCGAAGCTGGCGCCGTCAATGGCCTGACTTCCACTGTCGCGCTTGCCGAAGCTACTCACAAAGTCATGCTGGCGGAGATTGTGCGGCTGCACAGCTTCACCCCACAGGGGTTAATCACCAGGATCAAAAAGCATCCTGAGCTTCTCGACAATCTGACAGAACACAAACAAGTGGCCGCTTTGGCTGAGTCCCTGAGACTTTTTGTCGAGCCGTTCACATTTGATCTCTTGAAACGCGGCGCAGATATTTCAACCCAACAGAGGCTGCTAACCAATGACGCCCTGATCGTGGCCGCAATGGAAAAGCTGGGGCTGAGCTACCTCGCCACCAACGATGATGACTTCGATTCAATTCCCGGATTGATCATCTGCAAGCCCACCAGGACCTGACCGCGGCGCTGCTACTCCGATACCCACAATGCTCCAAGATTCAGGACTCATATCCATCTCCAGAGTCAGAAGCCTTTCACGCGTGAATTGCCTGGCTGTAACATCATCAATTCATTGAGAACAGGTGACAGGCGAAACCGGGATGCGGATGCGGTATTCCGCGCTCAAGCTCAACGCCCGCGCGTTGCCGCCGCTGCTGTATTCGCCGGAGTTGAGTTGCGCTCCGAGCAGCGGCTGCAGATCGGTTGTCGAAGCCGCGAACCACGCGGTCAAGCCTGCGGGCGCAAGCTGCGCGACGGGCGTCGGCGCCAATCGCAACGACGACACCGCGATTTCGCCGTAACACATCACTGGGATATTTCCTTTCGACTCGACGACCCGGTTCTGATCGTCCCTGCCCCAGCCGGTGATCTGCGCGCTGCTGTTGGCCGCGCCGCCGCCGAGGTTCGCAATCGGGCGATAGAGCGAGATTATCGTCGTGTTCAGGGCGTTGCTTTGACTCGGCACGCCGTCGTAAGCGATCTGCGCGGGCAGGCGGTCATAGTTCACATCGTCAAATATCATCTCCGCCTCATTGCCCGACGTGGCCGGGGCCGCGCCTTCTTTTCGCTTCGCAATGGCGATGGCGCCCAGCGACACGGTGAAAGTTCCGCCGGTATTCACCGCCGTCTGTTTGAAAACTACGGCGCCGGTCAGCCAGTTGAATTGAATCGGCTCTCCGGCCTGATTTACCGCGACGGCCACAGCGTAGCCTTTGACGCCCGGGTCGAGATCGCTCAATTGAAAACTGATAGTCTGCCGGGCCGCCAGACAAATTTCCACATCCTGCGTTTGACATGTCGCGGAATCAACCAGAAAGAGACGAACGACAGCCTGGGCAGTTGGGTTGGTGTTGGTCAGGCTCAGCATGCTGTTTTCGCGCGACGGACTGCTGGCGCTGGAAGTGTAGCGGTTGAAGAAGAGCGCCGAGCCGGGCTTTTGATCTCCGGCGCTCGCTGCGGCTGAAACCGCGCTCAATTTCAAATCAACGAAGCGGGTCGGCGCTCCGGTGACAATCGCTTGTCCGGGCGTGCCCATCACGCCCGCCGACAGCGCCCATAAAAATCGGTACTGATCCGGCTCCGACGCGACTTTGGATAAATCGGCTTCGCCCGCGACGAGCGTAGCGCCGGGCAGAGGCTGGCCCGCGTTCGTGGGCGTCCCGGGCGGAACAAATGACGCGACGGGCACGGGCGGAACGAGCCTGTCGCTGAAAAAGCTCTGCGGGAAATTCAGCCTGCTGGTCGAAACCAACGTGTCGCCGCGCAACAGATGAACCGAAAGAACCGAGCCCGCAGGAACGTCAATGAAGCTGGGCGACTGAATCAACACACTGGATGGCAGGCTCGGCAGCGCAGCGCCCGGCTGAAGGGAGAAATACAAAGCTTCGCCGAAGCCGGGGATTGCGGCGGCGGCCGGCGTAATCCCCGCGATCAACATTGCGAATAGCAGAAACGCTCTTTTAACCGTGCGCCGCAGCGTGAAGTTCATCATTGACGCCTCCTGGAAACTGTCGGCTGAAAAACTGCCGGGCACAAATTACGCGAAAAACGCATGAAGGGCGAACAGCGGCGAGAAGCATACTTGATCCGCTTTGATCCGGTCAAAAATTGAAGCGGCGCGCTTCTCTTTCGCCTCGCGGAATCGGATAGCGTTCCGATAATTCGCCCATCCTAATTGCGCGGAAACCGCGCCGCTCAGGCTCGCAGGCGCATGCGCGGCCTTCTTTTTACGTTAAGTGACAATGCATAAAGCTGCTGCTATACTGCGGCTTGCTTTAATCTGTCACGCAGAAGCAAGTTTCCTGCATGCGATTGAACTCCGACGGCGACCTTTGCGTATCACCAGAACGGCGATGCGCCCCGGGCCGAAATAGTGGTTAATAGTGGTTATTTGATGGCGGGGAGTGACGACGCAGGCTGGAACAGGCGGATGAAGCTGGCTACCACCCAGCAGCCTCAACGCCCACTCACACCGAATCTTCAGGAGAGAAACGAACAATGTGGAATCGTCTAAAAAGGCTGTTTCGCTCGATCTTTGGCGGCATCATCGAAAGCGCCGAGGACCCGGAGTTGATACTCCAGCAACTGGTCCGCGACATGAACGACGAAGTGCCGAAGATGCGCAACAACGTCGCGCAAGTCATGGCGACTGAGAAACGTCTGGAGCGCGACATTCAAGCTAACCAGACCAAACTGACCGACCTCGATAACAAGATCAAAGCCGCCATCCGCACCGGCCACGACGACATCGCCACCACGCTCATCGCCGAGATGCAACTGGCGCAGCGCGCGCTCGAAACCAGCAAGCAGAATCACGAGCAGGCCAAAGTCGCTTCGGCCAAGGCGCGCGAATTCCTGGACAATTACATGGCCCAGATTCGCCGCAAGACCGCCGAGGCGATGCAATTGATTTCGGCCAACAAACAGGCGCAGATGCAGGAGCGCATGGCGCAAACCATGGCCAGCTTCCAACTTGGCGACACGTCGCAGACTTTCGACGACATGCGTGAAAAGATCGCCAATCGTTCCGCCGCCGCCGAAGCCAAAGCCGAGCTTGCCTCCGCCAGCTTCGACACGCGGATGCAGAGCATTGATAAAGAACTGGCCAACATCGAGGCGCAGGACATGCTGCTGGCTTACAAACAACAGATGGGATTGGCGCCCGCCGCTGAAAAACCGGCGCTGGGCGAAGGCGCGCCTGCGGCCAATGCTGATAGAAGTTTAGGTTCAGGTGAGCGCGCGCCGCAGGAACGGAAATTGACTGAGTAGTTGCGAATTAGCCCAGCCGGTTTAACGGCGCAATTTGCAAATATGTGATCGAGCTATGGAGTTTCGAATCTCCTATTTCAAAGAGGCTCTCAAAGAGCCGATCAACATTGGCGGGCTGCTGCTGTCGGGCGCAGCGGCGGCCTATTCCAGCGCCACAGGCTTCATCGAACCGACTCTGGTGCTGGCAGGCGCGCTGGTTTTGGAAGGCGCGTATCTGGTCACCGTGCCCGCTTCCAGCTTTTACCGCAAGATAGTTGACCGCCGCTCGCGCCATCTGCTCGAAGAACACCGCCGCAAACAGCGGCTGGAACTGATCAAGACCTTCGACCCGCGCGAACGCGAGGCGGTTGAATATCTGAGCTGGATGAAGAAGCAGATCGCCGACAATTACAAAAAATTCGCGCGCATCACCGACGAGCCGCCGCAACTGCGTGAACTCGAATCAACGTGGGAAGCGTTTGTTGATCTGCTCGACGAATACCGCCGGCGCAAAAATCACCTGCGCACGATCAACCGCCAGACGGTCGAAAATCAACTGCGGCAGGCCGAACGCACCGCGCAATTTTCCGAAGCCTCGACGCGCCCGCTGCACGAAAAGAACGTCGAGATACTGCAACGCCGTTTGCGAACGTTTGACGACATCGAACGCAGCGTCAAACGCGTCGAGGCGCAGTTGCAGATGATCGAAAACTTCTTCGGGCTGGTGAACGATCAGGTCGTCACCATGCCGACTCCCGAACACATCCTGTCCCTGGACTTCGACTCGTTGCTTTCCTCAATCGAAATGACCAAGGAGATTCTGCAGCAGACCGCTCCGATTATGGGTCAGCTCGATTCCCTGAACCGCGAGGCCAATCAATTACGCCCCTCTCTCGCGGGTGAACACAGATAGCTGAAAGATTTCTCTCGCGCCGGGTGTGCGATCGCAACCCGGCGCTAAATTCTGACGCCTGATTTTTTGGAGGTATTACGCATGCCATTCACCCCTCACACACCAAGCCTGCTCGCCGCATTTCGCCGGGCCTTATTCGCGCTGATCGCCTGCGCCGCGCTTGCGCCCGCTCCAGCGGCGCTGGCCCAAGATAAACAGGACAAAGACAGTCAAAACCTCAGCGAGTTACAGATCAGACCGATCTTCGTCACCACGCGCGTTTTCCAGATCAAAGCCAAGCGCGGCAGTTATGAAGATTTGAGCAACCAGGTCTTCAAAATGAAGACCGCCAAACTGACCGAGCACGAAAACTGGATGACCGCGTTCAAGAAGACTTATCCGGGTTTTGACGCCGCGTTGCTCAGAACCGAATCCAAACGCGTCTTCAGGACATCGAGGCCCACCATAGTTTCACTGGGCAAACAGCCCGATGGACGCTCGATAGAGGTCACGCTTTACGGCGCGCAGAGCGTCGGCGATGGAGTGACGCCCGGCACCAGCCTGATCGCCGAGATCGGACTGCATTTCGGAAACGACCGGGTCAACAAACCAGTGGCTTATGGGATTCAACATATGGAGGTCGAAAGCGGGTCAACCTATTTCTTCGTCTCGCCGAGTCTGAAGTTCAGTTCGACCGATTACGTCAAATTCGTTCGGCCAAACGCGCCGGTTGAACAGTTCGATGGCAACGACATCTATTTGATCTTCGCCTTCTCGGTTGACCTGGATAAAACGGCGGCGCCCGCGCGCTATTTCGACGAGCGGCAATCGGTCGAATTGCAGCAGCAGGCGGCGAAGAAAGTTCAGCCGGAAGTTTCCGCCGCCTTGCGGGAAGCCGGACTGGGCGGCTTCATCCGCGTTCGCGTCGAGATTTCGCCCGATGGCAAAGTGATTGACGCCGACACTCACTATTCGACTTTTCCTGAGATGAATGGCGACGCGATCGCCGCCGCGCGCCAGTGGGAATTTCCGGCAACACTTTTCGCCGAAAACAAAAATCCGATCACCGGTTTTCTGACGTTCAACTTTACGGCCACTCCCCCGGCGCCTAAGGCTGCGACTCAGAATCCCGCCAAACAATAGAACGGGGAATAGGGAGTGAGGAGTAGGGAGTAGGGAGTGGGGAACAGGGAGTAGGGAATGAACGTTCATTGCCTATTCCCTACTCCCTACTCCCTACTCTCTACTCCCCACTCCCTACTCCCTACTCTCGTTCCGGAGGCCCCGTGCAACGTCCAATCCCCAATCCCCAATCTGCAATCCAGAATTCACTCTCGACGTCGGAGCGGCTGCCCGGCTGGGCTGAAGAACTCGCAAGAAAATACCGCGCGGGCGAGGCAAGTCATTTCCTGCTGCATCACAACGTGTACGACCTGATCAGGGCGCGCAACGGCTACGTTTCGCTGCTCTCCTTCCTGCAACAGGAGCTTCTGGGAAACAAACGCATCCTGCTTTACAACCGCAGCGAGGGAGTCACGTTCGATGCCGACGAGACCTTGCGCGCGTTTGTGGCGCAACAGCGCGTGGCCGATCCGCTGCTCGATTTCAAAACCGCCGCGCAAATCCCGCGCGATCCGGCGCGCGCGCTGCCGTTGATCGAACGGTTCCTGTATTACTCCGACAAAGTCGCGGTCGTGATCAATTTTCTGGAAACGATCTTTCCAGCAGGCGACATCAGCCATCTTTCCAGCGACGACCGCAACACGCTGGTTTCGATGCAGCGGTGGCTGACCAGCCCACGCTTTCTGGAAACCGGCAATCTTGTCATCCTGATCGCTGAATCGTTGTCCGACGTTCACCCGCGCATCCGCGAAAATTCCCGGCTGGCCGCGATCAAAATTCCCTACCCCGGCGAAGAGCAGCGCGGCGAGTTCTCCAAAGAATTCCTGGCCAGCTACCCGGTTGAAAAGAACAGCCTGAAGGACGATCAACTCTCCGCGATGACTTCCGGCTTGAATCTGGTTCATCTGCGCTCGCTGTTGTGCGCGGCGCGTGAATCGGATGACGGGCTGACTTTCGACGATGTGCGCGCGAAGAAAAAGGAGATCATCGAATCGGAATGCGCCGGGTTGATCGAGTTCGTCACGCCGCGTCACGGCCTGGACAGCGTAGGCGGGATGCGCGAAGCCAAAGAATACATGCGCGACATCGCCGAAATGATTCTTCAGGGCAACCGCGAAGAGGCGCCGATGGGCATTCTGATCTGCGGTCCTGTCGGCACCGGCAAGACATTTCTGGCCGAATGCTTCGCGAAAGATTGCGGGTTGAATGTGGTCGAGTTCAAAAACTTCCGCGACAAGTGGGTCGGCTCAACCGAAGCCAATCTGGAAAAGATTCTCTACCTGCTGCAAACACTCGCGCCGATTGTCGTGCTGATTGACGAAGCGGACGCCGCTCTCGGCACGCGCGAAGGAGACGGCGATTCGGGCGTCAACCAGCGCGTCTTCTCGAAGATCGCCGCCGCGATGAGCGACACCGAAAATCGCGGGCGCATCCTGTGGATACTGATGACCTCGCGCCCCGACCGATTGCCGATTGACTTGAAACGCCAGGGCCGCTGCGAGGAGCACATCGCGCTCTTTTATCCCGAAACTGCCGAAGAACGCCGCGAGATCGCCGACGCGATGGCGCGCAAAAACAAGATCGCGCATCAGATCAGCGACTGGGCGCCGATCACCAACAGCAAGCTCCACCTGTCAGGCGCCGACATCGAATCAATTCTGATCCGCGCCCGCCGCGTCGCCCGCATCGCCGGGCACGATCAGGTGACGAATGAAGACCTGGCTTTCGTGGCTTCGGAATTCACGCCGGCGCGCGACGATCAGGCGATTGAATATCAGGAACTGGTGGCGGCGCGCGAGGCCACTTCAAGGGCGATGATCCCGACGCGCTTCAGACACATGACCAGCGCGGAGATTGCACGGAGGCTGGAGATTTTGCGCCCGCTGATCAGGTGATCAAGAGAGAGTACGGAAAAGACGGAAATAACGGAACAAACGGAAGAGGCATGAAGGCCCCAGGAATTTCCGTTTGTTCCGTTATTTCCGTCTTTTCCGTGCTCTCTTGACGTCTCAGGAAAAAGCTTATTTTGTGAATGTGCGCTGCCTGACTCACGCGTTGATCCGCCCTCGGCACGATGCCGCGCCGCAACTGCACCTTTTCCTGTCCGAATGATACGACTCGCCGTAATCGAGCGTGATCTCTTCGCCGGGTTCGATGTCCCGCAAAGCGAAAAACAGAATGTGGCCGTGAATGACTTTGCTGTAGCAGTTAGGCTCGCAGGAATGATTGATGAATTGCGTGCCGTTGCCGCCACACCTGCCGTCAATCGCCCAGTAAGAATCAATGCCGGAAATATGGATGCGCCGCCTGTTCTTCAGACGGCGCGCGACTTCGTGGCGGGAAATCTTTTCGCCGACGTATTCGGCTATCTTGCGGCCTTTTTCAAACCGCGCGGCGGCGAAACAGCCTTTGCCGTCAATCTTCGAGGATTTGACCTCGATGCCCGGAGCGACTTCTGTTTTCATTTCAAATCTCGAATCTCAAATCAGAAATACCGATAGTGGCCGATGACCTTCCAGGCGAACAACACGTCTTCCAGCCGCGCGCCGATGCCGATGTTGTGCACGATGGCGTAACGATCCGCGCCTTCGACCCTGATCTTGCTCACCATCCCGATGTGCAATAACCCGTTGTCCAACTCCCACGCGACGACGTCGCCCGGTAAATAATTTTTCGCGTCTTTGGTGATCGGCTGAGTTTTGCCCTGACGGTCGAACCACGTCATCAGATTGGGCACGCGGCGATGATCTATGTTCGTATCGGGCCTTCGCGCCCCCCACTTCTGAGGATACTTTGAAAAGTTCTTCTTCATGTCCTCGTGCAGCTCTTTCTGCAGATCAACGCCGGCCTTGCGGAACGCGCGAACGACGACATCGGCGCAAACGCCGGTGTTCGGCGGCACGTCGCCATTCGGATAATCCAGCTTCACGTATGACGCGTCGTAACTGGTCGTCTGCGTCGTCTGCTCAATCGCTCCGGCGTTGATCTTTTCAAGCGGCGTCGCGTCGGCCTTGATTTGAATCGCCGCCGCCAGTTCGCGGTTGGAAATCTCGACCTCGCGTTGCGAGCCGCGAATGATCTGACAACCTGTCAGAGAAAATATGAGCAGGAAGAAAACCAGCAAAGATCGAATCAACGACATTGCGCCTCCTCAAAAGCTGTTGATCGCCGAGTCTTCGTCGTCGAAGACTTCAAACACCCGATCCAGATTCGTAACCGAGAGGATGTTTTTGACCTTCTGCCGCGCGCAGGCGAGTTTCAGATTACCGCCCTGCCGCATGACGTGCGCCAGCGATCTGATCAACTCGCCCAGCCCCAGACTGTCAATCCATTCGCACTGCGCGAGGTTGACGACGAAATATCGCTGCCCCGCTTCGATTCGTTCGCGCACGACCTGTTGAAAGCCGTCGTATTGCCCGCGCAGGTTCGCATTGCTTTTCAGTTCAATCACGATCACTTGTCCAACACTGCGTTCGCTAAGTTCCATGTTTCTTGCGCTCTCCGTTTTGAATCACCGCCTGATTGCTTCGTGAGTTTGCTTTACTTCGCGGTACAATCGCAACCGTTATGGCAAATGTAACAGACGACCTGCTCTCATTCTTCCCCGTCCTGAGCGAGTTGAGCATCAAAGCCGGCGCGATCATCCGCCGGTATTACAACGCGCCGCTCGAAGTCGAACTGAAAGCCGACAACAGCCCGGTCACGCAGGCCGACCGCGAAGTCGAAACCTTCCTGCGCGAATCTCTGGAAAAACGTTTCCCCGGTTTTTCGATCCTCGGCGAGGAGTTCGGCGAGACAAACAAATCGAGCGCGTACCGCTGGATCATTGATCCGATTGATGGCACCAAATCGTTCGTGCTGAAAACGCCGCTGTTCGGGACGATGATCGCGCTCGAACGCGACGGCGCGCCCGTGCTCGGTTCGATCTACTTTCCGATTCAGGATCAGCATCTGATCGGTTCGGCTGAAACCGGAACGTTCCTGAACAGCGCGCCGTGCCGCGTCTCTCAAACTGCGCGACTTTCAGAAGCGACGATGCTGCTCACCAATCCGCGCACGCTGATTGACGGCGAACACAGCGAACGACTCGCCAGGCTCGCTCGAAAAGTCCGGCTGGTGCGCGGGATGGGAGATTGTTACGGTTACCATCTGGTGGCGCGCGGATTGGCCGACGTGATGATCGAACCTGCCGCGCTGAAGTATTACGACGTGGCGCCGATGCCGCCTATTCTGGAAGGCGCGGGCGGAACGTTCACGACACTCGGCGGAGATTTCGATTTGAGTTCCGGGCAGGGACTGGCGACCAACCGCTTGTTGCACGAAGAGATTCTGCGTGTCATCAATGGTGAAGATTGATCACGCGCTGGCGGAGACCGCGTCCGGGCGATCAAACTTTCTGACCTCGCCCAGATAGCGCGACGGCAGCAGCAACCGATGAACCAGTTCCTGCAAATTCAATCTCGTGAGGAGACCGTAAACGCGGAACGCCTCGAACAGCAGCGGCGGCGGAGTAAGCCCCAGCAACCGGCGCACGCGTTCAGGCGCAAGCTCGGCCTGCGTCAGACGTAATATTTCATATCGCCAGCCGCCCAGATGCTCCCGATACTTTTCAAACAGCAACCTCGTGAACTTGCTGTATTCCAGATCGCGTTCGAGATGGAGCCGCCGATCAACGCGCCATTCGGCGTAACTAGCGGGCAATTCCGGGATGCGCAATCCTTCGCC
>JAJVID010000037.1:21102-50579 GCA_022072205.1 Acidobacteriota bacterium
CCCGATACTTTTCAAACAGCAACCTCGTGAACTTGCTGTATTCCAGATCGCGTTCGAGATGGAGCCGCCGATCAACGCGCCATTCGGCGTAACTAGCGGGCAATTCCGGGATGCGCAATCCTTCGCCAACGCGCCGAAACACGTCGTAAAGTTCCTCCCGCTCCGCTTCGGTCAGCGGGCGATGCAAAAGAGAGTGCGCGCGCTCGGAATAATCAATCAACATGTAGAGCACATCGCGGAACGCCCAGTCAGGTATTTGCGCCCCGCGCGCCTGTTCGACCGATTTGTGGATTGAGTAGATTCGATCGAGCGTCCGCTGAGCCGCCGCTTCGTCAACGAAGACGATCTCCTGCGCGTAACGCGCCGTCGAGAAGAGCCGCCCGATCGGGTCTCGCGGAATCTGTCCGGTGAAAAACAGCCAGTCCACCGCGCGATTGAGCGCGAACTCCGCCGCCGAGCCAGCGAAGATCAGCAGGATCAGATCGGAACTGCCCCAGATCGAACGGACAATCGAACGTTGGGAAACAAAGTCGGACATCAAAGTAATGATCCGCGTGGAATGGTCATCTTTCAACCCCGGCGCTACCGGCGATCAGGCTATTTTTTCAGCAGGGATGAAGGGCAGAACTTTTCTATGCTGCATATTTCGCACAACGGTTTGCGCGCCTGACACACCCGGCGCCCGTGCCAGATCAGCCGGTGGGAAAAATCTATCCACTCTTTTTTCGGGAGGAGTTTCATCAGGTCGGCTTCGATTTTTTCGGGCTGTTTGTTTTCGGTCAATACAAGCCGCTGCGACACGCGCGCCACGTGCGTGTCAACGACCACTCCCGTCGGAATGCCGAAAGCCGTGCCGAGCACGACGTTGGCTGTCTTGCGCCCGACGCCCGGCAATTCGACCAACTCTTCCAAAGTCTGCGGAACCTGTCCACCGTGCTTTTCGATCAGCAAGCGGCTGGCTTCCTGAATTGATTTCGCCTTGTTACGAAAGAACGTGACCGAGTTGATGTCGCGTTCAAGCTCTTCGCGCGAAACAGCCACGTAATCTTCCGGCTTGCGGTATTTTCTGAACAGGTTCGCGGTGACGATGTTGACGCGTTCGTCGGTGCATTGCGCCGAAAGGATCGTCGCGACCAGCAACTCGAACGGATTCGCGTGATTCAGCGCGCAAGTGGCTTGCGGATAAGTCTTCTTCAGCGCGCGGAGGATTTGCGTCACTCTGAGATTTAATTGTTCCCTGGTCTCCTTCATTTCCTGCCCTTTTATGATTGCTGATTACGGTTGTTGGATGCCGTGCAGTTTGGCGACCTCCTCGACAAAACGCAGCGCGCGTTCGCGAAAGCCGGAGACGATTGAATCCGCATCTGTCAGGAGAAGTTCCAGTTTCTCACGGCGCAAAACCAGATCGTAGGCGTGAGTGAAGACATGCCGGAACCCGCGAAGTTCATTCAGCGGCGCCGCCAGTTCCCTGGGAAAAAGCGGGGGACGGACTCCTGGAATGTCGAGCGTCATTCGTCGAATCAATTCGGCATGCCAGCGGGCAGGATCGTCAATCGCGTTCTCAAATCGTTTGGCGATACGCAAGGCCATTTGCTCAATCACGTTGAAGAGGCGACAAAGGTGAAACGCGCAGGCTTCTTCGTGAGCCGGGCCGGCTCCTGCGAAACGTTGATGAGCGGTGGCCAAAGAAGTCTCGGCCACTTCCACGTCGCGCAACAATTCCTGTCGCAAGGTTGTCAGTTCTATGGCGTCCATCGTTGCCCCTCCCGCAGGATTGTTTCAGCCAGACGCGATTCCGGCAGAATGACGACGTCCACAGACCGCCCCAACGCCTCTTCCAGAAGAGATTGCAAACCGTAAGCTGAAATCTCCGAAGGCTCTTCGCGCAAGGCCAGATCAACATCGGAATTTTCCCGAAAAGCGCCGGGATGAATCAACGAGCCGAAGACCCACACCTCTCGTCCTGGCAACATCTCCGCCAGCAATGCGCGCAGACGGGAAAGCGTCTCCACGCGCAGGTCTTCGCGACGCCGGGCAATCTCTTCATCGCGCTGTTGGAGCAAAGTCATAACGCTTCCCAGCCTATCACATGAATATCACCATTTCAGCCCGATGGCTTTGATGATGAATCCGAGATACGGCGCGGCTACACGCGACATGTTATCGAAACGCTCGATGAAATCCTTCGCGCAGGCCTGTTTTTCGGAAAAAGACGAAACGACGATGAAATCTTTGCGCTTCAGGTCTTCGACGAACGGATGCTGCGGGTCGTACTGCTTCGGCAGCTTCGCAAGCGAATCGCCCGCCATCTTGAACAGCTTCCGGAATTCCCTGCTCGACGTAGCGTCGCGCCAGGCGTCAGGTTTCGCCGCAATCGCGTTGGACACTTTGGTTCGCGTGACCGGATCTGGGCGCCATAAGCCGATGCCGATGAAACAGCTTTCAGGCTCCAGGTGCAAATAAACTCCCGGCCCATCCTTGCCGGCGGTCTGATGAAAGAAGAACGCCGACGCTTGCGTCTTGTATGGGATTTTGTTTTTCGAGAAGCGCGTGTCGCGGTAAATGCGAAACATCGAACGCTTCGGATCGGCCACCAGATGCGGGCTGATCGCGCGCAAGCGCGGGCCGATGGCGGCGATGAAAGCCAGCAGCGGATCGCGCACGTCGGCGATGTAACGATCCTTGTTCGGATCGAACCATTCTTTCCTGTTGTTCGCTTTCAACTCTCGCAGGAAGTCGAAGAGCTGTGGCGTGAATCGAAGCTCTTTGGCCATATCAAACCTCTCTGGGAGCGCACGCATCCTGCGCGCTCTACCGGGATTACTTCTTTTTCGCCGCCTTCTTTTCGGCGAGGTTGTTGACGATCTTCCACTCCGCCGCCGTCACCGGTTGAACCGACAGCCGCGAGCCTCGGCGCAGCAGTTCCATCTTTTCCAGCCCCTTCACATCGCGCAGGTCTTCGAGCGCGAGCGGCTCATCGAACTTCCGCACGAATTTGATGTCAACCATCTCCCAGATCGGCTTCGACGGCGTGGCCTTCGGATCGTAATGTTTGTCTTTCGGGTCGAGCGCGGTGTGATCGGGGTAAGCTTTCTTCACGACCTCAGCGACGCCAACGATGCACGGCGGTTCTGTGCTGCTGTGATAGAAAAAAACCTGATCGCCGATTTCCATCTCGCGCATGAAATTTCGCGCCTGATAGTTGCGCACGCCGTCCCAGCACGTGGTTTTGCGCGGCGCTTTGGCCAGATCGTCAATCGAGTAAGATTCCGGTTCCGATTTCATCAACCAGTATTTCAATGTGATCCTCCTGTTTCTTTCAAACCCCAAACTGCCGGAAGTGGTGGTCGCAATGCAAGTAGCCCCAGCGCTGCCAGTCGGAGTCGCTCATTCGTCCGAAAAACGGATGAGGCGCGAACTCTCCGTTCCGCTGCCCTTCGGCAAAACGTTCGATCAATTTTTCCAACTCCCGCCGGTCGCGGTCGAAACCACCGGGCGGCGTTCCGCCAACCTCCTGATCCATCTCCGGCATCGTCTTGACGCCGTGCGGCCAGGGCAACGGCGCGCGAAGCGCAATCCACTTCATCACGGTTCGAGTAAACAGATTCTCGACCGAGCCTGCGCTGCGCTCTCCCAAAGGAAGTTTGAACGAATCGTTCAGGTGGCAAATCATCTGGTGCGGCGTCATCCTGCCCCATCGCCGCTGGCTATCAGGTTGAACGTTGCTCAAACGCTCGAAGATTTCTTTCCTGTCGGTTGGATTCAAAAAGCTCTTCATTCTTGTTTTCCTCAATCGGCAATCTCAATCCATTTCGCGCTTCTGCCGCTTTCGACGACGGCCTCGATAATTTTCATATTCGCCACTGCGTCTTCGAGCGGCGTCGGCGCCGGCGTATCGTTGATGACGGCCAGCGAGAACAGATCGCCCTGAATCGTGTATTGGTCGCAGATGCCGAACACAATCTCTTCAACGCCTGCCGAAGTTTCATGCCACATCCTGCAAGGTCTGTCAGGCGGCGCGTTGAACGGAATTTCGATCTCGACTCGGCCCGCGTCGCCGAAAATGTTCACGCGTTGATACGGCGAAAGCTGCGTCGAACAGGTGAACGCCGCCGTCCCGCGTCCGAAATCGAGAACGCCAGACGCCAGACGATCAGTCTTGAAATTCGGATCGTATTCGACGACGCCAAGAACGCGCTTCGGCTCCTCGCCGAAAATAAACCGCGAGAGCGAGATGTTGTAACAACCAATATCCATCAGCCCGCCGCCGCCGATGCCGGATTTGTTGCGAATGTTGTTCGGGTCGGTGTTGAAATACGAGAAGAACGAATGGATCGTCCGCAATTCGCCGACCTCGCCGCCGGCGACCAACTGCTTCGCGCGCCGCCATTGCGGATGGTGGCGGTACATAAACGCCTCCATCACTTTTTGCTTCGGATGCTTTCTCGACGCGTCGAGCAACTGTTGACCTTCAGCCGCGCTCAGCCCAATCGGCTTTTCGCACAGCACGTGTTTGCCCGCTTCGAGCGCCTTGATTGACCAGGGCGTGTGCAGATGGTTCGCCGTCGGATTGTAGATCACATCAATTTCAGAGTCGGCCAGCAACGCCTCGTACGAGCCATAAGCTTTCGGGATGCCGAAATTGCCGGCGACTTCATCGGCTTTCGCCTGATCGCGCGACGCGATGGCGGCGACCACGACGTGATCGCATTTCAACAACGCGGGGATGACTTTCGTCCGGGCGAATTTCGACGCGCTCAAAATTCCCCATCTGACTTTGCTCATCTCGTTATGCCTTTCAGTTAGCGACGTGTAGCGGAAACCCGAAGAGAGAATACGGAAATAACGGAACAGACGGAAGATTTTTTGATCGTTCTTTTCCGTTCAGCCCGTTATTTCGGTTTGTTCCGTGTTCTCTCTTCTCGGAAACGGCTTCCATCCATCTTTCCAATCGTAATACTCCGATCCGGCGAAATTCTTCTTGTAATCGTAAACTGACGGTTCGTGGTAAGCGTAGCCGGGATAGTAATACTTGCAGCCAAGCTCGCGCGAATACTGAATGGCCTCGAGCATCGTGAAAATGCCCAGACTGCGTTTCGATTCCGACGGCTCGAACATCGCATAGACCGCTGACGTGGCCGAGCCGCCGATGTCCAGGAAGCTGGCGGCGATCAATCGGTCGTCATCGTAGACGCATATTTCGTGATTGCGGCAAGGCTCGACCGCCGGTTCTTCAGAAAGAAAGTCGTAGATCGAATCGGGAATGTTTTCCTTGAACCGCTCGCGGTGACGGTAGAACAAATCCTCTTTGACCGCGTCAATGAACGTGTCGCGGATGACGACGCGCATGTCGCCGTTTCTCGACAGCGCGCGTCGCTGGCTGCGCGATGCCACGAACTTCGCCAGATCAACACGCAGCGGCATAACCGTGCGCACGCCGCCCCAATGATGTGAAACCGAATAGCGAAAGAAGTAATTTCCAAAATGGCGCCAGCCCTGCGCCCACAACGCGTCCATCTGCTCCGCCGACGCGCTGCGGCGGAGGAAATACTGGTTCAGGAAAGTCATCGCTTGATCAATTTCGTCACTGCGTGGTTGCCGTCAGGTCAGGGATGTACAACGCGGCCACACCGCGCGATCGCTTCGGGATTGGAGCCGCTGCAATTGGTCAGAACGATGATGGACGGCGCCGTGATGTTGTGTTCGACGTTGGCCAGCCCGTAGCCTTCGGTCTTGACGATCCGGCCCTCTTTGACGACGGCGAGCGAAAGGCCGGGAGAGAGGCGTTTGCGATTCATAGTTTTCTTCTCCGAAAATCCCTGGGCGCGCATCGCTTCCAGCGTGCCATTCGGCAAAAGACCCATTTACTATCAATAGGTCTTTTGCCGAATGGCACGCTGGAAGCGATGCGCGCCCAGGGGCGATTATCCAACGTCGTCTTTCGGCAACTCGTTCGCGAATTGATCGTCGTCTTTCATCTCTTTCTTCAATCGTTGAAGTTCTTTCTTCAGCCCTTCGACAATCTTCGCGTAAGCCGGATCGCTGTAAACGTTGCGCATTTCACGCGGGTCTTTCCGCAGATCGTAAAGCTCCCACTGATCGAGCTTGTTGAAGTAGATCAGCTTGTAACGATCCGTGCGAATGCCGTAATGCGCCGCGACGTTGTGATGGCCGGGATGGTAGTAGCGGTAATACATCGCCGTGCGCCAACCCGGCGGCGTCCTGCCTTCGAGCAGCGGCAGAAAGCTGCGGCCCTGCATATCCGCTGGCGTTTTCACTCCGGCGGCGTCGAGCAGCGTCGGCGCAAAATCAACGTTGAGGATCATCCCCTTCGACACGCTTCCGGGCTTGATCTTTTCCGGCCAGCGAATCAGAAAAGGCATCCGCAGCGCTTCTTCGTACATAAACCGCTTGTCGTAAAAGTTGTGCTCGCCGAGGAAAAAGCCCTGATCCGACGTGTAGATCACAATCGTGTTTTCGGCCAAGCCGTTTTTGTCCAGCCAATCCAGAAAACGCCCGACGTTGTCGTCAACCGCTTGAACGCACGCCAGGTAATCCTGCATATATCGTCTGAATTTCCACCGCTTCAATTCTGCGCCTGTCAGACCCGCCGGAGGTTTCATCTTCAAATCGTTGTCATTCAGATCGGCGTCAATGTGCATAGTTGATTGCCGAGCGGCGTCCGACTTGCCTTTGTAATCGTCGTCGAAGGTTGCGGGAATCGGCGGATCATAGTTTTCAAACTGCTTGCGATGTTTTTCGTCCGGCTGCCAGTTACGATGCGGCGCCTTGTGGTGGTACATCAGGAAGAACGGCTTGTCCTGCGGGCGCTTTTCGATGAATTGAATCGCCAGATCGGTGATGATGTCGGTCGTGTAGCCGGTGAGCTTTTTGCGCTCTCCCATCTCGATCATCATCGGGTCGAAGTACGCGCCCTGCCCCGGCAATATGTTCCAGTAATCGAAACCTGTCGGCTCGCCTTCTTTACCGCGATTGCCGCCGAGATGCCATTTGCCGATCATCCCGGTGTAATAGCCCGCCTGCTGTAAATACTTCTGAAGCATCGGCTGCGAGTTATCAATGTGATTGAAGACCGGCACGCCGTTCAGGTGCGCGTATTTGCCCGTCAGAATCGCCGCGCGGCTCGGCGTGCAAATCGAATTGGTGGCAAAGGCGTTCTCGAACTTCATCCCCTCTTTCGCCAGCCGGTCAATGTTCGGCGTTTTGTTCAAGCGGCCACTGTACGCGCTGATGGCGTGCGCCGCGTGGTCGTCAGACATGATGAAGACGATGTTGGGGCGTTTGGGCGCCGGTTGATTTTGCGCGGCGCCGGGCTGCAAACAGACCAGCGCCGCCAGCAAGCAGAGCGTCAGATAGCGTGTAAGCTTGTTCATTTTTGATTCTTTGTGTTGAGGTTGGCGCTCTTGCCGTTCGCCTTCACTTCATCCGCGAACGGCTCGATGTCGGGAATCACTTTGACGCCCGTCGTGAATTTGAACGGCGCCAGAGGCTGCCCGCTTGGGAAAGTCAGTTCGACCATATAAGCCGTGTAGCCGCGCTTCGGCGGCGCGACCTTCGCCACGTAAACGCCATTGCCTTGATCAGTCAGCGGCGAGCTTTTCCACTTCGGCCCGATGCTGGTCAAACGGAAATCGCGCGCGCCGGGATTGGACGCCTGCCACAGTTTCACTTCAGTCGGCTTGGTCCTGGTCTCGACGCGGATGCCGCCGTTCTTCTCGATCTTCCAGTCGAACTGCGGCAACGCGGCGTTGGTAAGAATCGCGCTGTAGCAGGCCAGCAGCGTCATCCATGCGTCCGAACCGCGCAACGAGTGATCGGCGTTCGGCACATAACGCAGGTATTTCACCCCCTGCAGATCGTTGAAATAGAACCGCCACGAGTCGGGCAGGAAGAACTGATCGCCTGTGGCGTTGATGATGAACTTCGGCATCGTGAGACGCTGGCGATATTCGTATGGCTCGACTAGCTTCATCAGTTCCCGGTAACGCGGCGAATTCTGCTGACTCATAATGCCCATCTCTTCGTAATCGCCGACGGCCGGAGCGTAATAGCCGTAGACCGCAAAGTGATGCTGGAACGACGGAATGACGTTGAGCATGTCAATCACGAGCGGCACAATCGCCACCACGCGCTTATCAACCGCCGCCGTCGTCCATGTAGTCCAGCCGCGTTTCGATCCGCCGGTGACAACGAAGCCGTCAATCTTCGTATTTCCGCCTTCAGCTCCGCCGCAGAAAGCGATCACCGTGTCCATCGCGCGCACGGCGGCTTTGGTCATCGGCAACCGCGCGGGCCACGACTCGTCGCCGGTCTTCAAAAACTTATCCCACGTGTAGGCGATATATTCATCCTCCACGCGTGGCTTCTTGTCGTCGCTGAACGTGAGCGGCTGGTTGGGAATCATCCGCAGTTCGGTGACCACAGACTTCGTAGCCATCGCGATCTGAATGACCGCCTGGTCAGCGCCCTTCGGCGCGGGACTGTTGTTGTTGCCGCCGGAGATGTAAAGCAGCGACTTGCTGGTCTTCACCTCATCCGGCTTGACCATAATCATCCAATGCCACCAGACGTTGCGATCAACCTCGCTCGTCGAACGCCACGTCTGCGAAGTCATCTTGATGATGTAGGTCGTGTAGCCATTGCCCGGCGTTTTGCTGACCAACTCATACTTGTAAGTCGGATCGGGCGCGGCGACGTATTTGTCGAGCGCAGTCTGGCCATTCGCTGGCGCGGGAGCCTGCGCGAGAGCGGTGAAAGCAGTGAGCGTGATAAGTAGAAGTGTGGTGTTGAACAGTCTGATCGTGTTATTGCGTGAACTTTGGCGCATTGATTTTCTCCGTAGTTTTGAAATTAAGCAGCGGCGAATTCAGTGTATTGGCGAACTTCAGGCGGATGAAATCCGAGCACGATGTCCTCGCGCGGCACGCCAGCTTCGAGCAAGGCGTCGGCGACCGGACGATTGGTTCCGTCGTGCTGAATCCAGACTTTGCCGTCAATAATGTCCAAGTGAATTACCGAGCCAAGAACACGACGAACGCCCTGCCAGCCGATGTGCTGGACTTCGTAATGATCTCTTTCAGGATCAATCACGATTTCGACTTCGATCTGCCCGTTGCGTGGTTTGTGTTTCCCATATTCATGGACGATGTAGCGCAAAATCTCTCGATAGCGATTCAGTTTATCCATTTGATAATACCTCCTTGCCTCTCGTCGAAGACGATCATCAACAGTCTCTGGCGTTCAATAACCAGCCGTCCCAACCGCTCAGAAAATATTCCCTCCCAGGCCTGGTTTGGGATCGCCAAATAAAGCGCCCGGTCCGGCTCGGTGTCGGAAAGCACGTCACGATAGACATTGTATTGGCCGACCGCATCGTGCAGATCGTCTACTGGAGATTTGCTGGTGAAACTTTTGATTTCAACAGCAATCCGATGTCCGTCCTTCTCAGCCGCAAGCGTACTCTTTTCCGCGCCGAGATCAACATACATCGGGCGATTCCCATATCCGAGAAAGAGTGGATCATCCGTGATCGCCCACCCCTCTGCAATCAAAGCTTCAACAACGATATCGTGATAGAGGTCTCTGGCTGGCATGTTATCGCCTCCCAACTGCTAACTGAAAATCTCATGCAAACACCTTCAAAATCGGATCGCCCCCGAAATTGGTCAGCCGCTGATCGCGCCCGCCGTAATAATAAGTCAGCTTCCGATGATCCAACCCCATCGCGCGCAGGATCGTCGCGTGCATATCGTGAACCGAGTATGGCTCGACTTCAGCTTTGTAACCGTACTCATCCGTCGCGCCGAGCGCCTGTCCGCCTTTCACTCCGCCGCCGGTCATCCACATCGTGAAGCCGTGCGGGTTGTGGTCGCGTCCGATGCCGGATTGCGAGATCGGCATGCGTCCGAATTCCCCGCCCCAGACTACCAGCGTCGAATCGAGCAGGCCGCGCGATTTCAAATCCTGGATCAACCCGGACATCGGCTTGTCGGTCTCGGCGCAATGCAGCGTGTGGTTCTCGTGCAGGCCGTAATGCGCGTCCCACGATTCCTGCTGGTGGCCGCCGCCGCTATAAAGCTGGATGAAGCGCACGCCGCGTTCTACCAGTCTTCGCGCGACCAGGCATTGCCGCCCGAAATAATCCGTCGTCTTTTCGCCGATGCCGTAAAGCTTCTTCGTCGCTTCTGATTCTTTCGAGATGTCCACAGCTTCAGGCGCGCTCGTCTGCATCTGGAAGGCGAGTTCGTAAGACGCGATGCGCGCGTCCAGATCGCTGTTTCCCGCGTGGCGTTCGTGATGCTCCTGATTCATTTTCTGAATGAAATCAACTTCGGCGCGCTGCAGATGCGGGTCAACCCACTTGGGCGGATTCAGATCAACTATCGGCACATTGCCCGAACGAAACGCAGTGCCCTGAAACGCGGCGGGCATAAATCCCGAAGACCAGTTCGGCGCGCCGCCAATCGGGCCTCCACGCCAATCGTACATCACGATGTAAGCCGGCAGATTTTCATTCTCGCTGCCCAGGCCGTAAGTCACCCACGATCCCAAACTGGGATTGCCCGGACGCATGTTGCCACTGTTCATCTGGAAGATCGCGGGCGAGTGGTTGTTGCTGGTGGTATAGACCGAACGCACCAGACAGAGGTCGTCCACTTTTTGCGCCAGATGTGGATAAAGCTCCGAGACTTCTATGCCCGATTGTCCGTGCTTTTTGAATTTGTACGGCGAGGCCATCAGATTGCCGGGGTTGCCGAAGAAGACATCAACTTTCCCTTTATTCATCGGCTTGCCGTGATGGCGCGTCAATTCAGGTTTTGGATCGAACGTATCAACGTGGCTGACGCCGCCGTACATAAACAGGAAGATGACCGATTTGGCTTTGGCCGGGAACATCGCGGGTTTGGCCGCGAGCGGATTGGCGCGCTTCCGCTGCGGCTCGGCGGCAAGCAGATCGTCCTGATCGAGCAGCGCCGCGAGCGCGAGGCCGGAGAATCCCGCGCCAGCGCGAAAGATCAACTCGCGACGGGTCATCCGTTGTGATTGATTCAAAATTGGGAGATTGATTTTGTTCTTCATCGCCTCTCCTACGAAAAAGAGCATGGAGTTCAAACTTTAGTTTGCTGCTTTTGTCCGCCTGAAAATGGAGGCTACAAGCTGAAGCTTGAACTCCATGCCCTTTTTTCATTGTTTCAGGGCGTCGCAACGCGACATGAACAACTCCTCTGACAATTGGTGGAGCGATCAATGAACGGCGAACAGTCTCCCAACCGGCTTGCCGGCAGACGGATTGTTCTCCGCGTAATCCAGCTTGAGAAAACGGCACAATGTCGCGGCGGCCTGATTCTGATAAATCGTCTCGGCGTTCTTCCATTCGCCGCGCAACGGGATGTCGGGGCTGATGAACGCCATCCAGATGTACTGCGCTTCGGGAACTTTTTCTCCGTGATCCGTCCAATCCTTCGGCGTTGCGCCGCGCCCGTGATCCACCGTGATGATGATCGAAGTCTTGCCTCGGTAATGTTCGTTCGATTGCAAATAATCCCAAAGCTCGCGCAGGTAACGGTCGGTGTTCGCCAAAGCCTGAACGGTTTTGTCGTAATTCCCGCCGTGCGCCCAGTCATCAGTCTCGCCGAGCGAGAGATACAGCACGCGCGGTTGATAGCTTTTCAGATGCGCCATCGCAAAACGAAACGTGTAGTAATCGTGCCGCACGCTGTCCCAGGGCGTCGGCGCTTCACTCTGCAACCGGCCCATCAATTTGATCTCCGGGTCGGGGTGATCGTAAGGCTCGTATCCGGCGTTCAACGTGATGCTGCCCACTTCGTGTTCGGCGACCCAGTCAATTACGTCCCACGAAGCGAACCCCGCTACCTGCTTCGCGTCGAGCTTCAGCTTCCGTTTCAAAAATTCGAGCACGGACGGATACGGGTTGCGCTTCTTGTCGTTGCTATTGATCACGTCGTCGTGCGCCTGGCCCGTCAGGATTTCGGAATAGCCGGGATAAGAAAACCACATCTTGTTCGTGGTCATCACAGCGCTGCCCAGAGCGCGGTTCCCGGCAATCGAGCCGTGTTGCTTCATCAGCGTGCCCCAGAAGAAAGGCATCAGTTTCTCGCGCCGCTGCTCCGGCGTTTCGGCGTAATATTTTTTGTAAAGCGCGGTGTCTTCGACGCGGCCTCTCCTCGTCTTCGATTTCAGCACATCCAGATCGAGTCCGCCGAACATTTCCTGCGTGCGCGCGCCGTCCAGCGTGATCAAAATAACGTTTTCGGTTTTGCCCTGGCCGGCGGCCACCACCGCCAGCGTGAATAACAATAATAACGAGGCTACAGATTTAAACATTGGTTTTTCTCCGTGTCTTATTCGCCGCCTCTGACCAGCGGCATCAAAAGGCAGTGCGGCCCGCCGTTGTTGATTGACAGCAATTCGCCGGGGAACGTCAGCACTTCGACTCCGGCCCGGCGCAAAGCTTCGTTGGTGTGAATGTTGTGCTCGTAAGCGATTACGCGGCCCGGACGCAGTTGGACGACATTCGCGCCCTGCCAGCGCAGTTCGTACATCGCGCGCTCGATCACATATTTTTCCAAAGGCAGCGCGCCCTGCTCGCCGCCAACGTAGACCACCTGACAGCCACGCTCGCGGAAATAATCAACAAGCTTCATGTCCAATGGCGTCGCTTTGCCGGAGCCGGCTTCATACTTCGTCACCCAACCGACCTGCGGCGCCAGTTCGACAGTCAATCGCAGATCGTCCGTCTTACTCATCTCGCGTTCAGGTTGCGCGAGCCTGATCTGGTCTGTCTGAGCGGCAAGACCGAGCAGGATGGGTTTCACCGGATTCGATTCGCTGTAACGTTTTTCCAGAAAGTACGGCACGGCGAGAACCTTTTTCTCGTCCACCAGATTGAAGATCGAATCGAGGTGAAGCAACTGCCGGTTCAACCCGCTCGGTTTGTCGGCGGGAGGCATGGCGACGGCGATCACGTCCATCCCCAGTTTCTGCGCCAGCTTTGGAGCGGCGTCGCGGCTGCTGCGGTTGCCAACGCCGAGCAGCAGCGTCTTTTCATCGAGCACGATCGTGTCGCCGCCGTCCAGAAACACGCCTTCTTTCGCCGCGTCGAAAACTATCGGGAATTGCTTCAGCTCATCGGCGAATTGAAAGATCAAACGCGCGACCGAATTTTCCAGAGCGCGGCGGTAATACTGGCCGTTGCCGATGATGATTCCTTTCGGCGTCGAAATGGCGAAATCGCGCGACCAGTACATCGAAGGCAATCCAGTAAAGAGCGGGTCAATCGAACCGTCGTCACGTTTCGCGTAAAAATGTTCGTCGCGCAGGTTGAGCACGCTCGCGGCGTCAATCGCGTCAATGCGCTTGATGGCTGCTTCAGCCGTCGCCGGGAAAGTCTGTTTCAGCCATTCATCCAGCTTGCCTTCGCGGCGGGCATTGCGAATTGCGCCGTCCAGCAGATCGCGCACATCCATCACGCGCACATTCTCATTACGCAGCAGATCGCGCAGCGCCTGATGCTCGCGGATCACGCCGCGCGGCAAGCTGCCAAAGAGCGGATGGCGATTCGCTCCGGCGCCGCCCAGATCGGACGACTTAAAAATCTGATCGCCGAGCGAAAGCGCAATTGTCGCGCGCAACGGAGCGACGTCCGAAGTGACGCGCGCGCCGTTGACTTTGGCGTGATGCGCGCCTGCAAGGGTGAGCAGCAATATCGCAACCGTTACAACGGCCAACAAAGTACGCCTTTGTTTAATCAACATAGATGAATTCGTTCAGATTGATAATGGCGTGGCAAAAATCCCGCAGCGCTGACGCCTGCGGCTTTTCGTCTTCGCGTCGCATATTGCCTTCCGCCTGAGATTTCAAAAACGACAGCGACCATTCGATCTCATTCGCGTTCGGCTGACGACCAAGAGCGATCTGGAACGCCCGAACGACCTGAGCGCGTTTGTCCGCGCCCGCTTCTCTCGCAACCCGTTCGGCGAAGTAACCCGCCTGCTGCAATACAAATTCGTTGTTCATCAACGCCAGCGCCTGCGGCGAGACGGTCGAGACCGCGCGCACCGGCCCGGAAACAACAGTCGCCGGGCAATCGAAGACTTCGATCAGCGGCAGCAGCACCGAGCGTTTGACGAAAATGTAGACGCTGCGCCGCCACGTGCTGTGATCGTCTTTGGCGTCGAGCGGCCAGCGCGGGCGCGAGCCGGTGTTGACCACGTCCGGATCAATGCGCGGATAAATGCCGGGACCGAACATTTCAGAATTGAGTTTGCCGCTGATCGCAAGAATGCTATCGCGCAACGGTTCGGCTTCCAGGCGGCGCGGATTCATTCGCCACAGCAAACTGTTTTCAGGGTCTTTCGCCGCTGACAGTTCGTTGAACCGGCTCGATTGGCGATACGTGTTTGAAAGCAGGATCAGCCGATGCATCGCCTTCCAACTCCATCCGCGTCTGATAAATTCTGTCGCGAGCCAGTCGAGCAGTTCGGGATGACTCGGATGATCGCCGGTCGCGCCGAAATCGCTCGGCGTTTTGACGATGCCTTTGCCGAAGTGATATTGCCAGATGCGGTTGACGGCGACGCGCGCGGTCAGCGGGTTGTCGGCGCTCGCGATCCATTCGGCCAATTGGCGGCGGCGTTTTTTCAGGTCGAGGTTCGCGTCGCCTGTCAGAACCTGCGGCAATCCAGGCTCGACCTCTTCGCCTTTGCTGCGCCAATCGCCGCGTTTGAGCAGATGCGCCTGGCCCGCATCGGCTTTGTCGGTGACGCCCATCGCGGCGGGCAGCAGCTTCGGGCGCGTCTTGTTGATGTTGTCTATCTCGGTCTGAAGTTCCTTGCGCGCTTTCAGAGCTTCGGGCGAAAGCAACGCCTCGATCTCTTCCGGCTGCAGGTTGACGTCTTTGGCGAAACGTTTGGCGACTTCTTCGCGGAACTGCTCTTTGGTCTTATCGCCGAAGCCATTCGACATCTCGGCCAGCCGGACGTGAAATTCAGTCTTCTCGGCGAGCAATTTTTCGCGCACAGGCTTTTCAATCTCGGCGATCTTTTGTTTGAACGGCCTGACCAGTTCGTCAATCTTCTTGTTGGCGGCTTTATGCGCGGCCTCCTCTTCTTTTGAAACCATGACGGCTTCGGTTTTTTGATACGAGAAGAAGACGGCCTGCATTCGGTAATAATCGCGCTGCGGGATCGGGTCGAATTTGTGATCGTGGCAGCGCGCGCAACCGACCGTCAATCCGAGGAAGACCGACGACGTGGTCGTGACCATATCGTCGAGTTCATCCATCCGCGTCTCTTCGTTGTCGGCGTTGTCAACTGTCGGACCGTTGCGGACGAAGCCCGTCGGGATCAGGGCTTCCGGATTGGCCTTCACGTCAACTCCGTCGAGTTGATCGGCGGCGAGTTGCTCAATGATGAAGCGGTTGTACGGCTTGTCTTCGTTGAACGAACGGATCACGTAATCGCGGTAACGCCACGCGTGCGGGCGGTCGTAATCGAATTCGTATCCGCCGCTGTCGGCGTAACGCGCCAGATCGAGCCAATGACGGCCCCAGCGTTCGCCGTAATGCAGACTGGCGAGCAAGCGGTCAACAACTTTTGCGTAAGCCGCCTCGGACGGATTCTTCAAAAACTCCGCCGTCTCTTCAGGCGAAGGCGGCAATCCGGTCAGATCGAAATAGACACGGCGCAACAACTCGCGCGGCGAAGCCGGACGATTCGGTTTCAATCCGTTCTGTTCAAGCTTGTACAATACGAAGGCGTCAATCGTGTTTCGCGCCCAACGGCGATCCTTCACTTTCGGCAACGCGGGGCGAACGGGTTTGACGAACGACCAGAACCGGCGGTCTTTCTCGGTGATCGAATATCCAGGCTGGCGCACGGGGACTGTCTCCGCCGCCATCGTGGGTTTCGGCGAAAGACCGTTGATCCACTCGGCGATCACCGCAATGTCGGCGTCGCTGAGTTTGTCCATCCCCAGCGGCATCGCCGGTTCTTCCCTGTGCGCGACCAGACGATAAAGCAGGCTCTTCTCCGCATTGCCGGACACAACAGCAGGCCCGCGCGCCCCGCCTTTCAAAACCGCCTCTTCGCTGCGCAGATCGAGGCCGGAACGCTGCACGCCTGCGCCGTGACACATCGCGCAGTTTCGTTCAAAGATCGGCGCGACTTTCTGTTTGAAGAAATCCGAAGCGGCTGCCCCAGGCTGTTGAGAGGCGAAGGCCATCGCCGCGCCGATGGCGATGAGCGTTAGCAGTTTGAAAACTTTGTTCCCGTGAATCTGGCGTCGCATGGCTTGTCCTTCAGCCTCCGTAGTAAAATATCGCTCGAAATCAGCTACTACATCGAGGTTTGTTATGACTACATCGGTTCAATCAGTCCTTCCCATCGAAATCGAAGTCGCAAAAACTGCGGGCGCTGAACAGCGCCTTCTTCTGCAAGGTGTCAATTGGGAAACCTACAACCAATTGTCGCGCGCCCTTGAGCCGCATCAACCTCCAGTCCTGCTCACCTACTACCACGGAGATTTGGAGATTATGACTGCTTCACTCGAGCACGAAAAATGGAAAAGCCTCATCGGCGATCTCGTCAAGCTCATTGCCGGTGAGATGGAGATTGACTACGTTAGTTCCGCACAGACCACCTTCCAGCTTGAATACAAGGCCGGCGGCTTTGAAGGTGACGACTCGTTCTACTTTTCTCATACCGAACAGATCATCCAAATGGCTGAGATTGACCTGGCCAAAGACCCTGCGCCCGATCTGGTAATCGAGGTTGATATCAGCAACCCGTCAATCAACAAGCTCCCGCTTTTCGCCGATTTTGGCGTCAGCGAAGTCTGGCGTTATCACAAAGGCAGCGTAAAAATCTGTCGCCTCGCCAACGGAGAATATTTCGAGCAGGAGAGCAGCGCCTTTCTGCCTGGCGTGACGGCCCAGGCCGTCACAGAGTTGATCGCCTCCCGCCAATCGCTTTCCGCCTACGTCTGGCAACGGCGCGTGCGGGAATACGCGCAGCAAATCAAAGTCAAATAATCCTCAACAAACCTTCAATGGCTGTGCGGATGCTGCTGGTAATGCTGCCGGAGCAGGTCCTTGCCGTAATCGTTCCCGTTCGGAGTCCTGACAACTGTATGGATGTGCTCCCGCTCCACCGCTCGCGGATCGGAAGCGAGATGGCGCAGGCCGACCGGCAACTGATGATCGAATTCGATCAGAATCACCGGGCTTTGGACGCGGTAATAGAAGACATCCTTCGGCCCCGTCCCGCCGATCCAGGCGAAATGAGTATTCTCGATGTGTTGCCTGACCTCGCTCATTTTCACCTTCGCGTGTCCGTCCCGCATGTTCCTGACGTACTCGCCGATCAAATCCAGCAACTGTTCCTTCTGTTTTGACGTGAACTCAGAAGCGCGAATCCCGGCGTAATCGAGCGTGACGTTATCCTTGAAGGCTTCGCCCACATTGTTGTTACCGGTCTTGGAAACTTGAACGATCGCCTTCTTGCGTTGCGCTTCATCGAGCGCGTTGATCAAGGCCAGGCCCTTGTTTTGCTCGTCCTGCAAAACGGCCGTGCCGTTGTATTTGCCGGAATGGGCGATGACCGGCTCAGAACCCATGAAGGTCGGCGTCATCACCACCTGATCGCCCAGCACGAAGTAGTTGATGATCAGATGATGCCCGTCGAGTTGCCATCCCCACGGCTCTTTGTCCGACGGCGTTCCCATCACCGTGATCCAGTAGAGCCATTGGCCGTACTGTTCAAAATCGTTGTTGTTCAATTCGCCGAGCGTGTGATTGAGCCGCATGATGTCGCGCGACAACTTCAAACCTTTCGCGCTGAGAGAGGCGCGCAGCAAACCGAAAGCGGCTTCGCGCTGAGCTTCAGACATCTCTTTAAAACCCACGCCCTGCCGGACGTAGAAATGCTGGTTCATCCACTTGCGCCATTCCGGGTCGTCTATCTGGAATGTTGTTTTGGCGCGCTGCTCCTGAGTCAAAGCAGCGAGGAAGGCGTCAGCGGCTTTGCGGACGGGCGCAGTGGAAACCCTGGTCGAGCGTATCGTGAACAATCCCGGAACCACATTCCCATCCGTCGTGACTCCCTTGAAGGGATCGGCCAGCCCACGGTTTTCGGCATCCTTCGACATCCGTCTGAAGCGTTCCGCCCGATCTCCCTGAGGCTGTTGCGAGAGCGGTCTGACGTTGTACCCAATGATGCCTATGAGCAGCATAGGGCAAAATAACCGAACGAATCGCGTCTTCATGAATCGTCTGTATGGCTTATTTGTATCTGGCGTTTCCATATCGCCTCCCTCGGAGTTTAAGCATGATTCATCATGTTGGTCGCCGCGTGGCTGTTCACTGCCGAATGCAGAAGAGCGTATTCTGGCCGCGCAGATAAAGGCTGCCGCCGGCGACTGCGGGCGTGGCGATGAACGTCTGGTCGGCCAGTGTGTTGGTCGCCAGCGTTTCGTATTTCTCGCCCATTTTGACCACCACCACATCGCCCTCTTCGGTAGCCAGGTAAAGCTTGCCGTTGACTCCAACCGGCGAGGCTTTGAAGTTGTAAGGCTTCGGCAGCCGCTGTTGATGGTAATGCGGCGCGCCGGTGCTGGCGTTGAAGCAACTCAGCATGCCGGTGTCGGTGATGAAATAAAGTTTGTTGTCGTGGAGCACCGGCGCGGCGGTGTAAGAGTTGCCGCGATTGTTCGTCCAGAGTATCGCGTCCGTCCCGGTCAGGTCGCCTTCGTGTCCGAGCCGGATGGCGAGCAGGTTCGGTTCGCGGTGGCCGCTCATCGCGTAAACGACGCCACTGGCGGTGACCGGCGCCGGAATGACATTCGTGCCGAGGCCGGCGGCTTCCCAGATCAGCTTGCCTGTGGCGGCGTCATACGAACGCACTTTCTTCGAAGCGCTGACCACTACCTGTTTGCGCCCGTTGTGCGTGACGACCAGCGGCGGCGACCAGGAACTGACCTCGTCACGCGCGACGCGCCACAACTCTTTGCCGTCGCGTTTGTCGAGCGCCAGCATGTAAGAATCCTGTTCCTGATCGAACTTCAGATAGAGCGTGTCGCCGTCGAGCACAGTCGGAACGCCTTCGCCGAACGCAAGTCGCATGCGCATCGGCGGAAACTGTTTTTCCCAGATGAGCTTCCCGTCAAGATCGTATTTGTACAAGCCGCGCGAACCGAAGAACGCGTAAACGTGCTGTCCGTCGGTCACCGGCGTGTTGGAGGCGAAGCTACCGTATTGGTGATGGTAGCCTTCGTGCGGCGTGGCGGTTTTGGCGACGCGCTCCCACAGCAGTTTGCCGGTATTGCGATTCAAACACATCACGACGAATTTATGCTCGCGTCCGACGCCTGCGCCGCCTCCGGGGCCGCGCCTCTGCCCTCCCGCTTGCGGCGCAGCGGACGCTGCCGAAGCATCGCCGATCGGCACGGCTGTCGTCAGGAATATCTTGTCGCCCCAGATGACCGGCGAAGAGAAGCCGCGTCCGGGGATGGTCGCGCGCCAGGCGACGTTCCTGGTGTCGCTCCATTCGACAGGAATATCGCCGCGAGCCATTCCATCATTGTTCGGCCCCCGCCATTGATGCCAATCGTTGTCCACGGCGAAAAACCCGGGCGCGAAAAACGCGGTGATGAGCAACACCAGAGCAAAGTAAATGATATGCGCCTTCGATAACCTCATTGTTTTGGGTGAGTGTTTTGGGTGAATGTTTTGGCGACTGCGCGGTCAGAATTTCTTGTCAGTCGAAACCCCATCACGCCGCCAAATCGCATCGAGACTCCACGCGCCTCCTCCGGCGGCAGACAGATAAAGAAAGATGAAGCAATAGAGCACAGCCAGTTCCCCGCCATTCTGCGTCGGCCAGAATCCCCCCGGCGCGTGCCCCGTAAAATAAGCCACCGCCATCATCCCCGACAAAATGAACGCCACCAATCGGGTAAACAGCCCAAGCAGGATGAGCAGGCCGCCGAAAAACTCCAGCACTCCGGCAAACCCGATCAACGAAAGCAGCGGAGGCGTCCCGCCCGGTATGCCGCCAAAAGCCCCGAAGAGTTTCTGCGCGCCGTGCTGCATGAACAGAAAAGCCGTGATAATGCGCAGAACGCTGAGCAGACGCGGCGTCCATTGACGCCATTGCGAAACCAGATTAGCCATGTTGTATCCTTTTCCCAATTTCGAGAGGTCGTGAATCTTTCCGAAGCTAAGACGGCGAACATCGCGCGACAGTTGCGAACAACTTTGCCCTAACGCCGGTCGGTTTACAACGGCACGGCGTGCTGCTTGATGTAATCGTCCAGCATCGAAGGCTTCGGGCCGATGTAATGAAACGGCTCGGCGTAAGAGAGGCCGTAGCGTCGGCCCAATTCGGCGTCTTCGCCAAGCACGATGTGTTTGATGTATTGCCGATTGGCCGTCGCGTCGTCATCGCCCAGGATCGGCAGCTTCAGTTTCTGCTGGGCCAGCCGCTTCCGCAACGCCGCGCCGTATTCGCCCGCTGGCCCCTGCGTAACATTGGCCGCGTTGACTTCGACTTTCTGATCGAAGACCGCGCCGATGTCAACCACACGGTTGACCAGTTGCGGCCCGCGCGCAAAATAGTATTTTTCCGTGACGGCATGCGGTTGCAATCCCGCCTCGAAATGTTCCGGCAAATCCCATCGCCCGCCGGCCATCCAGGAGGCGGCTTCAACGCATCGCGCCGTGATGTAATGATCGGGGTTTTCCTCGTAATGTCCCCACGGATCGTAACAAATGACTGTATCCACCTTCATCAGCCGGAAGATGAAGACAAGGCGGTGACGCATCTCCGCCGCCGCGACGGCGTCGAATTCGTGATTGCGGTAATGGAGGTCGAAGGTTTTCTTCAATCCCAGGCGGCGCGCGACCTCGAAGTTGTCGCGTTCGTTGTTGAGCGTGACCTCGCCCATCGTCGCTCCGCGTCCGGCCATCTCGTCGTTGCTCGTTCGGATCAGGATGCCGGTGTAGCCTTCGCGGATCAGCTTGAGGACGGTTCCGCCCGCGAACAACGGCAGATCATCGCAATGCGGCTGGATGGCGGCCAGGACTTTGCCCTTGTGCGGCTGTCCCGCCTGCTCGCGTTCGATGAACACTTCGGACTGCTGGGCGTTATCGCGCATCTGCGTTTGCGCGGGCGTTGCGGCGCTTGCGCCCAACAAGACGCTGCCCGATAGACTTCGACCGATGAATCTTCGCCGGTTCATGCAAAGTATCCTTTCCGAGTTGTGCGTTAAGTTGGTACTTTCGGGAATTGCTATCGGTAGTTTAGCGGCAAGCTCCTTCCAACCGCAAAAGCAATCGGCCAGCCTGCGTCAATGCTCTGGTCAGTGCCATTTACGCTGTGGAATTCAGGGATGCGAGCGCGATTGGAGATAGATGATTCTCGTTCAAATATTAAATGTGAACCGTGAGCGGCTAATGTTGTTTATACGTGCGGCGGCGACTCATTGCCCAGAGCCGCCATCCTCGCAAATCTGAATTGAATTCAGATCGTAGAGCTACAAAGATGACAGCTAGGCGCCCCGCTTAAGCTGAATTGCCCAAATCACAAAAAGACCAATGATGACGGCTTGTTGATAGTCGGATCACTGTCTCGCTCTTTGTTCCTCACCAACCACAAAGCTCTCCACTTTGTCCCACATTTGAAGCTCCTCTCATCGCCTCTGGCCGTAGGTGTCTTTATCGGCCGTCTGCGGCGACAACCATCTCTTTAACGAAGGAACACACTTAACCGAATAAACACCCTTTTATCTGGGAGAGGGTAAAACTTATGAGAGAACAAAATATGAAAAGGACTTTTGCTGCGCTTACACTCACCGCATTGGCTCTGGCCGCTTCATTGACCTTCGGTCTGATGGATAGATATTCGGCCAGCGCTCAACAAACTACAGGCATCGTCAGGCCGAAAACAAATATCTACGCCCTGAACGCGGACAACGTGATTTTCGTCCTGGCGCCCGGCGCGACCAGTTTCACCAGATTGTTTCGCGTCACAACCACCAATGGCAATTTGATCGGGATTGATTTCCGCCCGGCTGACGGGCTTTTGTACGCCGTGACTGACACCGGCAGTGTCTACACTATCAATCTGACTTCGGGCGCCGCTACCCTGGTGAGCAACATAACGGTCAATAACGCGCCGGCCCGGTTTTCCGGTGGATTTCAATCGCTGATGGACTTCAATCCCGTCCTCAGCGCGATCCGTTTGATTGGCAGCAACTGCCAGAATTATGCGGTCGTCAATGCGAGCGGCAACCTCAATGCGGCGGCGATCCAAACCAGCCTGTCTTACGCCGCAGGCGACGTCAGCGCGGGAAAGACTCCGAACGTCTCCGCTGGCGCATATACCAATAATTATGTCGGCGCGGCGAACACTCTTTTCTACGGTATTGATTACGACCTCGACACATTCGTGACGATTCAGCCGGCCACTCCCGGCGGCAGTTCGGCCACAGGCGGAGGCGTCCTGCAAACGCTTGGCCGCCTAGTCACTCCCAATGGCGCTCCGGTCAATGTCAGCCCGACGGCGGACATTGACATCTATTCTGACGGCAACGGAGGCAACAGTCTCATCGGCGTCAGCGGACGGACGCTTTTCACCATTGATCTGGCTCAGATCAATCAATCACAGGCGCTGGGGACAACGCAAAATGTAGTTACCAGAGGAATCGCTATGCCCGATGCGGGTGGCGGTTTCATTGACATCGCCGTGGCTCTCGCCGCGTCAACTCCGACTCCAACTCCGACTCCGACTCCAGCGCCAACTCCGACTCCGACTCCGGCGCCATCACCGACTCCGAGCGCGATAACTCTTCAAGCTGAAAACGCCACGCTGGGCGGCGGGAGCAAGGTCGCGACGAACCACGCGGGATTTACCGGAACGGGCTTTGTGGATTTCGCTGACAACGTCGCCAATTCCTTTGTCGAGTTTTCGATCAATCACACCGGCCCTCGGACGCTCACGTTCCGCTACGCCAACGGGAGTACGGTCAATCGGACTTGCAAAATAACGATCAATGGAGTCAGCGTCGGAATGCTGAGTTTCCCGCCAACCGGCGCCTGGACAACCTGGAAGACGACCTCGCTATCGGTGAATCTGGGTACAACCTCAGGCAATAAGGCGGTGCGGGTGACTTCAACCACCAACGCCGGCGGCCCGAACCTGGATAAACTGAACGTTCAATAAAGGCGGGGAAAAGAGTGCGGAACGAACGGAGACAATGGGACAGGCGGAAAAACAGGAAAGGAGGGTTCCGTCTGTTCGGTTCGTCACGTTTGTTCCGTACTCTTTTAACTACTTCTGGAACCGGTAGAGCAAGTTTCGCCGGGAAATCATCGCCTTTCGCTAGATGGCGGCACAACGCCTTTCAGCCGCAGATAGACGGCCATATATCCATACTCTTCGTTCGAGTGGGACACCATCCCGGCCAGCAAGCCGAGCCTGGAACGTTGGCGCTGGCCCACTGTGATCATCTCGCCCGCTTTGGCGTCGGTCAGCGAATCGAAGGCTTTGTCGCAAATCGCGTAGGACTCCTTCAGCGCGGCGACCAGATCGGCCTTCGTGGTCTTCGAGCCGGCGTTGACCGCTTTCTGCTCGCCATTCACCGCTGAGCACGTGCGGACTTGAGCGTCGGCGACGTGCGCGACCAACTGGCCGAAAGTGCGGACATCCGGCGTGGCCTTGAAGCTGTAATTCTCCTCCGGCATCTTCTCAGCCATCTTGATGTGATTGTTCTTGATGTTGTTGTACATAGCCTTGAGTTCCGCGCTCATCAGGTTCGCGTTCTGCGTTGGAGCGGCGGGTTGCGATTGCTGGGCGAAAGCAGTCGCTGACGCCGCAATCACAAACACTGCGGCGAGGATGATGGTCGAGTAACGATTCATATGCGCCTCCTCTTATTGATCCGAACATAAACAACTAAACAGACAGGCCGCACTCCATACGCTGCTGCGCTTTATCAATGGCTCTTTAGTCCTTTGCGCTCGGATCAGTAAATGTCATAAGTGGCGGTTTGAGCTAACGCAGCGCGGTGGGCTGCATTCCTTTCACGTATTTGTCGAACCACGTGATCATCTCCCACAGCGTGTGTTCGATTGATTCGCGGGCGGCGTAACCGTGCGATTCCAGCGGCAGCGTCACGTAACGCGCGTTGCCGCCGTTGCCTTTGATCGCCTGATACATTCGGTCGCTCTGGATCGGATGCGTGCCCGCGTTGTTGTCGGCCTCGCCGTGAATCAGCAGGATCGGCTCCTTGATCTTCTGCGCATGCATGAACGGCGAAACTTTGAAATACATCTCCGGCGCTTCCCAGAACGTGCGGCGCTCGCTCTGGAATCCGAACGGCGTGAGCGTGCGATTGTACGCCCCGCTGCGCGCGATGCCCGCTTTGAACAGATCGCTGTGCGCCAGCAGGTTGGCCGTCATGAACGCGCCGTAGCTGTGGCCGCCTACGCCGACGCGGTTGCGGTCGGTGACGCCCATCGCGGCGGCCTTGTCAATCGCGGCTTCGGCGCTCGACACGATCTGTTCGATGTAGGTGTTATTCATCGTTTCAGGATCGCCGATCACCGGCATCGTCGCGTCGTCCAGCACCGCATAACCCATCAGCGTGAAGAAGAGATGCGACATGCCGCCGAACGTGGTGAAGCGATTGGCCGAACCTGAAACCTGGCTGGCGACGCTGGCGTCGCTGAATTCAATCGGGTAGGCCCAGACGACGGTCGGCAGCGGCGTGCCCTCTTTGTAATCCGGCGGCAAATAGAGCGTGAACGAGAGGTCAACACCGTCTTTGCGTTTGTAGCGGACAAGCTGTTTCTTGATGCCGCGCAGTTGCGGCGTCGGGTCGGGGAAGTTGGTCAGCGCCTGTTTGCTGTCGCTACCCGCAGCGCGGGTGAAATAGTTCGGCGGCGTGGTCTGCGTCTCATAGCGCGTGATGAAACGCGAGCCATCGTCGGCGAGCATCGCCACGAACGATTCGTAGCTGCTGTCGTCGCAGCGGAAGAGCCGTTCCGACTTCAGCGTTTTCAGATTGAAGCGATCCAGAAAAGGCCGGTCGCCTTTCGGCGACGCGCCCTGCCCCGACAGAAAGATGTGATCACCATTTTGATGAATCACTGATTGGCCGTTCGGAAGCCGTTCCATCACGGGATTGCCCGGATCGCTGTAACGATCCTGCTGCGAACGGTTCCAAACGAGCTTCGCTTCTTGCGCGGGATTATCGGCGTTGAGCATAAACGTGCGCGACCAGCGGCGGTTGCGGTCGAAATCGCGCACGAAAACCAAACCGTCTTTTTCGCCCCAGGTCATTCCGGCGAAACGATGCTCGGTCTTCACGAGTTCAACCGGTTGGCCGGTGAATGGCGCTTTCAACATCTTCACGACATCACGCAACGGAGCTTTCTTTCTGGTGTCGCCGCCGTCGAGCGCTTCCACCCAAACCAGAGTCGCGGGTTCGGTCGGACGCCAGTTGTAATTGCGCGGCCCTGTCGCCACGCCTTCAATCGGGATTTGATCGGCCAGCGGCAGGCTCGCCAGTTTGTGAACCGCCTTGCCGCTGCGATCCCAGACTTCGACTTCGCGCGGGAACGATGACGCCGCGAACAAATACGAGTATGGGCGATGGATCGTGGCAATCAGGAAATGATTGCCATCCGGCGCGGGTTCAATCGAGCCGAAGATCGCCGGTTTGCCCAGTGGCGTAGCGCGCCCCGTCGCGGAATTGATCAACGCGAGTTGCGCGGTGGCGTAATAATCGTAGAGCTTTTCGTCGTGGGCGTTGCGCAGCAGGTCTTGCAGCGTCCAACCGGGCGTGGCTTTGCCGTAATTCTCCTGCACGTTCGGGCCAGTGGGCACGGCTGGCGCAGCGGGTGGCGCTCCGCGGCCCGCGACAATCGTGCGACAGAGCAGCGTCTTGCCGTCCGGCATCCATTGCACGGCATCACCTCCCCTGCCGCCAAAACCGCCGCTGAAAGCCGTATTGAGCGTCACGCCCGGAATGCGGCGCAGCCTGCCCGTCGCGGCGTCGCCGATCCACAACTCAACGCCGTTGCTCGTAGTGTTGGTCACGGCGAACTGCTTGCCATCGTTCGACCATTCGGGCATCCCCAGATTTGCGCCGGGCGGAAGCGCAAGCGGCGTCTCCTTGCCGCTCGCGATGTTCTTGATGGTCAGTTTGACGATCCGCATCGAATTGTGCGGCCCGTTGGTCTTCGGGTTGATGCGCGATCCGGCCAGGCGCAGCATTGGTTCGGCCAGGTCAGCGATTGATGGATAACGAACCGGCGTCGCCACAAGCATCCTGTCTCTGGTCGGGCTGACCGAAACCAGCGAACTGGCCGGAGCGTCGAGAACATCAAGGACGGCTTTCGGCGGCTTCTGGTAAGTTGTTTGAGCCTGAACGATAAAACTCGGAGCAAGAAAAGCCGCGCCGAGCAGATAGATGATCAATCTGTTTTTGATGCGAAGCATAACCTGATTCCTCCTGAGAAACGCGATTGCCGAAACAGCTTGAGTGGAAAATTAGATTTGAAGGCGGTGGCGATAAATACAAATCTCTTCCGCTGATATTGACGCAGGGAGGCGTGACAAGGTTTCATCCGAAATTCCGATTATGCTGGTTCGATTCATCATCTACGGACTGCTGGGCATCTGCGCCGAAGTCGCGGTCTCGGCCATCCTGCACAAATACGAAGGCAAGGAAAAGAACTGGAGCTTGCGCGGGCAATCGTACCTGTGGAGCTTTCCGCTCTACGGTCTCGTCGCGCCGCTGTTCGAGCCGCTGCACGACGCCATCCGCGCGTGGCCGTTTTTGCTGCGCGGCGCAATCTACGTCTGTTGCTTCTGGATTGTCGAATACGCCGCCGGGTGGACGCTGCGGCGGATGCTGGGCGCATGCCCGTGGAGCTACGCGCATTGCCGGTACAACCTGCACGGGCTGATCCGGTGGGATTTCTTCCCGCTCTGGTTCGGGTTCGGGATGCTGCTCGAATATTTGCACGACTGGCTGATCATCCTGACGCCGAGTATTATTGCGGCATTCAGCCGGTAGATCGCGCGATCCGCATTCATTGCCAAAACGCGAATCAGGCTTTACCCTTCCCGCCGAATGCAAGGCTCAATCAACCCCGACCCGTTACCCGGAAGAAAATGGACTTGCTGAATTTCGATTTTGAAGAGCGAATCGAACGCGCGGAGACTCTGCCCGCGCGCTGTTACACCGATCCCGCTTATCTCGCCGTCGAACAACGCCGGATATTCAACCGCTCGTGGCAGCTTGTCGGACGGCTCGATCAAGTGGCCGAACCGGGAGAGTATTTCACCGCCGATGTGAGCGAAGAGCCGGTCGTGATCGTTCGCGGGCAGGATGGAGAGTTGAGAGGCTTCCACAACGTCTGCCGCCATCGCGCCGGGCCGGTGGCTCAAGGCTGCGGGCGGCGCAGGAATTTTCAATGCGGCTATCACGGCTGGACTTATGCGACCGACGGGCGGTTGATTGGCGTACCCGATTTCGACGGCGTCGAATGTTTCAACCACGGCGAAATGGGATTGATCCCGATTCAGGTTGCGGCGTGGGAGCAGTTCATCTTCGCCAAACTCGATGGCGGCGAGAACAGATTCGGCCTGCTCGACTTTTTTGAAGACATCCCCGCGTTGACGAAACATTGCCGGGTTTCCGAGATGAAGTTCGCCGAGCGGCGCGATTACCTGATCAATTGCAACTGGAAGGTCTACGTTGACAACTACGCCGAAGGCTACCACGTGCCGATCATCCACCCCAGCTTGATGCGTGAGATTGATTACCAGCGATACCGCACGATCACGCGCCGATTCTATTCGTTGCAGGACGCGCCGATCAAAACGGGCGAAGACGCGGATCGCCGATACAACGCGACGGCGGAACAAAGCGAAGCGCTGTATTTCTGGGTCTTCCCGAACCTGATGCTCAACATCTATCCCGACAATCTTTCGACCAATTTGATCGTCCCGTTGGGTCACGACCGGACGCTGACGATCTTCGAATGGTATTTCCACGACGTTGAATCAGCGGCGGCGAAGGAACGGATCAAAACGACAGTTGATCTGAGCGATGAGGTTCAGCAGGAAGACATTTGGATTTGCGAAGAGGTCCAGAAGCGGTTGAAGTCGGTCGCGTATGATCGTGGCCGGTATTCGGTGAGGCGCGAAAATGGGGTCCATCACTTTCACTCGTTGTGGATGGAATTTATGAGGAGCGAGTGAACACAAAAGCGCAAAAGAAGAACACAAGTTTTGATACGGATTGATCTGTATTGGTCAGTGGCATCAGTTCCCTCCGTGTTGCGTCTGGATTTCTCAACGATAACTTTTCAAGTCGAGAGCCAAAGCTTTGAAGGCTTTGAATCTTTACGGTCTCAGGTTGGACTTTACTTCGCCTTCTCTGATAGAAGGATGGGGCTTCAGGGGGATTACCGTTTGGAAAACATCGCTGCACGCGTACACACGCGCCGCGTCTACAAATATTACGATCTGGTGATGGCCGCGTTCGTCACCGTCCTGCTCTGTTCGGGAATCATCGGAGTGCAGAAGGTCAGCGCCATCGGCGGCGTGCAGTTCGGCACGGCCATTCTGTTTTTTCCGCTGAGCTATCTATTCGGCGACATTTTGACCGAAGTATACGGTTACGCGCGGTCGCGCCGGGTGATCTGGGCGGGCTTCGGCGCGCTGATCTTCGCGGCGTTTATGAGCTGGGCCGTCGTCAAAATGCCTGCGGCGCCGGGATGGAAAGGGCAGGACGCTTACGAGATGATCTTCGGCAGCACGCCGCGCATCGTCTTCGCGTCGCTGACGGCGTTCTGGGCGGGCGAATTCGCCAATTCGTTCGTGCTCGCCAAAATGAAGCTGAGAACCAAAGGCCGATGGCTGTGGATGCGAACCATCGGTTCGACGATTGTCGGCGAAGGCGTTGACTCGCTGATCTTTTACCCGCTGGCGTTTCTCAATTCTTCGATTATGACCAATGAACAGGTCTTCGCCGTGATGTTGAGCAACTACGCGATGAAAGTCGGCTGGGAAGCGCTGGCCACGCCGTTCACTTATCAGATCGTCAACTTCCTGAAGCGCGCGGAGCACGAAGATTATTTCGACCGCGACACAAACTTTAATCCCTTCACGCTCGAAACCTGATCGGGCGATTTGACGTTTTAGCAATCGCAACCACTCAGTGTCAGTAGCCCGACCGTGAGGGAGGGCTTGGATCCGCAATCAAACCCTCCCTCACGGTCGGGCTACTGACACGAAAGCCCTCCCTCACGGTCGGGCTACTGACGCGACTTCATATCAGAGGCAGAAAAATCATGAGCGCTACCGCAACCGCCGAAATGCAGGCGAAGATGAAAGCAGCAAAGGAAAGGCTCGACGCGCACGTGC
>JAJVID010000037.1:50679-53020 GCA_022072205.1 Acidobacteriota bacterium
CCCTCCCTCACGGTCGGGCTACTGACGCGACTTCATATCAGAGGCAGAAAAATCATGAGCGCTACCGCAACCGCCGAAATGCAGGCGAAGATGAAAGCAGCAAAGGAAAGGCTCGACGCGCACGTGCGCGAGATCGTCGAGTGGCATTTCAATCCCGAAACCGGAACGCCTTACTGGCTCGAACACGCAAAGAGTTTGGATTTCGATCCACGCAAGGATATCCAAACTTACGAAGACCTGGACAAGTTCGGCTTCTTCCAGGACGAAGCTCTGCGCGGCGGCCCCGTCAGACGCTGGGTTCCGAAAGGGCTGGCCGGCAAACCGATCTACACGTTCGAGACCGGCGGCAGCACCGGCGTGCCCAAATCGCGCATCGCGTCGGAAGATTTCCGAATTGATTACGAGCAATTCAGCGAGACGCTGCCCGATGAATTTTTCCCGAAAGGCGCCGACTGGTTGATGCTGGGGCCGAGCGGGCCGCGCCGCTTGCGTCTGGCAGTCGAGCATCTGGCCCAACATCGCGGCGGCATCGCTTTCTGCGTTGACCTCGACCCGCGCTGGGTCATCAAGCTGATCAAGTGGGGCGAGATGCAGATGATGGAACGCTACAAACAGCACGTCATTGACCAGGCCGTCACGATTCTGAAAGCCCATCCGAACATCAAATGCATGTTCGCCACGCCGAAGCTGCTCGAAGCGCTGTGCGAAAAACTGTCGCTGAAAAAAATGGGCGTCACCGGCGTATTTTGCGGCGGCACCGAAATGACGCCGCAATTCCATCGCTTCGCCGTCGAAGAGTTGATGGAAGGCGCGTATTTCGCTCCGACCTACGGCAACACGCTGATGGGCCTGGCCACGCACAAACCGTTCGACCCGGCGGACAACTACGCCATCATTTATTACCCGCCCTGCCCGCGCGCGATGATCGAAGTGGTTGACCCGGACGAGCCGTCGAAGATCGTCGAATACGGCCAGACCGGGCGCGTGCGGCTGACGACGCTGACCAAAGAATTCTTCATGCCGCGCTTCCTGGAACGCGACGAATGCGAACGCGAACCGCCGTGCGAAACATATCCCTGGGACGGCGTGCGCAACGTCAGACCGTTTTCGCGATTCCAGACTACAGTAGTTGAAGGGGTGTACTGAGGAATACGAAAGATGATGCGGCGGTGGCGTTGTGGAGTCTGGAATAACAAACCACCGGTTGATTCGAGATGAAAGAATGGCCCGAATACGACAGTAACGGTGACCTGCCTGTTGGCGTTCATCAGGCGACGTTGGCCGACGTCATCGAACATTTTGGCCAGGGTGGCTTTCAGCGGCAAGCCGTGGCTCAAAGACTGACTAGAATTTACGATCTGACGCGGAGCACGGAGCAGGTCGCAAGGTTCATCGTTTACGGCTCATTCATTACCGCCAAGCCTTCACCCAATGACGTTGATGTTTTTCTACTGATGGAAGATTCGTTCGACTCAAACCAGTTGAGCGGCGAAGCGGCGGTTGTCTTTGACCATATGGCTTGCCAGAATCTTGAAGGCGCGAGCGTTTTTTGGGTGAGGAAAATGGCCGCATTGGGCGGCGAGCAAGCTGCGATTGAGTTTTGGCAAACAAAGCGAGACGGAACACTCAGAGGAATTGTTGAGGTAACCAGCCGTGATTAAGAATGATCAGGAATTTCAAGCGATTCTGGACCGCATCAGATATTTTCAAGAGCAAATCGCTCAGATCCGCAAAATGGAGACGAACTTGACCAACTACAAACTGTCGGTAGGTGGTTATTTGGCGGAGCTGGATCGAATGAACTTGGAAGTGCGTGAATATTTGTGGTCGCTTCCGTCCGAAGTCCGAGACCAGATTGTGTCAGTCGGTTAGTGGGAGCGCGGCTTCGGAGCCGGCGTTGCGCCAGCGTTATTGAGGATGGCCGGCCATAGCGGAATTTTCAAACTGCGTAATCAATCGGAATTTTTCCTATGCTTCACATACCAATCCTTCGCAAAGGCAATCCGTACAAAAGCATTGACATCGCGCGCGTCCCGCATTTCAAGACGCGCGAGACCTTCGTCGAAATCAGCCAGGCCAACGCGGGCTTGATCCGGCGCGATCTGCTCGATCAGGAAACGAGCCGCGATCTGCTCGCCGCGTTCACGACCGAGCAGTTGATCGCGATGCTCAAACGCGCGGCTGATTACTTTATGAACGACACGCTGCCCGTAGGCGATGAGCCGCAGACGCCGGATGATTACGTCCGCCAGCTTTCGGCCACAACCGGAATGCCGCACGTGCTGGTTCGCAAAAACATGTCGAAGATCAGCGGCGTGATGGCCGAGATGAAAAGCGTGCT
>JAJVID010000037.1:53120-55829 GCA_022072205.1 Acidobacteriota bacterium
GACGTGACTGAGAAAGTTCGCGGCGCGCGATTGGTCGAATGGGAAGGCGCAACTTATCTGCTGCCGACAATCGTTCACGTCGAAAGCCACGATCATCCGCTGGCCAACCGCGAATTTCTCTTCCCGTTCGCCAGCGTCGTCGAAGTCAAACCGGAAGAGTTGCCCGAAGCGATGGGGCCGTCGCTCGTCGTCACCGCAATCACGAATGATCAAAAGCTGATCAACAAGCTGGTCGCGTCGCCGCACGTTGACCGGCTGAACATCGGGCCGATCCCGACGATGAAGATCGCGTGGGATCAGCCGCACGAAGGCAATTTGTTCGAGCATCTGTACGCGCGGCGGGCTTTTCAACGCGCCGCAGCCGCTTAAAATTAGCCGCAGAGCACACAGAGAACACAGAGAAAGGTTGGGTAGATTTCTCGGTGTTCTCTGTGCGCTCTGTGGCGAAAGTCTTTTTATGCAGATTCTCTACATCACCGCCGGCGCCGCCGGAATGTATTGCGGCAGTTGTTTGCGCGATAACGCGCTCGCCGCTGAGCTGATCAAGCAGGGGCACAATGTCACGCTGCTGCCGCTTTACACGCCGCCGCTGACCGACGAGCCGAACGTGAGCAGCAAGAAGATTTTCTTCGGCGGCATCAGCGTCTATCTCGAACAGCGTTCATCCATCTTCCGCCACACTCCGCGCTGGCTCGACAAAATCTGGGATTCGCAGTTCGCCTTGAAAGCCGCGTCCAAGCGGTCAATCGCGGTTGATCCCGATTCGCTCAGCGAACTGACGATCTCAATTCTGAAAGGCTCCGAAGGCCATCAGAGCAAGGAGATTGATAAATTCATTGACTGGCTGAAGGCTCAGCCCGCGCCCGACGTGATTGACATGCAGAATTCGATGTTGCTCGGATTGGCCAGGCCGATCAAGGAAGCGACCGGGCGGCCCGTCTGCTGCACGCTGCAAGGCGAAGACCTGTTTCTGGATGGAATGCGCGAGCCGTACCACAGCCAGGCGCTCGCGTTGATTCACGAACACGCGAAATATGTTGACGCCTTTATCGCGGTCAGCGGCTATTACGCCGATTTTATGGCCGGTTATCTGGGCATCCCGCGCGAGAAGATTCACGTCGTCCCTCTCGGCATCAATTTGAAAGATTACGAACCGATGACCGTTCCGCATCGCCCGCGCGACAATGGCCGTTTCACCGTCGGCTATTTCGCGCGCGTCGCGCCGGAAAAAGGCTTGCACACGCTGGCCGAAGCTTACCGGCTGCTTCGCAAGCGCGACGATTTCCCGCCCGCGCGTTTGGAAGTCGCCGGCTATCTCGCGCCCGAACACAAAGGCTATCTGAGCGGGATCGAACGCGAGATGCGCGACGCGGGATTGTCGGGCGAATTCCATTATCACGGCGCGTTGGAGCGCGAAGCCAAGCTGCGGTTCCTGCAAAAACTCGACGTGCTCTCGATGCCGACGACTTACGCTGAACCGAAAGGATTGTCGGCGCTCGAAGCGATGGCGAGCGGCGTGCCGGTCGCGCAGCCCGATTGGGGATCGTTGCCTGAAGTCATCGAACGCACGGGCGGCGGCGTGTTATTCGAGCCGAACGACGCGACGAGCCTGGCCGAGGCGATCTACTGGCTCTGGAAAAATCCCGAAGAGGCGAACGACTTTGCGAAACGAGGCGCGGCGGGCGTGCGCGAGCATTACAGCGTCAGCCGGATGGCTTCGCGCGCGCTTGAGGTATACGCGAATTTACAGTGAATGAGGAGAGAAAGCATGCGCTTGAAAATTTTGTTGCGCCATTGCTGTTCGGTTGCGCTGATTCTGGTTGTGATCTCGTTCTCGGCTTCGGGTGTAGCGTTTGAAACGCATCGCTTCACGCCGAAAGTTGGTTATCCGACCTTCGCCAAACGCCCGCCGGTTTTGCGCGTCAAGCCCGGCGACATCGTCGAAACGAGTTCGCTATGGGGCGATTGGTACGAACGCGCGGGCGGCGCGTGGCCCGGCGAGGTCGGGCCGTTCCACATCGAAGGCGCGACGCCGAACGACACGCTCGTCGTCAAAATCTTGAAGCTGCGTCCGAACCGCGACACGGCTGTTTCGACTCATTCGCCGGGTTTCAGCGCGCTCGCCAACGACCGGCGCACGCCGATGCTCAATGATCCGACTCCGGCCAAACGTTTCGTCTGGAAACTTGACCGCGAACGCAATGTCGGCGTTCTCGATCTTCCGAACAGCAAAATGAAACGCATCGAAGTCGAGTTGAAGCCGATGCTCGGACGCGTGGCCGTCGCGCCGCAGGGCGAAGAGTCGTGGGCCGGACTCTGGCCCGGAGATTTCGGCGGCAATATGGACGCGTCCGACGTGTGCGAAGGCGCGACCGTCTACCTGCCGATCTTTCACGACGGCGCGCTTTTTTATTTCGGCGACGGCCACGCGCTGCAAGGCGACGGCGAGGTTTGCGGCTCCGGACTCGAAACGAGCATGGACGTGACGTTCCGATTCGATCTGATCAAAGGCAAGCGGATTCGCTGGCCGCGCATCGAAAACAGCGAATACATAATGGCGACGGGCAGCGTCCGCCCGCTGATGGACGCCTTCCGCATCGCGCAAGTCGAATTGATCAACTGGCTGGTGGACGATTACGGCTTTGAAAAATGGGAAGCTTTCCAGGTCGTTTCGCAAGTCGGCGTGACGCGCGTCGCCAACGCCGTTGA
>JAJVID010000037.1:55929-59722 GCA_022072205.1 Acidobacteriota bacterium
TCGTCGGCGCGTTGGAGCCGCCGACTTCGGGCGAGGTCACGCTCGACGACCAGAATCCGTTCAAGCTCGACGAATCGGCGATGGCCGCATTTCGCAATCAGAAGATCGGTTTTGTTTTTCAGGATCACTGTTTGCTGCCGCAATGCTCGGCGCTCGAAAACGTGTTGACGCCGACGCTGGTCGCCGGCGGCGGCAAAGATTACGTCGAGCGCGCAAAGAAGCTGCTCGCGCAGGTCGGCCTATCTGAACGCCTGGATCATCGCCCGGCTGAATTGTCGGGCGGCGAAAAGCAGCGTGTGGCCATCGCTCGCGCGTTGATTCGCGAACCGGCGCTGCTGTTGTGCGATGAACCGACAGGCAATCTCGACCGGCATTCGGCTGACAACGTGGCGTCGCTGCTCCTCGATTTGCACAAACAGCAGGAGACGATTTTGATCGTCGTCACGCACAGCGCGGAACTCGCCGCGAAATTTCCCGCCCGGTTTGAATTGATCGAACGCAAGCTGCAACTCCTGTCATGAACTTTTCGACGCTCGTCAATCGAAATCTCAAGCATTACTGGCGCACGAATCTCGCGGTCATTTTCGGCGTGGCGACCGCAGTGGCCGTGCTCGCGGGCGCGTTGCTCGTCGGCGATTCGGTGCGAGCGAGTTTGCGCGACCTGGCGCTGGCTCGATTGGGCAAGACCGATTTCGTCATCACCGCGCAGGGATTTTTCCGCGAGCGACTCGCCGACGATCTGCAATCGCACGAACAATTCGCGGCGAACTTCAACGGCGCGGTTCCGTTGATTGCGCTCGAAGCCGTTGTGACGCGCGATGAAGGCAATCAGATTGGGGCCCGCGCCGGAGGCGTGCAGGTTTATGGTGTTGACGAACGCTTCTGGAAATTTCACGGCGCGAACACGCAAACGCCTGAAGGCAACGACGTGCTGCTCAGCCAGGCTCTGGCCGGGGAGCTTGGCGCGAAGCAGGGCGACACGCTGGTCTTGCGAATCGAAAAACCTTCGGCGATTCCGGCTGAATCGCTGCACGGGCGCAAGGATGATCTTGGCAGCACGGTTCGGCTGACGATGCGCGAGGCTTTGCCATCGGTTTCGCTTGGCGAATTTTCGCTGCGTCCGCAGCAGGGCGCGGTGCGCGCGATCTTTGTCGAACTGAAGAAACTGCAAAGAAACATCGAGCAGGACGGCAAGGCAAATGTGATTCTGCTTTCGGCTAAAAACACTGGCAGTCAATCGGCGCAAATTGCAGCGCAAATTCTCAAAGACAAATTCACACTGGCCGATTTGGGATTGAAGTTGAGAACGCTCGAACAGCAGCAGGCCATCTCGCTCGAAAGCGACAGTTCGGTCATCAACGACGTTCTGGCGGAGAAGGCCAAAGCCGCCGCTGAAAAATCCAATCTGCGCGCCGCCGAAATTCTGACTTATCTCGCCAACACGATTCGCATCGGCGACCGCGAGATTCCTTACTCGCTCGTCGTCGCCCTCGATCAGGAGAGTTATCGCGGACTGCTCGGCGAACGCCCGACGCCGCAAACAGAAAACCAGATCATCCTCAACGACTGGGCGGCGCGCGATCTCGGAGCGAAGGCAGGCGATTCGTTGACGCTTGAATATTATCTCTGGCGCGAAGAAGGCCGATTGGACACGCAGAGCGCGCAATTCGAGGTGGCCGCGATTACGCCGATGCAGGGCCTGGCCGCCGACCGCAACCTCGCGCCCGATTATCCCGGCATCACCGACACGGACAGTCTGGCCGATTGGGATCCGCCGTTCCCGATTGATCTGAATCGCGTGCGCACGAAAGATGAAGATTACTGGAAACAATTTCGCACGACGCCGAAGGCTTTCATTCCGCTTGCTGTTGGGCAGAAGCTCTGGGCGTCGCGTTATGGCAAGCTGACTTCGATTCGCGCGATTTCGCAGAGCGGCGACCTTGAACCGGCGCGCAAAAACTTTGAACAGAACCTGCGCGACGCGCTCGATCCCGCGCAGATGGGCTTGAACATCCAATCGGTCAAAGAGCAGAGCCTGCAAGCCTCGCGCGGCGCGACGGACTTCGGCGAATACTTCGCCTACTTCAGCTTCTTCCTGGTAATTTCGGCGTTGTTGCTGACGACGCTGTTTTTCAAACTAGGCGTCGAACAGCGGCTGCGCGAGATCGGTTTGTTGCGCGCGGTCGGCTTTTCGATCAAACAGATTCGCTCGCTGTTTCTGCGCGAAGGCTTTGCGCTTGCCTTGGCCGGCAGCGTCGCGGGCTTGATCGGCGCGATTGCCTACGGCGCGCTGATGATGTTCGGATTGCGCACGTGGTGGGTCGGCGCGGTCGGCACGACTATGTTGCGATTGAGCATCACGCCGCAGTCGTTGTTGATCGGCGCGGTCGCTGGGATCATCACGGCTCTGGTTTGCGTCTGGTGGACGATGCGAGGGCTGACGCCCGCGTCGCCGCGCAGTTTGCTTTCGGGATCGGTTGTCAGCGATCAGGGGTCAGCGAGCGGCAGCCGTCGCTCACGGTTCGCGTTTCTCTCGGCATCGCGGTTGGCTGTGATTTTCGGCGCGCTTGGATTGGCTTTGCTGGCCGCCGCCGCGTCGAAGTTGATCGGGCAGGTCGGTGGATTTTTCGGCGCGGGCGCGTTGCTGCTCATCGCCATTCTGTTCTTCTGGTCGGCGTGGCTGCGTTCGGACAAGAAGCGGACGATTCAGGGCCAAGGCGCGTGGCCGATGGCTCGGATGGGATTTCGCAACGCGACGACGCGGCCCGGTCGCAGCGTGCTTTGCATTGCGTTGATCGCTTCCGCCGCGTTCATCATCGTTTCGGTTGACGCTTTTCGACGAGATGGCGCTGCTGGGGCGCTCGACAAGAAATCGGGCAATGGCGGTTATCCGTTGATGGCTGAATCGCTGTTGCCGATCATTCACGATCTGAACAGCGACGAAGGCAGGGAAGAGTTGAACCTCAACGACGATAAGCTTGCGGGCGTGAAGTTCACGCGGTTTCGGCTGCGGCCCGGTGATGACGCGAGTTGCTTGAATCTCTATCAGCCGCGCAATCCGCGAATCCTCGGCGCGCCGGAAAGCTTCATCAAAGAGTCGCGTTTCGCGTTTCAATCGTCGCTGGCGAAGACCGATGGGGAAAAGACCAATCCCTGGTCGCTGCTCGATCAACAACTGGGCGATGGCGCCGCGCCGGTCATCGCCGACGCCAATTCGCTGACTTACGTTTTGCATCTCAAACTCGGCGACGAGATAACGATCAACGCCAGCAACGGCGCGCCGATCAAGCTTCGCGTGGTCGCCGCGCTTGCCGACAGCATCTTCCAGGGCGAGTTGCTGATGTCGGAAGCGAACTTCAAAAAGCTTTTTCCCGATCAGGAAGGTTATCGCTTCTTCCTGATTGACGGCCCGCCTGATGTCGCCGCGACGTTGGAAGAGAAGCTGTCTGATTTCGGCTTCGACGCCGTCGGAACTGAAGAGAAGCTGGCAAGCTTTCATCAGGTCGAAAACACTTACCTTTCGACATTTCAAACTCTCGGCGGATTGGGATTGTTGCTCGGCACGTTGGGACTGGCGACCGTGCTGTTGCGCAACGTGCTCGAACGCCGGCGCGAACTGGCGTTGATGCGCGCGGTCGGTTATCGGTCGTCGCATCTGTCGTTGATGGTCATCGCTGAAAACGCGCTGCTGCTTGGCTGCGGATTGTTGACCGGAACGTTGTGCGCGCTGCTGGCGATCATTCCGGCGCTTGTCGCGCGAGGCGGACGATTGTCAGCGGTCTCGCTGGGATTG
>JAJVID010000037.1:59822-66572 GCA_022072205.1 Acidobacteriota bacterium
GCCAGAAAAGCCGGTTGATTGGCGACGATGCCTACCGGTTGCCCGTTCAGACGCGCGAAGCCGATGACGATATTGCGCGCGTAATGCTCCTGAATCTCGAAGAAGTATCCGTCGTCAACGGCTAATTCGATGATGCGGCGAATGTCATAAGGCTTGTTCGATTCGGGCGGGACGATGGTGTTGAGCGCCTCGTCGGATCGTTCGATGGGATCGTCGCACGGGATGCGCGGCGGATCGTCCAGATTGTTCGACGGGATGAACGACAACAACTCGCGGATCAATCGCAAACAGCCTTCTTCATTTTCAGCCGCGAAATGCGCCACGCCGCTCGTCTGATTGTGCGTCATCGCGCCGCCAAGCTCTTCTTTCGTCACTTCTTCGTGCGTGACGGTTTTGATCACGTCGGGGCCGGTGATGAACATATAGCTGGTGTTTTTGACCATCACCGTGAAATCTGTGATCGCAGGCGAATAGACCGCGCCGCCAGCGCACGGCCCCATAATCGCCGAAATCTGCGGGATGACGCCCGAAGCCAGCGTGTTGCGCAAAAAGATGTCAGCGTAACCTCCGAGCGAAGCCACGCCTTCCTGAATGCGCGCGCCGCCCGAATCGTTCAAACCAATCACAGGCGCGCCGACCTTCATCGCCAGGTCCATAATCTTGCAGACCTTCTGCGCGTTGGTTTCCGAAAGCGAGCCGCCGAAGACGGTGAAGTCCTGCGCGAAGACGAAGACCTCGCGCCCGTCAATCAGTCCGTGGCCGGTGACGAAGCCGTCGCCGGGATATTGCTGCGACTCCATCCCGAAATCGCGCGAGCGGTGCGTGACCAGCTTGTCGAACTCCTCGAATGTGCCGTCGTCGAGCAGGAACTCGATGCGTTCACGCGCGGTCATTTTGCCTTCCTTGTGCTGGCGTTCGATTCGCGCTTCACCGCCGCCGGCTTCGGCGGCGGCGTTCTTCTCTCTCAATAATTTCAGTTTGTCCTCGATCATAGTTTTGTTCTTTGGGGATCGTAATGATGGGCTTGCAAGCTTTCACTTCAATCACCAACACGTTTTCCACGAATAGGTCCGCGGTCATCTTGCCTGGAAATGTCTCGTTCTCATCAAAAACTTTCCAAGCCATATCGGCTATTATTTCTTCTTCTGCTTTGCCAGATACGCCTTCGCCTGCTGGCCGACGATCTCTACCAGATTGCCCATAGCGATTTGTACGTCAATCAAGTGCAACCCCCAGTCAGCCTGAACCTGCCCGCCCACCACCACATCTCCCGCGATGTCATCGGCGCGCGGGTCTTTCGGATTGCCATGAGTCGTGACCGCAAGGTATGAGCCTTTTTCGTTCGAGACGCATTCGGCTGTCAGCAGTCCGGGCGCGCTCACAAACGGCGTGTTGATCGGCTGCGCAGGCGTAACCCAGGGTGGAGGCTCCGCTGATGATGAGGCGCTGGCGCGGCGAGCGCTCAAATAAGCGCGCAATTCTCCGCTGCCTCCACCGAGCGCGGCGGGATTGACGCAGGCCGCAACTCTGTCTTCGCCCGCCACGCGACCAAACCGGCTGTTCGCAGGCGGCGGCGCGGTGGCGCGGAAAGTGACGTAGGTAATCACGCAGCCTGTTTGATTCGCCGCGTGGCAGAGAGGCATGTGTTGGAACGCTCCGCCAACATCCCTGCCTTTCGGCACGGGGATATTAGTTCCCAGCAGCATCGCGGAGACGATCCGCTCCTGCGCGGGTTTGCCGTCAATCTCGTTGCGGATCAGTTGCGTCAGCACGCCGGAGCCTTGCGAGTGGCCGATCAGCACGACGCCGCGCCCCTGGTTGTCGTGTTCCAGATAGTATTTCCACGCGTCAACCACGTCGTTGTAACCGAGCGCGCGATCAACGGCCATCGGCCTGCCGGCGATCCCGGCGCGCAACGCAGTCAGCGTCACCTGCCGGTAGAGCGGCGCGAAAACGCGGCATTGCGAGCCAAAGCGCGCGAATTGATGCTGAACGACGCTGCGTTCTTCCGGTCCCGCGTTCATATCGCTGTTCGGCGTCGCGTCGAGTGAAACCGTCGGATAGACGTAGAAGCAATCAATCGGCGCTTTCGGATTGGCGGCCCATTTCTCCTCAGTGAGTTTTCCGTTTGCGGCGACGACGGTTGTAGTTAAATCAACCGCGCAGGCGTCCTTTCTGCCGGGGCGGCACAACCAGGATTCCGCCTTGCCGTAATCGTTTTTGGACTGCGCGGCGCCGGCGGGCGCGGATTGGGTTTGCGACTGCGCCGGACTCTTTTCGGCGGCAGCCAGTAACGCGATGAAAGCCAGAACGATGATCGAATGTCGAAACATGGTTTTCCTCCAAATGAACCCGGGGGCGCGCGCAGAGCTTCGATGAGAAGCGCGTCCGAACGAAACCACGCATGCGAGCCGCGCGCGCTTCCAGGTGTTTTCATTGATTCAGGACATTGCTTCGTTACTTCGCGGATGATTTGTGTATTATTCAGATCGCGCGCCGCCGCGTGAAGCGCGCGCGCCACTTACCGCTAATATTTTGCGATTATTTTTTCCGGTCTATTCGAGAGGGAAGATTTTGCAATCAGGGTTTTCCGACAACATCACAGCAGAAGATTCAGGCGAATTTCGGCGCCACGACGATTTCCAATCGCGGTTCCTCGAACACAGCCGCAATGTGATCGTGTGGCTGCCGCCGGAGTACGAAGCCGAAACCGCGCGGCGTTATCCGGTCTTTTATATGCACGACGGGCAGAACCTGTTCGACCCGGCTACGGCCTTCGGCGGCGTCGAGTGGGGCGTTCACAAAACCGCGCGCGGGCTGATCGAAAAAAACGAGATCGAGCCGATGATCATCGTCGGAGCTTACAACACGGGACAGTATCGGATTGACGAATACACGCCGACGGTTGATCCGAAACAGAAACGAGGCGGCAAAGCCGATTTTTACGGACGTTTCATCGTCGAGGAGTTGAAAAGCTTCATTGACCGCCACTATCGCACGATGACCGGGCCGGCACATACAGGACTTGGCGGATCATCGCTCGGCGGGTTGGTGACGCTGTATCTGGGGTTGAAATACCCGCAGGTCTTCAGCCGTTTGATGGTCATGTCGCCTTCGGTCTGGTGGGATCAGGGCCTGATCCTGCGCGTGGTGAAACGATTGAAGGCCAAACCCTCGACGCGAATCTGGCTGGATGTCGGGACGAAAGAGGGCAAGTTCACGCCAGGCTACGCGCGAGCTTTGCGCGACGAATTGATCGCGCAGGGCTGGCGATTGAATTCCGATCTGAAATTCCTGCAGGTCAAAGGCGGACAGCACAACGAACACGATTGGGGATTGCGCGTGGAACCCGCGTTGAAGTTTCTTTTTCCAAAATGAGGCGCGGGAGAGATAACGGAACAGACGGAAAACTCTTCAGGAAAAATTCCGTTTGTTCCGATATTTCCATTTTTTCCGTTATCTCTTCCGATCAGTTGATAATTGTGGCTGCCGACGAATGATCCAGCCGATCTTTCAGCCAGCCGGCGATGTCTTCCAAACTCTCGTAAGAAATTTCGTGCCCCATTTCGTACTCGCGGTAAGTCAGATCAACCGGCAACTCAGACAACTTCGCGCGCGTGTCGCGCCCCTGGCTGATCGGGATCACCGCGTCGTTCTCGCCGTGCGCCACGAAGATCGGCAATCCGATCAGGGCGTCTTTGTCTGGAATCTTCGATGAAATCTGCGGCATCAGTCTTCCGCTCATCGCCACCACGCCCGCTGCCAATCCGGGATAGATCAATGCGACTGACAGGCTCATCATCGCCCCCTGACTGAATCCCATCAGATAAACCGCGTTCGGATCGCATTGATAGGTCTCGACAATCTCACCGATGAATTTGTGGAGAATCTTGCGGCTGCCTTCGACCTCTTCCGGCTTGACAACAATTCCCTGTGGGGTGAAGCCCAGGTTGAACCAGGCGTAAGAGGCGGGCTGCAACGTGATCGGCGCGCGCGCGCTGACAATCATAAATCGTTCGTCCAGGTAAGGCGCGAGCGAAAACAGGTCGTCTTCGTTCGCGCCGTATCCGTGCAGCAGGAGCAACAGCGGCGGCTTCCCTTCAAGACCGCTTTTGGGCGGCGCGGCCTGATGAAATAGAGAGAAAGTGTGATCGCTCATCCGGTGAATATCCTTTGCGTCGTTCTCTGGCCGGGTAGAGTGCGCGATGCGGGGTTGAATCGTCAAGCGGAGCTTGAACACGCAGGGCTTGCAAGTTGATGAATGAATATCGAAACTACGCGAACCATGAGCATCAACGATCCACTCATTCATCCGGCATTGCTCGATCCGCGCCAGTGGGCTGACGTCAATTTGTACGACGCCACTGTCAACATCGAACGCGAACCCATCGCGGGCGACGAACACCACACGCCCGACCGCAGCGTCGCCATCAAACATCTGAAGCTCGATCTGCGGTTCGATTACGACCGGCGTACAGTCGAAGGCTCAGCAACCTTCACGCTCTCGCCGATCAACAACGGCTTGACGCATTTCGAACTGGACATCGCGGAGATGGCGATCAGCGGCGTCAAGCTGACCGCAGTCGAGAAACGCGGCACAGGCGATCTGCCTCAATCCTCAAGCCAGATGGCAAGGCGGCTGGATTTCGACACTCATCCCGAAAAGCTGGTTATCGAACTCGACCGGCCTTACGAGCGCAACGAGCAATTGACCATCGAAATCGCCTACTCCTGTTCGCCGCGCAAAGGCCTCTTTTTCGTCGAGCCTGACGAAGCCTATCCGAACAAGCCGCGCCAGATTTGGTCGCAGGGCGAAAACGAAGACGCGCACTGGTGGTTCCCCTGCCACGACGTGACCAATCAGAAGATGACCACCGAAATGCTCGCCACCGTCAAATCCAGCTTCTTCGCGCTCTCGAATGGCGAACTGATCGGTGTGCGCGAAAACAACGGCGAAGGCACGCGGACTTTCCACTGGAGCCAGTCGCAGCCGCATCCGGCTTATCTGGTAACGATAGTCATCGGCGCCGGGGGCGAATACGAGACGATCAACGACGGTTACGACGGCCTTCCGGTTGATTACTACGTTTACAAAAACCGCGCCCGCGAAGGCCAGCGGCTGTTCGGTTCAACACCGAAGATGATCAAATTCTTCGAGGACAAGTTCGGATACGCTTATCCATATCCGAAATACGCGCAGGTTCTGGTGGACGACTTTCTGTTCGGCGCGATGGAGAACACTTCGGCTTCGACCTTCACCGACCGCTGCCTGCTGGACGACAACGCGACGATTGATTTGAGTTACGACGACATCGTCGCGCACGAACTGGCGCATCAGTGGTGGGGCGATCTGGTGACTTGCAAAGACTGGTCGCACATCTGGCTCAACGAAAGCTTTGCGACTTACAGCGAATACCTCTGGAATGAACACACGAGCGGACGCGACAAGGCGCGCTTCGTTCTGTTCCAGGACTTCTTGACTTACCTGCGCGAAGATCGCACGAGCCACCGCCGACCGATTGTCTCGAACCGCTATCGTTTTTCCGAAGACGTGATGGACAGGCACGCTTACGAAAAAGGCGAGTGCGTGCTGGATATGCTCCGGTGGGAATTGGGCGACGACGCGTTCTTCCGAACGCTGGCGCATTACCTGAACAAGCACGAATTCGGGAACGCCGAGACCAACGATTTCAAAACCGCGATTGAAGAGGCGACGGGGCGGAATCTGCACTGGTTCTTCGATCAATGGCTTCACGGCGCGGGCCATCCCGAACTGGAAGTCGGTTACGAATGGCGGCGCGAGCAGAATCTGTTGAAGCTCTCGGTCAAACAGGTTCAGGAAATTAAAGACAAAACGCCTGTCTTTCGCTTTCCTGTCGAGATTGAAATCGTGACGGTCGAGCCGGGCGCGGTGATCGAAACCGAGCGTCGCGCAAGTTATCGAGTCGTGGTCGAAAAAGCGGAGCAGGATTTCTACTTCCCCTGCGATTCAAAACCCAGGATGGTTCTCTTCGACAAAGGCCATCGTATTTTCAAGGAGATGCGCTTCGAGAAATCGGCGCAGGAGTTGATGTTTCAACTGACGCGCGCCGAAGACGCGATGGATCGCGCGCGGGCGGCGCGTGAACTGAACGCGTTCAAAAGCGAGGAAGTTGTCGCCGCATTGCGCGCGGTTCTGCTCGGCGATGATTTTTACGGCGTGCGGATGGCCGCAGCCATAAGCCTGGGCGAGATCGGCACGGAAAGCGCGCGGACGGCAGTGATCGGAGCTTACCGCGCGACTGAAGATTCGCGCGTGCGCCGCGCCTCGGTCTGGGCTTTGGGCAATTTCAAAGATGACGCGGCGATAGAACTTTTAGGCGAAGCTCTGGGCGGGGATAAAAGCTATTACGTCGCAGTCGCTGCGGCGCGGGCTTTAGCCAGCATCGGCGGCGACAAACCGTATGATATACTCCGCGCCTCGATTTCCCGCACATCCTGGCAAGAGGTCATAGCCGCCGCGATTTTTCACGGCTTCGCGCAGGCCAAAGAGAAACGCGCCGTTGAGATGGCCGTCAATCACAGCCGATACGGCGAGCGAGCGCCGATCCGCGTCGCGGCGATAAGCTGTCTGGGCGCGCTCGGCAAAGAGTTGAACAAGGAGAAGAAAGACGATCAGGTGGTAGATCATTTGATCGAATTGCTGAAGGACAAAGCCGTCCGCGCGCGACACAGCGCAGTCAAAGCTCTGGGCAAGATCGGCAATAAACG
>JAJVID010000037.1:66672-86925 GCA_022072205.1 Acidobacteriota bacterium
GGAGTCGTCATGAAAATCATCGTCTGTCTGAAACAGGTGCCGAAGAATGATTCGATTCTTCGGATCAACGAACAAGGGACGTGGATTCAGGATCGCGATCTGACTTACGAAATCAACGAGTCGGACGCTTACGGTCTGGAAGCCGCGCTGCAATTGAAGGAAAAACACGGCGGCGAGGTGATCGCGCTTTCGCTAGGCCCGGCGCGCGTGCAATCGGTGATCAAGGAAGCTCTGGCGCGAGGCGCGGACCGGGGCATTCATCTTGAAGACGCGACGTTCGACAAGCTCGACGCGTTCGGCGTCGCGACCGCGATTGCGGCGGCGGCGAAGGCCGAAGGCTTCGATCTGCTGCTGACGGGTTTGCAATCGGACGATTTCGGATTCGCGCAAACAGGCGTGATCGCGGCTGAATTGCTGGGGTTGCCCCACACGACCATCGTCATGGATGTCGAATCGCAGGACGGGCGCATCCGCGTCAAACGCGAGCTTGAAAATGGCTTTTTCCAGTGGGTGAGCATGCCCGCGCCCGCCGTGCTGACTATCCAGTCGGGCATCAACACACTGCGTTACGCCACGCTCAAAGGCATCATGGCCGCGAAGAAGAAAGAGATCAAAAAGCTCGACGCCGCCGCGCTCGGCATTGACCCGGCTCAGCTCGCGCCGAAGATGGAATTCCGCAGCGTCTATCTGCCGGTCAAAAACAAACAGACGCAGTTCATCGAAGGCTCGGCGGCGGAAGTCGCGGCGAAGCTGATCGAGAAGCTTAAAAACGAAGCGAGGGTGTTTTAAAAAAGGTGGTTGGTGGTCGGTGATTGGTGGCTGGTGATTGCGTTCCACCAGCCACCAACCACCAATCACCAACCACAGGAGGAAAAAATGGCAAACGGAATTCTGGTTTTCATCGAACACGTTGACGGAAAGATCAACCGCGCGTCTTATGAAGCCGTGCGCGCGGCGCAATTGATCGGAGCGCAAACCGGGCAGGAAGTTTCAGCGGTCGTCTTCGGGCAGAACGTCGGCGCGGTCGCCGCCGAAGTCGCAACGAAAAAAATCAAGACTGTTTACACGGTCGAGAGCGAATGGTTGAAGACTTACACCGCCGACGGCTACACGAGCGCGTTCAGACAGGTCATCGAACAGACGCAGCCCGCGTTCGCGTTGATGACGCACACTTATGAAGTCCGCGATTTCGCGCCGAAGCTTGCTGCTTCGATGAAGCGAATGCTGCTCGGCGATAACATCGGTTACAAGATCGAAGACGGCAAGCTCGTGCTCACGCGCCAGATTTTTCAAGGCAAGCTTTCAGCCGACGTTGTTCCGACAACCGACGCGCCGAACTTCGTCAGTTTCCAGATCGGCACGTTCCGAGGCGATGAATGCGAAGCGGGACAGGCGGCGATCCAGGCGCTTCAGGTCAACCTCGACGCCGATGTCGTCCGCCAGCAACCTGAGGAAAGATTCAAAGAAGCCAAAGCCGCCGTTGATCTCACTCAGGCGCCGCTGATCGTCTCGGTCGGTCGTGGGATCAAAGAAGAAAAGAACATCGAGATCGTCAAGAAGCTCGCAGCCGCGATGGGCGCTGAAATCGCCGCGTCGCGCCCGATCTGCGACAACGAATGGCTGCCGATGGATCGGCAGATTGGATCGTCCGGGCAAACCGTCGCGCCGAAGCTTTACCTGGCCGTTGGCATCTCCGGCGCAATTCAGCACATCGTCGGGATGAAAGGCGCGCGAACCATCGTGGCGATCAACAAAGACGCCGAGGCGCCGATCTTCGAAATCGCCGATTACGGCATCGTAGGCGATCTGTTCGAGATCGTTCCCGCGCTGACCGCCGAAGCTGAAAAACTGAAGCAGTAATAATGACAACCATCACAGGCCAGCCGATTACGAAATGGCCAAGCCCAAGAACGCGACGAACTATCCACTGTCAACTGACAACCACCAACTATCTTCCTGAAAAACAGTTGGTGGTTGTCAGTTGACAGTGGATAGTTCGCCGTTATTTCGTGATCCTCTGCCTGCGCTGTCTTCGTAAACGAAAGGGGCTTCCAATGACTTCTACTACCTTCCTGCGTTCTCGCCGTTTCGTCGCCGTCCTGCTGTCAATTTTGATCTGTTCTTCACTCGCCCTTGCAGCGATGCAGAAAAGCCCGATAGCCGGGCATTGGGAAGGCGCGATCAAGCTGCCATCCGGCGCGCTCAACATCAGCGTTGATTTCGCTTCAAGCCCCGACGGCAAGCTCAGCGCGACGATTACTATTCCGCAGCAGGGCGCGAAAGATTTGCCACTGGCCAACGTCGGATTCGACAACGGAGAGGTCGCCTTCAGCCTGCCCAATGTGCCCGGCGATCCGAAGTTTCGCGGCAAGCTGTCAGCCGACGGTCAGAAAATCGAAGGAACGTTTTCGCAGGGCGGCGCCAATCTGCCCTGCGCGCTCGAACGCAAAACCGATCCGGTCGCGGCTGCGAAAGAGACGCTGGCCGGTTTCGATGATGTCGTCACCGATGCGATGAAGAAGTTTGAAGTTCCGGGAATGGCCATCGCAATCGTCAAAAACAAAGAGGTCATTTACGCGAAAGGCTTCGGCCAACGCGATGTCGAGAAGCAACTGCCGGTGACGGCGGACACGCTCTTCGCCATCGGCTCTTCGTCGAAGGCCTTCACGACGTTCGTGCTCGGCACGCTGGTTGACGAAGGCAAGATCGAATGGGATAAGCCGGTTCGCAACTACATTCCCTGGTTCAAACTCTACGATCCTTCGATGACCGAGCGGCTGAGCGTGCGCGATCTCGTGACGCATCGTTCGGGGCTGCCGCGTCACGATCTGGTCTGGTACAACAACTATGACGCCTCGCGCGAATCGCTGGTGCGGCGGCTGGCTTATCTGGAGCCGAGCGCCGACCTGCGCGAAAAGTGGCAATACAACAATCTGATGTTCCTGACCGCCGGTTACCTGACAGAAGTCATCACGGGCAAGACGTGGGAAGACGCCGTGCGCGCGCGCGTTCTCGATCCGCTCGGAATGAAGCGAAGCAATTTCTCAGTCAACGATTCGCAGAAAGACAGCGACTTCGCGCAACCGTACGGCAAGCGCGACGGCAAGATCGAGAAATTGCCCTTCCGCCCGATCACCAACATCGGCCCTGCCGGTTCGATCAATTCCAGCGTCAACGAGATGGCGCGATGGGTTACCGCTCATCTGAACGGCGGCAAATATGGCGATAAGAAAATCGCCGAGGCCGCGACGGTTGACGACATGCACAGGCCGTATATGACCACGGGCGTTTCGAGCGAGTTCCCGGAGATTGTCGGCGGCGAATATGCTCTGGGCTGGTTCGTTGACACATATCGCGGCCATCGCCGGGTTCAACACGGCGGCAACATTGACGGCTTTTCAGCCAACGTCGTGTTGTTTCCGAAAGCCGGTCTTGGGATGGTCGTGTTGACCAATCTGAACGGGACGCCGCTGCGCGATCTGATCACGCAGGTCGCGGCTGATCGTCTGTTGAAGCTGCCCAGCATTGATTGGATCACGCAAGGCGCCGCGCGGCGCGCATTAGCCGAACGGGCCGGCAAGGAAGGCGAGAAGAAAAAAGAAGTCACGCGCGTGCAGGGCACGCAACCGTCACACAAGCTGGAAGATTACGCGGGCGATTACGAGCATCCCGGCTACGGCGTCTTGAAGGTTGCGCTGCGCGATGGCAAGCTTGAAGCCTTATTCAACAACATCGCCACGCCGCTCGAACACTGGCATTACGACACGTTCAACGGCGGCAAGGCCAAAGACCCGACCTTCAGCGATATGAAATATTCTTTCCAAACTGACGTGAACGGCTACGTCGCAAAGGTTTCGGCGCAGTTCGAGCCTTCGGTTAAAGAGATCGTATTCGCCAAAAAGCCTGACGCGCGCCTTTTCGATCCGGGCTATCTGGCGCGCTACACCGGCGCGTATGATCTGATGGGACAGACAATCAACGTCAGCTTGAAAGGCGCGGCGCTGGTCGCGATCATCGGCGGACAGCCGCCAATGGATCTGGTTCCCGGTTTGAGCGGCGACTTCACGCTCAAGCAGGTTCAAGTCGTTTCAATCCATTTCGTGATGGACGATAAAGGGAGCGCGGCCAGTTTCGAGCTTCGCCAGCCGGGGACGGTGTTGACGGCTAAGCGGAAACAATGACCCGCGCTATGATTGTGGCGGGATAATCAGCGGAATGACTTCATTGCGATGTTGCCGGTAAATATTGAAGTCACTGTCGGTAGTAAAGATCAGACCCTCAGGCTGCAATTCAACTATTCGCACCAAACAGGCGTCAGCGTAGGACATTGGCACATCGGCGTACTTCTGAAGCAACGCAATGAGGCTGCCCATCTCAGTGAATGAATCGAACTGTGAATGAATTAACCCTTTTTGCAACAGCGACAGCATTTTTTCCTGAGCTTTGGGGAGATTGCGTAGAAGGAACCAGGCTTCGGACAAAACGGCGTCACAAGTCAAAAATGGAGCCTTCAGTTGCGCGGCTTGCTGGCGCGCCCAGATGTGATACTGATCACGTTCGTGAGTCAAGGCGGCAAGAGGCCCGGCGTCAATAATGACAGTGGCGTTTATCATTGCCCATAGCCATCCAAATGTTTTTTGTTGATGGAAAGATCACTTGGGCCGGATTCGTCTCCGGGTGAATCGAGAATTTCCGCCGCGAGCGCAGCAAAAGAATCATTGGATGGAATCTGTTCCTGACGCGCCAAATATTCCTCCAGAGCTTCGCTGATAAGCTCTATTTTGGACGAGCCAAGCCGCCTGGCCGCTTCCACCAATTTAAGGTTCAATGTGTCAGGGATTTCGATTGAAACAGTGCTCATAAATATCTCTCCAAAGCTGCTGCGATTTTACGTCAGCGGCTTTTGGCTGCAAAATGATAAATGACGGTATCGAGACAGATTGAAACTGGTTGCAAGCGATAGGCTTTCAACAAATAGAGAACAATCATGGAGAACATCGAACGCGACACTTTGGAAGTTGACATCTTATTCGTCGGCGCCGGCCCCGCGTCGTTGGCCGGGGCGTTGCGTCTGCGACAATTGATCAACAAACACAATGAAGAGCACGGCGGCGCTCTCGGTGAAATCACCATCGCCGTGATCGAGAAAGGGCGCGAGATCGGCTCGCACATTATCTCCGGCGCGGTGATGGACATTCGCCCGCTCGAAGAATTGCTGCCCGAATACAAAAAACTCGGCGCGCCGCTCGAAGCCGAGGTCGGCGAAGAGGACGTTTCGTATCTGACCAAACGCTTCAAGATCAAATCGCCGATCATTCCGCCTCCGCTCAACAATCACGGCAAATACGTCGTGTCTTTGAACAAGCTGATTCGCTGGCTCGGTCCCATCGTCGAAGCGGCGGATGTGATGCTATTGCCGGAATTCCCCGGAGCCGAGTTGCTGTTCGACGGCGATAAAGTGATCGGCGTGCGCACGGGCGACAAGGGCATCGGCAAGGACGGACAGCCGAAGGATAACTATTCGCCTGGCGCCGACATCTTCGCCAAAGTGACCGTGCTTGGCGAAGGCGCGCGCGGATCGTTGACCAAGAAGCTGGTTCAAAAACTCGATCTCGACGAAGACCGCAACCCGCAGGTATACGCAGTCGGCGTAAAGGAAATTTGGGAGATGCCAAAAGGGCGCGTCAAACCAGGGTCGGTGATGCACACGCTCGGCTACCCTCTGCCGAACGATACCTTCGGCGGTGGCTTCGTTTACGGAATGCAGAATGACCTGCTCGACATCGGCCTCGTCGTCGGCCTGGATTACAGCGATCCGTTCACCGATCCGCACCGTCTGTTCAATCAATTCAAACAACACCCGGCGATCTCGAAAATGCTCGAAGGCGGCAGGATGCTGCATTACGGCGCGAAGACGATTCCTGAAGGCGGATTGTTGTCTCAGCCGAAATATTACGGCGACGGTTTCCTGATCGTCGGCGATTCGGCGAGTTTTCTCAATTCGCAGCGGCTCAAAGGCATTCACATGGCGATGAAAACGGGGATGCTCGCTGCCGAGACGATCTTCGAGGCCTTGCTGGCGCAACGCTATGACGAAGCGCAGTTGAAGCTGTTCGCCGAGTTAGTGAAAGAAAGTTACGTTCACAAAGAGCTCTATGAAGTTCGCAACTTCCACCAGGCGTTCCGCCACGGACGGCGATGGGGATTGATCGAAAGCGGATTGCAGTACCTGACCAAAGGCTTCGGACTGTTCGGTGATCTGCAAACCGAGGCCGGTTATGAGCGCATGCGCAAGCTGCACGTCTTCAACCGGCTGCCGAAACATCCGGGCGATGTGCCGCAGCTCGAACCGGAAAAACACGATAACAAGTTGACTTTTGACAAAGTCTCCGACGTTTACCGTTCGGGCACGGAACACGACGAAGACCAGCCGCCGCATTTGAAAGTTCTCGACTTCAACATCTGTGTAAACCGCTGTACACAGGAATATGGCAATCCGTGCCAGTATTTCTGCCCAGCCGCCGTTTACGAGGTTGAGGAGGCCGACGGCGGACGCAAACCTAAGGTCAATTTTTCGAACTGTGTGCACTGCAAGACGTGCGACATTATGGACCCGTACCAGATCATTGACTGGGTAACGCCGGAAGGCGGAGGCGGGCCGAATTACATCAATCTATAAACCCCACTTTCAAGGAGAAGACTAATGGCGACTCCCCAGGACGCTGACTTGATTATCAAACTTTATGATCTCCGCCGCGACGAGACGATGCGCAAGGCGCGCAATTATTACTTCTTCGAGTTCTTTCCGAAGAGCGTGGATGACGTGAAGGCGCTGTTCGCTGACAGAGAGCATCCCGAATACAACGCCTACTTCCGGCAGGTGACCAGCTACTGGGAGATGGCGGCGGCGATGGTCAATCACGGCTCGATTGATCAGGCGCTGTTTTTCGACACCAACGGCGAGTTCTTTGCTGTGTGGGTGAAGATCGGCGATTTCATTGAAGATTTGCGCGCCTTCTTCGGCCCGCAGTATATGGTCAACTTGGAAAAGCTGATCGCCGCGCATCCGTACGGCGCTCAGCGCATTCAAGTGATGAAAGAGAGGTTTAATACGCTGTCGGCGCAACGCGCGCGGAAGTAATGGCGTCTGAGCGAGCCGCCAGTTTGGACGGCATTGATGAGCGCGGCGACCTGTTAAATCGCGGGTTGCCGCGTTGGTGTATTCGGTATACCCTTTTGGCGTTTCAGTGTAGCTTGAGTGACAAGGCTACATCCCCGCAGTCGCATAAAATTCGGCTCGCAATTCAATTCTTCTTGAGGTTTGGCATGTCTCATCGGAGTCACGTTGGAAAACTTATGACTCGTCTTACCACGCTAATTGCGATTTTGTTAATTTCGGCGCCCACATTCGCGCAGGAGCGAAGCGAGAGCGCCCCGGATGTCGTCGAAATGAATGGCGCGTCCGCGCAGAATCCGAATCCGGTAACTGTCTCAGCGAAGCTCGATCAAAGCCAGTTAAAACCCGGACAGACGGCGAAGCTGCTCATCACAGCCAGGCTCGAACCGGGATGGCATCTTTATGCGTTGACGCAACCGGCGCCGCCGCGCGCCGCGAAAGTCACGATTGACGAAAGCGGCGTCTTCAAACTGGATGGCGCGGTTCAACAACCGAAGCCCAAAATTTACAAAGACCCCAACTTCTCGCAGCCCGGCGAACCTCCTTTCATGTCGCAGGCGTTTGAAAACGAAGTGACGTTTACCGCGCCGATCAAAGTCGCGGGCGAGGCTAAACCAGGCAAGAGTTCGCTGATCGCCAAATTCAGCTATCAGGTCTGCGATGATCAAACCTGCCTGCGTCCGACGACCAAGACGTTTGAGATCGAGACGATGATCGCCGCTGTTTCGGTCAAAGCGACTCCGACTCCAACTCCGGCGAAGCAGGCTGCTCTCGTCATCCCGACATCAGCCGAGCCAACGCCTGCGGCTCCAACTCCAACGCCCGAAGTTCCGGCCCCGACGCCGAGCGCGACGCCGGAAGTTGTCGCGGCTGCGATTGGCGCCGGAGGCGCCAACAACGCCTCGCCGCCATCGTCCGGCGCCGGCGTCGCGGATGACGATCTAGCGAAGGATTTGAAGAAACGCGGGCTGTTCGGCTTCGTGTGGTTTGCGATCATCCAGGGATTGCTGGCGCTGCTCACGCCGTGCGTCTTTCCGATGATCCCGATCACCGTATCGTTTTTCACCAAACGCGATCAAAAGACCAGTGGGACGGCTGTCGGGCAGGCGGCGTTCTTCTCCACCGGCATTATCTTCACTTACACGGCGCTCGGACTGGCGCTTGCCGCGATGGCGGGGCCGACCGGATTGAGCAAGCTTGCGGCGAGTCCGTGGATGAACTTGTTTCTAACCGCGCTGTTCGTGCTCTTCGCGCTCAACCTGTTCGGGATGTTTGAAATCAAAATTCCGACCGGGCTGGTTTCAAAGCTCGACGCGAAGGCGCAATCGGGTCAGGCGGGAACGACGTTCGCAACGATTCTGATGGGAATCACCTTCACGCTGACTTCGTTCACCTGCACGACGGCGTTTGTCGGAACAGTGTTGATTTACGCGACGCGCGGCGACTGGTTCTGGGCCGTGCTTGGAATGCTGGCGTTTGCGACGGCGTTCGCGTTGCCGTTCTTCCTGTTCGCGCTCTTCCCCCGTTTGCTGTCGTCGCTTCCAAAATCGGGCGGCTGGCTCAACAGCGTGAAAGTCGTCATGGGATTTCTGGAAATCGGCGCGGCGTTCAAATTCCTGAGCAATGTTGATCTGGTCTGGGGCTGGAACACAGTTTCGCGCAATCTGGTTCTGGCCGCGTGGGTCGCGATTGCGCTGGTGGCGGCGATCTATCTGCTCGGTAAAATTCAACTGCCTCACGACACTCCGGTCGAACGCCTGGGGGTGACGCGAATGCTGTTCGCCACATCCTTCTTCGCCGTGACGTTTTACCTGCTGACCGGATTATTCGGCGCGCCGCTCGGCGAACTTGACGCATGGTTGCCGCCGGAAGAGACCAACGGGCGGAACGTCGCGTCATTGGGTTTGGGAGCTTCAGGCGATGGAGCCAAGAGCGCACAAACTCCGTGGGTCGAAAGTTACGACGCGGCTTTGCAAAAAGCGCGCGCGGAAAACAAACCCGTTTTCCTCAACTTCACTGGCGTGACCTGCACCAATTGCCGCTGGATGGAGAAGAATATGTTTCCAGACCCGCTGGTGAGAAAAGAGATGGAGCGGTTTGTGGCAGCCGAGCTTTTTACTGACCGCGAGACGGATCAGCATAAGGCCGAAGATGAAAAGAACGCCGAGCGTCAGTCGAACCAGTTCGGCAGCGCGGCGCTGCCGCTTTACGCGATCATCTCGCCTGATGAGAAGACGCTGGCCGTTTTTCCCAGCCTGACACGCGATAAGCAGGAGTTCATTGGCTTCCTGCAACGCGGCGCCAACCGGTTCGAGCAACAAACGGCGCGAAGATGAGAGTGGGGAGTGGGAGAGCGGGGGAACGGGAGACAGGGAAATTTCTTTGCTTCTCCCACTCTCCCACTCTCCCACTTCCCCACTCTCCCACTCGTCGCTTGCATCACACCTTCCGACCTTCTAAACTTTGCATCGTCCTACCCCGATGCCTTGCAGCTTGAACTAACTTCGGAGAGCCGCTAATATCTCCGCTTTCACTGGGAGCTGCGGATGTCACCTGCCGCAGCGTAAATCCACTCAAGTTTTGGAGTACACAACATATGCTTCGCTTCTTCGCCAAATTAGAGCGCTCGCGCAGTTTCGTTCTGCTGATTTTTTGCGCGCTGCTGCTCATCGGCCTGATCGCCTTCTACATTCCGAATGATCCTCTCGGCATGGGAGCCGGGACTGCCAGATCATCCGAAGACAAAACCGTTATCGCCAAAGTCGGATCGCAGGAAATCACGTTGAAAGAATACAGGTCCATGCTGGCGACTATGCTTTCAACCTTTGGACGCGGCAATTCCCTGCCGCTCTCCATCGCCAGGAGCATCGGTTACGACAAACAGGCGCTCGATCAGTTGATCTCCAGTCGCCTGGTGATTGACCAGGCGTATAACCTCAATCTGGCCGGCACTGACCGCGAAGTGAACGACATGGTCAAACGTAATTTCACCGGCCAGGATGGCGCGTTCATTGGAAAAGATGAATACCTGCGCCGGGTCAAACTGAACGGCTGGGATGCCGAAGAATACGAAACCAACCTGCGCAACGACATCACAGCGCGTAAAGTCCGTGAGTTCCTGATTTCGTCCACGCAGGTTTCCGACCACGATGTCGAGCAAAAATACAAGGACGACAATACCAAGGTCGAAGTCGTTTACGCGACCGTTGATCTGGATAAAATCCGCTCGAAGTTCAACCCGACAGAGCAGGAATTGCGCGCTTATTACGACGCGAACAAAGATCAATTCAAAGCCACCGAGCCGACGCGCAAAGTTGAGTACATTTTCATTCCGACGAAAGAAGTCGCCAAGACCGTTCCGGTCACCGAGGAAGAGCTAAAGCAGGAGTACGCGGCGCGCAAGCAATACGAAAAGCGCGCGAGCGTCATCAAGCTCAACGTGCTGGCCTCCGCCGACGAAAGCACGGTCAACGCTAAAATCAACGAATTGGCGAGCAAAGTCCGCGGCGGACAAGGCAAACCTGCGGAAGATTTCGCCGCCGTCGCGAAAGGAAACTCGCAAGACCCATCAGCCAAGAATGGCGGCGACATCGGCTGGATCAAGAAAGAGCCGAACAAAACCGGCCAGTGGCAACAGCGCGTTTACACCAGTGAGATGAAAGTCGGCGACATTGACGGCCCGTTCCGCAACGGCCAGAGCTGGTACCTGCTCAAAGTCACTGAGCAGCGCGAAATCCCGTTCGCGCAGATGCGCGACACCTTGAAAGCTACAGTTCAGAATAACAAGGCGTTCAAGGCCGCCAACGACCTGGCGCAGAAGGCTTACGAAAAGGCGACCGAGTACAAAGACATGCGCAAGGCCGCCGAAGAAATCGCCAAAGAGATCAAAACCTCCCCTGATTCGCTGTTAAAGACGACTCCGTATTTCAAAGACGGGGACGCGCAGAAAGACCTGGGCGACAGCAAAGACCCGGCCAATAACCCGGCATTCGACAGCGGGACGAACACGCTCGCCAAGAACGACATCGGCGAAAAGATTTCTATTCCAGGCGGATTCGCAGTGCCCCGCGTCGTTGACATTCTCGACAAAGGGACCGCGCTAAGTTTCGATCAAGCTCGCAATCAGGTCGAGAACAAATACCGCCAGGAGAAAGAGCCGAACCTCGCTCAGGCTCGCGCCCAGGAGATTCTGAACCAATCGAAGAGTGTCGAAGATTTCGAGCGTCTGGCTAAAGCCGATGGACTCGATGTCAAGACTGACACCAACTTCAACACCTACTCCTTCCCCGGCGCGGCGCAGGGCGGGATGCAGGCGAGCAATCAGGCGCGCACGTCATTGCTGGCTCTCAAGGAAGGCGAAGCCGCCAAAACTCCGATCAAAGTCGGCGCTTCGTACCTGATCTTCATCGCCAAGAAACGCACCGAAGCCGATCTCTCCAAACTCCCGCAGGAGCGCGAGGGCGTTCGGCAGGCCATCCTCGCTGACCGCCAGGGCCTGGCATACGACGCGTTCGTTAAGGCAGCCCGCAAACGTTATGAGGATCAGGGCAAGATCAAGATCTATCAGGATCGAATTGACAAATACTTCAAAGCTGCTGAGGCCGCGCAACAGCAACAGTAGTGAATGCGGAATGATCTGATCTAACCATCCGCAAAATCCCAACGACAAAACTGAATGGCCGGAAAGTTTGGAAACTTTCCGGCCATTTTTCATTTCAGGTTGTGATGTTACGAATTGCGAAGCCGGCTTATTCCGTATTCCGCATTCGCTATTGTTTTTTCTCAGCAGGGGCGGGCGTCTCTTTCTTGCTCAACTGATCCATCAACGCTCGCGGCAAGCTGATCGAAAGCGACACGTCATTGACCTTCGTGCCGATCTTCACCTGATCGAGCAACTGCGTGAAGAAATTCGGCTTCTGATCGCCGCCGCCGAAGATACCTCTGAGCAATTCCACCAGACCTTTCAATCCGTTTTCCAACTCGGTGGCGTCGTTCTGCGACGGAGTGCGCATGATCGCGTCGAGCGAGAGACTGAAATCGCTGGCTACATCAAACGTGCCCAGGATCATTTTGATCGTTGCGACCGACTTGAAGAGATCGCCCTGGTTGGCCGCTTCCGCGCGCAGGTTTTCGGGGATGTTGAGCGCAAACCGGACCAACGCCGAAGCGCGCGTCTCGGCAAGCGCGCCGGTCATCGCTGCAGTCACGCCGCCTTTCGCCACGCCGGATTGAATGTCAATCACCTGCTTGACCATCGCCAGATCGCCGAACGCGACTCGCTGCCGGCCCAATGCGGCCAGCGCGACCTCATCGGTCTTGACCGAAAGCGGCCCTGCCGATGGCGCTTTCACTTTCGAGACGACGTTGTAAATCGCCTTGCCCTTGTATTCCGAGGTTTTGAATTCACTCCCGAACTCTTTCATCACAGCTTCGATTTGTCTGGCGTCGGGATCAATCCCCTGAATTATGATCACGCCGGTTCCCTGCGTGCCTTCCATACTGAAGCTGAAGACGGCATTCTGAATCTTCGATGGGTCAACGCCGGTCTTCTCAGTAAACTCCTGAACCGATTTCGCCAGTTTGTCCACGCCGCCGGTCGAGATGCCGGCCAGTTTCGGCAGCAGTTCGTTGAACGCGCGATTGACATCCAGCACGGCGATCAAATCGGAAGCGGGCAGCATCGCCATCAATTCATCAGCCGCGCCAGACGCAGCCGGTTTGTTAGCCGCAGGCGCGCTTTTTGGCGCTTGCTCCGCCGATTGCGCATTTGCGCCGATGATTGCCGCGCCGATGATCAGGATGAAGATCAGCGCGAGACTCGAAAATTTACGCATAAAATTCCTCCACTGACGATGTCAGGCAAGCTGCCAGCTTGCCGTTGTTTTCTGGTAGCGGCTCTTCATTGAACCAGCGGCAAGCTGGCAGCTTGCCCGACCGTCACGCCACTGAACGCGCCCTAAAACCTCTCTTGCGGCATTGATGGCAAGGCTCGGACGAGCGTCTCATTAGAACAGGCGCTCGTCTGGTTGACACTACATACGCTTCGCAGTAGCTTTTCGACATATCTTTTCACGGGCGAGATTATAGCGCGACCAGGGGCGAACCACGATGACCGATCAAGAGCGCGGCTTCCATAAAGAGCATATCTGGATGGTGGCGTTGTACGAATTGGAGGATAAAGCCGAGGAACTGCTGGATCGTTTGAGCGCGCTCGGTGTTGACACCAGCGAAGCGACAACCCTGCGTGTCGAGATTGACGAACAGCAGCGCGCCGCCAGATTCATGCCGATGACCGGCGGCCCTCCGCTCTCGCCCACCGTTCGTGGCGCGATCACCGGGGCGCTGGCCGGAGGCGCGCTGGCCCTGCTCATCAGCTTGGCGTCTTATTCAGCCGGATTGATAAGCCTGCCCTTCATAACCGGATTGTTCAATCACGCAATCGCCAGCGTAGTCGCGGGCGCGTTGATCGGAGCTTTCATCGGCTCGATTTTCGGGTCCGCGAAGCAGCGCAAAACTGCGCGCGATCCGATGACGAAGATGAGTCAATTGAAGAGTGACGGCTTTCTGGTTGCAGTCAAGATGGCGCCGCGACTGGCCGAACAGGCCGAAGAAATTGCGCGGGGGTTGGGGGCGAAGGAGATTCTTTTATAAGTGATTGGCGGAAGGTGTTTAAGTGTGAGGCGATATTTCATATTTAATATGAGATATGAAATATGAGATATGACGTGATCATCATCGGAGCCGGCCCAGCCGGCTCAACTGTTTCAACGCTGCTTGCGCGCGCTGGCCTTCGCGCGCTGCTGCTGGAAAAAAGCCGGTTCCCGCGTGAAAAACTCTGTGGCGAATTCATCACGCCCGAATGCCTGAACGTGTTTGATCGTTTGGACGTGAGCCAGCGGATGTTTGACGCGGGCGCGGAGATTATCAATCAGTGGACTCTCTTCGCTCCCGACGGTCGCGGCGTCAGAGTGCCGATGGAATGGATCGCCGACGGACACAACCACGCCATCGGCATATCGCGCGCGCAGATGGATTTGATTTTGCTCGATGGCGCGCGCCAGACGGGCGTTGACGTGCGCGAGGGATTTCGCGTCTCGCCGAGATTTCATCGCGAAAACGGCATGAGTTTTATCGAAGGCAAAACCAATGGCAAAACCGTCGAGCGATTCTCCGCGCCGGTAGTGGTTGACGCGTCGGGACGCAACGGTGTTTTCTCGAACCGAACCGCGCAACGAACGTCTTTCATCGGAGGCTCGCGCCTGTTCGGATGCAAAATTCATTTGCGCGCGGTTGAGGGGATGAGCGGGATCGGCGAGTTGTTCTTTTTCCGCGACGGTTACGGCGGGATGTCCGGTGTAGAAAATGGACGCGCCAACCTGTGCTTCATCACTACCGAAGCCACGTTGCGCGAAGCCAAAGGAGATCGCGAAAAATTGCTCGATCTGACAATGCGGTCGAATCCGGCGGCGCGACGCCGATTACGCGGCGTCGTGATTGACGGCGAATGGCTCGGCTCCGGGCCGATCACTTATGGACGCCAGCGATCAATGCCCGGCGTGATTTCCATCGGCGACGCGGGCGCGTTCATTGATCCGTTCACCGGCAGCGGGATACTGCTCGCGCTCAGCAGCGGAGAGCTTGCGGCGGAAGTCATCAGCCAATCTTTTGCTGAGGGCGTCAGCGATGTTGATGTGATTGCGAAAAGTTACGATCAACTTTATCGCGCGCGATTCGGTTGGCGATTCAAGGCTTGCGCGTTGTTGCGAGCCGTGGCGTTCAAACCCGCGATGCGCAACGCGCTGGTCACGGCGCTTTGCCGTTACCAATCGCTGGCAAAACTGATGGCGCTGAGCACAAGACAGAAAATCATCCCGTGTTCCTCATTCCCGCCGCAACGCCGTTGATCGTCAGCAAGACGGCATAAAGAAGCTTCTCTTTGTCGCCTGCGCTTAATTCGGTTTTCCTGCCTGATCGGCGGCGCGCCAGCAATTCAACCTGCAGGTAGCTGAGCGGATCAACGTAAGGATTACGCACGGCGATTGACCGTTGCAGCACGGGCGACTGATCCAGCAGCCTTCTTTCACCCGTGATCTGAAGCACAACGCGGCAGGCGCGATTGTATTCCTCTTCGAGCAGGCGGAAGATTCGCTTGCCGAGCAGTGGATCGAGCGTCCGCGACGCGTATTGGCGGGCGATTTGGAAATCGGCTTTGGCCAGCGTCATCTCGATGTTCGAGATCGTGCTGTGGAAGAACGGCCATTCACGGTACATCTCGCGCAGCAGCCGCAGATTTTCGCGCGGTCGCGCCTTGACGAAATTATCGAGCGCCGTCCCGACAGCCAGCCAGCCAGGCAGCAGATGGCGGCTTTGCGTCCAACCGAAAACCCAGGGAATCGCGCGCAGGTCATCCAAACTCTTCGATCCCGATTTGCGTTTCGCCGGGCGCGAGCCGATGCGCAGATGTTGAAGCTCCTCGACCGGGGTCGCCTGAACGAAGTAATCGTAAAAGCCCGGCGTTTCGCGCACGAACCGGCGATAGGCCGTGAATGCCTGAGCCGAAATTTCTTCCATCACTTCTTTCCAGCGTGACAGCTTGCGGATGCCTTGCGCCGGCTGCGGCAGGCTCGCCGCGATGACCGCCGAAGTCGTCAATTCCAGACTGCGCAGCGCGATTTCGGCCAGGCTGTATTTCGACGAGACGACCTCGCCCTGCTCGGTGATTTTAATGCGGCAGGCGACGGTCTCCGGCGGCTGCGCCAGAATCGCTTCGTGGCTTGGGCCGCCGCCGCGTCCGACCGTTCCGCCGCGCCCGTGAAATAAACGCAGTTCGACGCCGTACTCCCGCGCCACTTCCCACAAACGCTCCTGAGCTTTGAACAGCTCCCAGCTCGAAGTCAGAATCCCGCCGTCTTTGCTGCTGTCGGAATAACCGATCATTACTTCCTGCAAATCACCTTGCGCGGCAAGGCATCGGCGATAGACCGGATGCTCGAACAATCGTCGCATGATTTCTGGCGCGCGCCGCAAATCCTCGATCGTTTCAAACAGCGGCGAGACAGCTATGCGGAACAGGGAATGGGGAGTGGGGAGTGGGGAGTGGGGATCACCTGTCGCCAACCGCCGATTGCGATTCCCTTCAGATCGTGAATCTCCGCTCCCCACTCCCCACCCCCCACTCCCCATTCCCCACTCTCCCAATCCGGCCTCTTTCGCCAGTACGAGCACGGCCAGCAAGTCGCTGACTTCGCGCGTCATGCTGATGACGTAGGTGCGGATCGCGTTCGGGCTGATTTCATCCAGCGCGCGGCGGGCGACTCGAAAAACGTTCAGCGTCTCGGTCGTCTCGGCGCTGTAACGCGCATCGGTCGCGACCAGCGGGCGTGGCGTGGTCAATTCCCGCGTCAGCCATTCGATCCGCTCGTCTTCGCTCATCTGCGCGTAATCGCGAAGCCTGAGCGCGCGCGTGATTTCAGACAGCGCCGCCGCGTGACGCTCGCTGTGTTGCCGCAAATCAAGCGTCGCCAGATGCAGATCGAACGTCGCCACCTGCCGCATCAACCGGTCAACCGCGCGAGCCGCATAAACAGCTTTGCCCGCGCGCAAGCTGTCGCGCGCCAGCCGCAAATCTTCCCAAAGCGCTGCGCCGTCGCGGTAAACGTTGGCCATATCCGCGTCGGAGCGAGTGAGCGTCGCAACGATCGGCAATCCGGGCCGGATCGAGATCAGCGTGTGTTCTTCGGTCAACCGCAGCGCCGATTTCAAATCGCGGTTGCGGCGAAGCGTGTTTTCGATCCGCGCGTATATGTAAGCGAGTTTCTGACGATAAGGTTCTTCCGCGCTGCGCGCCGCGACCTCCGCTGTTACGGCAGGCAAACGTTTGGCGTCATCTTTCAGCGATTCGCGCAACTCATCGGTCGCCGGAGCGAAACGAGACGATTCGCTCAACCGCCGCCCAAGTTCGGCCACCGCGTCACGGTATTTCCGCAAGACCAGACGTTGTTGCAGCCGCAACGTCTCCCACGTGATTTCGGGCGTGACGAACGGGTTGCCGTCGCGGTCGCCGCCAATCCACGATCCGAACCGCAGCGGCGAAGCGCCGTCGCGCAGTTTGACGCCCGGAAAGTTTTCTTCGAGCCGCCGATCCAACTCATCGAGTAGCGCGGGCGCAGCGTCGAACAACGTCGAGTCGAAGTAATAAAGTCCCTGGTTGACTTCGTCGAGCACGGTCGGCTGCGTGTGACGCACCTCGTCGGTCTGCCACACCGACTCGACTTCGGCGGCGAGTTGCGCCTGCAATTCGTCGCGGCGATGCGCGGCCAGATTCTCTTCATCGAAATCGGCGAGCAACTCGGCGATGCGGCGGTGTTTTTCCAGCAACGTGCGCCTCGCCGCTTCGGTCGGATGCGCCGTCATCACCGGGACAATCTCCAAACGGTCAATCGCGCGTTGCAGCGAGTCAGCGTCGGAAAACCCGCGCCGCAAATTACTCAACGTGTCGGCCAGCGACCCGCGCTGCGGCTGGCCGGGCGTGTGCAATTCATAAAAACGTTTGCGGCGGATGCGGTGATGCTGCTCGGCGATGTTGACCAGTTGGAAGTAAACCGAGAAGGCGCGGATCACGCCAATCGTTTCATCGAGGCTCAACCGTTGAAGCAGCCGCTTAAGCTCCCGCTCAGTAGCAATCGCCTTCTTGTCGAGATGCTCGCCGCGAAGCTGTTTGCAAAGCGCGCGGACATTCTCTTCTGTCTCAAACAGGCGTTCGCCGCCGAGCCGCTTGAGCGTTTCGCCCAGCAGATCACCCAGGCGGCGAATATCCGCCCTTAACGGCGCATCCTTCGATTGATCAGCGCGCGACATCTCGCGGAAAACCTCTGAACGTGGTAGTAGCCCGACTACGCGGCAGCGGGAAATACCCTCATCGCCTCGCGCAAAAATTTGCGTAATGACAAGCCTGACGGTCAGGCTAACGCCACATTTCCGTTACGGAGTCACTTTCGATTGCGTTACGCCGGGCCAATCATCTGTCCTGAACGGCGTGGCGGGCAGCCCTTCCTTGTTGTACAGATTGCAGGTCGGGAACTTCATCCAGCCGTAACGCACGGCCATCGGCTTCGACACTTCGGGGCTGTGGACGATCACGCGCTTGCCTTTGATCTCGGCTTTCGCTTCGCGCCAGACCTTGTCTTCGCCAGCGATGATGAAGCCTTTCAACTCTCCGCCTCGCGCTTCCAATCCTCCGCCAGTGTGATTGAAGCTCAAGCTCACCTTGTCGCCTTCGATCTTCATTGATTTGTACACCGGACCTGAATGAACAATCTTCTCGCCGTAAGCCACGGCGCGCGCGGCCAATGCCAGACGCGCTCCCACCGGCTGTTTGTTGCGCGGATGGATGTCGTCATAAGTCCCGACATCAATCGCCAAAGCCATCCCCGTCTTCGGCGAAGCCGAGAGCGTCATCAACTGCGCCTCGCGCAATTCGGCCCAATCGCTTTCGCCGAGCTTCTGACCGTTCGGCCCGAACGCCGCGAGCTGCACGAACAGAAACGGGAAATCGCCCTGTCCCCAAAGCGCTCGCCAATTACCGATCATCGTCGGGAACAACCGCCGGTATTGATAAGCGCGCGTGGCGTTCGATTCGCCCTGATACCAGATCGCGCCTTTGATCGCGTAAGGCGCAAGCGGCGCGAGCATTCCGTTATACAACCCCGAAGGCATCCACGGTCTGCCGGGCGAGCGCGGCGCAGGCTTGTTTTCGGCCTTTGCCTTCTCGGCGTCTTCCCTGTACTTCGCCATCGCCTGCTCGTACCGCTCCATTCGCTTCGGATACTCGGCGGCGAACTGTTTGTACTCGGCGTCGCCGTTGAGCGCGCCAGCGCTCGTCCACGATTCGGCGGGCGAACCGCCGACCGCATTGTTGATCAATCCGATGGGCACATTGCGCGCTTTGTGCAAATCGCGTCCGAAGTAATAGCCGACAGCGGAGAAAGTCGCGACGGTTTCTGGCGAGGCCTCTTTCCAACCAGCTTTCACGTCGGTCACTGGAGCGTCAACTTCCAAACGCGGCACGGTGAACAACCGGATCATCGGATATTTCGCGCTGGCGATCTCGGCCTCGGCGTTGTCCGTCTGGTTGAGCCGCCAGGCCATATTCGATTGCCCGCCGCAAATCCAAACTTCGCCGACCAGCACGTCCTTCAATTCGATTTTGTTTTTGCCGCTGACGGTGAGCGTGAACGGGCCGCCCGCTTTGAGCGATTTCAACCGAACCATCCACTTGCCGTCTTTTGTTATGGCGGTGACCTTCTGATTCTGAAATTCCACTGTGACCGATTCGCCATCCTCGGCCCAACCCCACAACGGCGCATCCATTCCCTGCTGCAAAACCATTCCGTCGGAGATGAGCGCAGGCAATTTGACATCGGCGCGCGCGGCGCTAACAGCGACGAGCGCAAAACTCAGCAAAAGCAGAAGACTTCGTATTGATCTTTTCATTGTTCACCTCGGAAAAAAATGAAGACTCCATCAAAGAAAATCGCGGAAGGAGTCGGCGTGTCTTTCGATGACAAGCGCTTCAATACCGGCGCGAGCGAGCAATAACCCGAGCATCATCCCGGCAGGCCCGCCACCGACAATGCAGCAGGTAGCTCTGATTTGTTGCGCATCCTGCCTGGACTGACTCATGGCCAACTTTCCCTTACCGGCATCAAGCGGTCTTTTCGGGCTTGCCTATCGTCTCTCTGATTACCTCAGCAAGACTGATAATCGCCGCGCGCCCATCGCCCCGGAAACTCGACCCGTGCATCGTCGCCAGAGTTTGCGGTTCCAGCGCGGCCAGTCGTTGAAACGTGGCATCCGTGTAAAGCGTGTAAGGCATGTCTTTCGCCAGAGGCCCCGCCATCCCGGCGATGATCGAATCACGCGCGCGATCTACGATGCCGGATTCGATCAAAGGCTCCGGTTCTCCCGGTTGAAAGAAAAGATCGGAGCAAAGCAGCGTCCGGTCGTTTTCCTCGAAGAAAAGCCCCGCATCCCAGCCGTGCGGAAAGTGAGGCGTGAATAAAAACCGCAGGCGATGG
>JAJVID010000059.1:0-4423 GCA_022072205.1 Acidobacteriota bacterium
TGTCCTTGTTCGGCACGAAGTGGTCGGGTGTGACCAGAATCTTCGTCGGATCGAAGACTTTGTTGATGCCGAGTTTTCTGAGCATCGCGACGGCAGGCGGCGTGGTCACGTCGTGCGCGACGATCAGGTCAATCTTCGCGTTGACGATTTCGCCCGGCGCTACCGAATCGCGTCCGCTATGCGCGGCGAGGATTTTTTCGGTGATTGTCATTCCCATAGTTATTGCTCCTTGAAAAATGTCCGACAAACTTCAGTTTGTCGTTGCTTGCGAAGATCGCTATTTTCGAGGCCAGCGACAAACTAAAGTTTGTCGGACATCAATCCGCAGCGGCCGTCGCCGGCATCTGATCGCCGGCCGATGCTTTCTTTCTCTCTTTCGCGTAAAGCGCCTTGTTGACGGCGTTCAGATAAGCGCGCGCGCTCGCGTCAACGATGTCGGTGCTGGCGGCCTTGCCGGTGTATGACACGCCGTCGAATTCGACGTGTGCGAAGACTTCGCCGACGGCGTCCGTTCCTCGCGTGATCGAACGCACGGTGTAATCAATCAGGTTGCCTTTCAATCCGGTGATCTTGTCAATCGCTTCGTAAACCGCGTTGACCGGGCCATCGCCCGCTGCGGTGTTCGTCGCGATCTCGTCGGTATTGGTATCAGCGAGCGTGACCAGCGCAGTGGCCATTGTCGAAGTGCCGGCTGTGGCCTGAACGGCGCGCAGTTTGAACCGTTCGGGAATCTGCGCGATGCCGTCCTGCAGGATCGCCATCAGGTCTTCTTCAAAAATCTCTTTCTTCTGGTCGGCCAGTTTGGTGAAGAGCTTATACGCCTTGTCGAGTTCAGGGCGCGAGAGCGTGTAGCCCATCTCTTCGTATTTCTTGTTCAGCGCGTGGCGGCCCGAATGTTTGCCGAGCACGATGCTGTTGGTTTTCACGCCTACCGATTCAGGCGTCATGATTTCGTAGGTGATGCGATTCTTCAGCACGCCGTGCTGGTGAATGCCCGCTTCGTGCGCGAAGGCGTTTTTGCCGACAATGGCTTTGTTCGGTTGAACGTGAACGCCGGTGATGTTCGACAGCGCCTGGCTGGAACGGAAAAGCTCCTCGGTCACGATGCCGTTTTCGTAAGGCATCAGGTCTTTGCGCACTCGCAGAGCCATCACGATCTCTTCGAGCGAGGCGTTGCCAGCGCGTTCGCCGATGCCGTTGATGGTGCATTCGATCTGGCGCGCGCCAGCGGCGACGGCGGCCAGCGAATTCGCAACGCCCAGCCCCAGGTCGTTGTGACAGTGAACGCTGATCACGGCCTTGTTGATATTCGGCACTCGCTGCTTCAGCGTTTGGATGATGTGCGTATATTCGGCAGGGATCGTGTAGCCGACGGTGTCCGGGATGTTGACCACCGTTGCGCCTTCGTCAATCACTGCGGTGATGACTTCAACGAGGTAATCAAGATCGGAGCGCGTCGCGTCTTCGGCGGAAAATTCAACGTCGTCGGTGAAGCTTTTGGCCAGACGCACAGCCTGGCGCGACATCTCCAAAACCTCTTCGCGCGTCTTCTGCAATTTGTATTGAAGATGAATGTCGGAGGTGGCGATGAAAGTGTGAATGCGCGGGCGCGCGGCGTCGGCCAGCGCTTCCCACGCCCGTTCGATGTCTTCGCGCGTCGTGCGGCACAGCGAGGCGACGATGGGGCGGCGGCACAGGCGCGCTACTTCACGCACAGCGGCGAAATCGTCTTCCGAAGCGATGGCGAAGCCGGCCTCGATCACATCAACGCCGAGCGCGTCGAGCTGCCGCGCCATCCTCAATTTCTCTTCCAGGTTCATGCTGCATCCAGGCGACTGTTCGCCGTCGCGCAACGTCGTGTCGAAAATAGCTACTCGCTCGCTCATTCGCGTCTCTCCTTCCTTAAAAAAAGATTTCGTTAGGGCAAGATGAAAGGACAACTCAAAGCATGGACTTCCATCCAGAGTTTCGCGCATCATAGCCCAGCTTGCAGGGCTTGCAAAGTTTATAATATTTACGTTTTAATAAGCAGGATTTATAACCCTGACGCCCCGATGGAGAGAGCATGAATAAGATCAAAAGGTGGTGGACGAGCGTCAGCGGGCGGCTGACACTGTTGGCGGACGGCGGGACGCAGGTTGAAGACACAACGGCGAGCGAGCTATGCAGGATGCTGCAACGATGCCCGGTGTGCGGCGGCGGCTTTGAAAATCATGACTACGCGCATTTCGCGGTGACGGTTTTCACCGACGAGAAGAGAGGACGCGTCAAGGAATTCTTCGAAGCCTGTGAAGACCGCCGATGGGAAGAGGCGCGGCGGTTTCAGGAGTTCGATCCGAAACGCGACGCGATTGTGGCCTACGCGCTGCGGTGCGCGACGAACCGTCTGGCGCTGGTTATCGAGCGCAACCCGGTTGAAGTTTACGAGCCTGATCGTGTGATCGCCTGCGATGCGCTGGATGAAACGAGCGGGCGGCGGCTTGAACGCTTCATCGCGCAAAACAACTGGAGGAGATTGAATTGGACTTAGCGCAACTGGAAATCTTTCTGTCCATAGCCGACGAGAAGAGCTTTTCGCGCGCGGCTGAAAAGATGCTGCGCACGCAACCCGCTTTGAGCATTGCGATCAAACGCCTCGAAGAAGAGTTGGGCGAAACGTTGTTCGACCGCAGCAGCAAGTCGGGGACGATGACCGAGGCGGGAAAGATACTTTATTCTTACGCGCAAAAGATGATCAACCTGCGCGACGAAGCCAGGGAATCAATCAGCGAATTGCGCGGGATGTTTCGTGGACGGTTGACCATCGGCGCGAACGAGAGCACATCGCTTTACGTGCTGCCCGCGTTGCTGCTCGAATATCGCAAGCGCCACCCGCAGATCAAGATCGAAGTCTCCCGCAACGTCTCTGAAAAAATCCCGCTCGAAGTCGTGGAGCGCAATCTCGATTTCGGATTTCTCTCCTACGACCCGATGAACCCGGCGCTGCAATCAATCGAACTTCACCGTGACGAACTCGTTCTGGTCACGCCGCCGAAACACCGGCTGGCCGGGCGCAAACAAGTCACGGTGAAAGAACTGGGCGAAGAACAGTTCGTCGCCCACAATGTCAAGACGCCTTCGCGTACGCGCATCTTCGAACTGTTCGCGCAACACCGCACGCCGCTCAACATCTGCATCGAACTGGCCACGCTCGAAACGATCAAAGGTTTTGTGATGCAGAATGTCGGCATAGCTATCCTGCCCAGGCTGGCGGTTCAGAAAGAGATCGAATCGGGCAAGCTGATCGAAGTGCCAGTGAAGGGAATGAAGATCGAAAAAATTCTGCGGCTGATTTACCGGCGCGAATCTTCGCTGTCGCACGCTGCGAAATCGTTTTTGGAATTGGTGAAGAGTCAAAGGTAACGATCACGCTTTGTCCGCGACTGTTTGCCAGATCGCGTCAATCCTCTTCCGCGCATAATCGCGCAGCGCCTGATACCTCTCGCTGAAGATTTTCCTCTGATCGTCCGATAATGCCTTTGTCCCGCGCCCGACCGCCGAGCTTGAAATCACGCCGTCAAGCTCCAGCGCGTATTTCACGCATGCGATTGTCTTCTTCACGCGCCGTCCGTTTTCGTCGAAACCGCAAATCTTCTCGAAACGCGAGAGCAAATCCTGATAGGCATCGGTCAATTCGTTGTCGCCTGACCAGCAGACGCGCCAGGCCTTCTGCCATTCGCGCGGCATGCAGTTGGCGGGGCCTGAGACAACGCCGATCGGCGGCGTGTCGTTCAGCAGGTAATCGCGCCATCCTTCGCGCAACCGCCCAACAAATCCGTGACTCGGACGATACATTTCAAAAATCAGCATCGCGTTCCCGATGTAGATTCCGAACTCGCCGGGCTGTTTGTAATGCAGCGCGGCTTTCGTGTAGTTGCCGAGCACGTGGCGCGGCGCTGAAACCTTGATGCCGCGAAGCCACGGCAAGCGGCTCAGGTGTTTGACGATGCGCGTGCGGATGTGGGGCGGTTGGCCAGGCGCCGTGATGTCCGCGTTGTCGTAAAGAAAAACTGGCAGGTCAGCTTTTGAAGCTTCGAGCAGGTCAGTGATGTCGCGTTGAAAGAAGCGAACGATGTCGCGCTCGTCGAGGTCTTCGATGGCGAGAGGCGCGATGACTGCGGCGTCCGCGCCCAGATGGATCGCAGCGTCGAGGTTCGCAAGTATTTCCGCACGCGTCAGGCCATTGACGCCGACCCAGGCCTCTACGGAATGCGGAATGCGGATTGCGGATTGCGGATTTGAGGAGGCAAGTTCTGAGTTGATGCGGCGGACTTCATCAACTTCGATCTCCATGATGCGCTGGCGTTCGGTGTTGGCGATGCGGTTCCATTCGCCGGTTGTGCCCACGCCGAAGATCACATCCGCGCCGTAGCCATTTTGGACT
>JAJVID010000059.1:4523-25453 GCA_022072205.1 Acidobacteriota bacterium
GTTGATGCGGCGGACTTCATCAACTTCGATCTCCATGATGCGCTGGCGTTCGGTGTTGGCGATGCGGTTCCATTCGCCGGTTGTGCCCACGCCGAAGATCACATCCGCGCCGTAGCCATTTTGGACTACGTGGCGGAAGACCCGGCGTTGTTCGTCTGCGATTACTCGGCCTGATTCGTCCAGAACCGTGATGACCGGGACGTTCAGCCCGGGTTTTGGTGCGTAGTTCATTTTCTCTTCCACAAGGCGCAAAAGAAAAAGCTCTCTGATTTGTGACGGCGCGTGAATGTACGAGCGCCGAATCGAGGTGTCAATAGCGGCGACGGGTCGAGGTCGAGTTCGACTAGCCGTTCGCGCGTCATATCTCGAAATTCCGGATTGTTCCGGCGAAACCACGCGACGACTTCCTCGCCTTCTTCCGGCTCGGTCGAGCAGACGGAATAGATGAGCAATCCGCCCGCGCACAGTTGCCGCGCGGCGTTGGCGATCAGCCGCTTCTGTAACTCCGCAAGCTGCTCGATCCGGTCTTCGCTCATTCGCAATTTGATTTCGGGGTGGCGTTGCAGCGTGCCGAGACCGGAGCAGGGCGCGTCGAGCAACACAATGTCAAATTCTCCCTCCTGATCGAATGGCAGATCGCGCGCAGCGTCGAGTTGAACGAGGTGAATGTCATTGACGCCGAGCCGCTGGCTGAGTTCCCGCATCGTGCGAAGGCGATGAAGATGCAGATCGGCGGCGACAATCTGCGCGCTGGCCGGGAGCAGGGAAGCGAGCAAAGTTGTTTTGCCGCCCGGAGCGGCGCACACGTCAAGAGATTTGAGTTTTGAGTTTTGAGTTTTGAATTTGTTGGATTGAATCGCCGCCAGATGCGCGACGAGTTGCGACGCTTCATCCTGCAAATAAATCCAGCCTTCGCGCACAGGCTCGGACTGAGGTGAGAGAAAGCCGCTTTCGACGATGGCTGCGCGCGGCGTCAGATTGGAATCGCGAATGGCGACGCTATTCGCGGCCAGCCAGTCGCGGGTTTGAGCCTCGCTAGCGCGGCGCGTGTTGAAGCGGAACGCCGTGCGCGGCGCGGCATTGTTGGCCAGAGCCATCGCGCGCGCCTCTTCTTCGCCGAAGCGTTTGATCCAGCGTTTGAGAAGCCATTGCGGATTTGCAGTCTCAACGCTCAATCTCTCAATCGGGTTTTTGATCGCCTGATTGAAATCGAAGCGCTCTTCGCGCTGGGCTGCGCGCAGCACGGCGTTGGCGAACGGGGCAGCGCTCTTCTTGCCGCGCTGCTTGACCAGATTGACCGATTCGTTGATCGCGGCGTGCGGCGGGACGCGGGAAAGGAATTTGAGCTGATAGAGGCCGAGGCGCAGCGCGATGACGACTTCCGGATCGAGCTTGGCGATCTTTCGCCGCGCGTAACGTTCGATGAAGAAATCCAACTGAATCTGCCAGCGTAACACGCCGAACGATAGCTCCTGCATCAGCGAGTGGTCTTCGCGCGAAAGATCGTCGTAGCGCGGCGATGCGAGCAGGTTGCTCGCAAAAGCGTCTTCGGTCTCGACCCGCCACAACACGTCGAAGGCCGCAATCCGTGATGGCGTCACTTTTACATTCACGATTCCTGCCGCCCCAGCCTCTCCCCAACCGACAATTTCGCGCCGTTCAGAAAATCGCGCGCCGCCATTGCGCGTTTGCCTTCGAGTTGAACTTCGGTGATTCGCAGCCGCGTTGCGGCGCCGCAGGCCACGACGAAGCCGTCTTTCGTCATCTCGCAAACCTCGCCAGGTTGAAATTGATCTGCGCGAGTTCCGTCCGGCTCAACGCCCGCTTTGATGATCTCCAACCGATGATTATTGAAGAACGTGTGACAGCCGGGGAAAGGCGTGAATCCGCGCCGCCGGTTGAAAATCTCCTCGGCGGCCATCGTCCAATCAATTTCTCCGTCCTCGCGTTTTAGGATCGGCGCGAGCGTGGCTTCGGCGTCGTTCTGCGGCTGTGGTTTGATTTCGCCGCGTTCCAGTTTGCCCAAAGTCTCGACCAACAAATCCGCGCCCAACTCGGCGAGACGAGGCGTCAATTCAGCGGCTGTCTCTTCATTGCCAATCGTGATTGCGCGTTGCGACAACATCGGGCCGGTGTCCAACCCGGCGTCCATTTGCATAATCGTCACGCCGGTTTCGCGTTCGCCGCGCGCGATGGCCCAGTTGATCGGCGCGGCGCCTCGATAGTTCGGCAGCAGCGAAGAGTGAACGTTGATGCACCCAAATCGCGGCGCGTCGAGCATCCATTCGGGCAGGATTCGTCCATAAGCCGCGACGACCCCGGCGTCGGCCCGTTTGAACAGAGGCTCGATCTGCTCGCGAGCTTCGGCGGTTCTGATCTTTGTCGGTTGATGGATCGTCAGTCCTCGTTCAGCGGCGAAGACTTTGACGGGCGGCGGAGTGATGATTTGTTTGCGTCCGACCGGGCGGTCGGGTTGGGTGAAGACGGCGATGATTTCGTGGCCGGCTTCGATCAGTTTGCGTAACGAGGGAACGGCGAATTCAGGCGTCCCCATAAAAATCAGTTTCATAGCTCTTCTTGCGCTTCCCAAACAGCGCCGCGCGCGTAAGCAAGCGGTTGATCTACGAAAGCAGCCGCTTGCTGACGCGCGCGGTACTGCCCCTATTAGCGCAGGAAGTCTAGGCGTTGGCGACAAACCAAGTCAATCAAGCAAAAAATCAGGCCGGAAGATTGAGCCATGTGACTCGCCTTTCCGGCCTTTAATAGGAGAGTGTTGTTCAGCCTATTCTTCGTCAGCAACTTTGAAACTGATTTGTGGAATCAGGAACTGCCCTTTGACCAGCCGCAGTGTTTGGTCTTTCAGCACGCCTGCGGCTTCGGCGCTCAATTCCGATTCGCGCAATTCTTTGTACTTGCCGTTTGAAAACAGCAGCAGATAGATCGGGCCGTCATTGCTTGCCGGTTTGGCGACCGGCTTCGGCTTCGCCGGTTTGGGCCTGGGCGCCGCTCCTTGTTTCGACGCGGCCTTTTCGGACGCAGGCTCAGATGTGGACGCCGCCAGTTCCATCGGAGCGGCGTCAGTTTCGATCATCTCTACAGCCGTAAGATTCGACATTGTTCTTTTGATCTCCCGTGAGTGTTTTTGAGTTAGTGGAATGTGAACTCGATCAAGCGGCTTTTTTTTTACGAACCGGAACGATCAGCAGTTGCGGGTCGAAAGCGCGTCCCGACTTCTTCGCCGCCGCTTCGAGCCTTTCGCGTATCGCGTCAGCGCCGGGAATTTCGGCCAGCGCGCCCTCCCAATCCTTACAGCTTTTGCGGAATTTGCACGACCAGTAACAGACCTCGACCGCTTTCTGGCAATCATATCTTTTGCAGGCGATCTGCATACGCGCCTCCTCAGAACGGAATTTCGTCTTCCTCGATGCTCACAAGCTCTTCCTGTGAGCCGCGTTTGCCTTTAGAAGTTTTTTTTGGCGTGTTTGGCGTTGCGCCTGGCGCGGCATTGGACATAGCGGCTACAGGTTGATCCGTGTTCGTGTGATCTTCCGACGCGCCAGCATTGGTTACTTCGGTTCGATGACCCAGGAACTGAATTTCGGTTGCGGAGACTTCGGCGCTGAAGCGCTTTTCCCCTTCGCGGTCGGTGTACTCTTCCAGACGCAGCCGGCCCTCGATGTAAACCTGGCGGCCTTTGGCCAGATATTCGTTGGCCAACTCCGCCTGCCGTCCCCAGGCCGTGACGCGAAACCAGGTCGTGTGTTCTTCCGTCTCGCCCGCGACGTTCTTGCGCTTGTCGGTTGTGGCGATGGACATTTTGCAAAGAGCCGTGCCCTGCGGTGTGTACCGTAACTCCGGGTCGCGGCCCAGATAACCGACGATTGTGATTTTGTTGAATGACATAATTGGCCCTCCCTCCTTCTCTTGATGCCTTGTGAACTGTAACGCGGGCGGAGTGTAGCCGTCTCTTCGGCGTGTGTCAAGTATGAAACACAAAATTTATTTCTGAAACACAATTTTTTCGGAAAGCAAAGAGGCGCGGAGAGTTGAGGTTCTCTCCGCGCCTTCAGTTTTGTCAGGTTTGAATCCGGCTATTCCCAATCACCGAGCTTGATCTTCTTTTTGATCTTGCGTTTGATCAGGTCGCGCTTGAGCGGATTGAGGTATTCGATAAAGACTTTGCCATTGATGTGGTCGGTTTCGTGCAGCACGCAGCGCGCCGCCAGCCCGTCAACTTCGAAGGTGAATTCCTTGCCGTCGAGGTCAATGGCCGAGACGGTGACGATTTCCGGACGTTCGACTTCAAAATAGATTCCGGGGAAACTCAGGCAGCCTTCTTCGCTGACAATCGCGCCTTTGGTCTCGACGATCTGCGGGTTGATGCAGACGATGCGGTCTTTGGTTTCTTTGCCAGAGCTGACGTCCATCACGAAGAGTTTTTTAGACAGCGCGACCTGCGGCCCAGCCAGACCGCAGCCTTTTGCCTCGTACATCGTCTCGAACATATTCTGGATGAACTCGGCCAGATTGCCGTCAATGTTGTTGACCTCTTCGCCTTCTTTTTGCAGCACGGGATCGCCGTATTTGACGATTGGTAGAATCATTTATCTTCTCTTTCCGCCTCCAAAATGTTTTCCGGGAACCTGACTCGCCTGTAAATTTCCTCCAGGCTGACCGCGACTCCGATTGAATCAAAGTGAATCTCGGATTGCAAATCGCTGTAAATCTGCTTCGTCCAATCTTCTCCCGCGTTTTGACGCCGGTAGACTTCGACCTGAACGTTGAACTGCGAGGCGATAACGTATTCGCGCAGGTTCGGCAGATTTTTGTATTCGCGCAGCTTCTCAATCCGATCAGTGCGCGCCGTGCTTTTGGATAAGACCTCGACGATCAGCACAGGGTCATCAATGACGTAATCGTCTTCGTCTTCGACAACTGTGTCAGGCGCGCAGGCGACCACCACATCGGGGTAGTAATAAAGGGAAGGGCTGACCCTCACTTTTATATCTTCAATGAACGCTTCGCACCGACTACCGGCGAGGCGCTGGTTGATGATGGATGATAGATCGAGCGCGATCCGATTGTGATTTTTCGACTCGCCAGCCATCGCATAAATCTCTCCGTCCACGTATTCGTGCCTGACAGGGCTGGTCTTTTCAAACTCCAGATACTCCTCGACAGTCCAGTATTCCTTCAGCTTTGGCATTCCCATATCAGTACTCCTGAATCTGTTTTCGATATTCGTCGAAGTTCCGCTTCATCTCGCGCATCGAATCGCCGCCAAACTTTTCGCGCATCGCGCGCGCCAGAGTGATGGCCACCATCGCTTCGCCGATCACGCCCGCCGCCGGAACCGCCGTCACGTCCGAACGCTCGAAATCGGAGTCCATCGGCTCTTTGGTCTCGATGTTGACGCTGCGCAGCCGTTTTCGCAGCGTCGCAATCGGTTTCAGATAACCTCTGACGCGCAACTCCTCGCCGTTTGTCATTCCGCCTTCCAAGCCGCCCGCGCGATTCGATGTCCTGCCGAACGAGCGCGAATCGGGATCATAGATGATTTCGTCGTGAACCTGTGAGCCGGGCTTCGCGGCGTTCGACACGCCTTCGCCCAACTCGACCGCCTTGACCGCGTGAATTGACATGACCGCCTGCGCCAACTGCCCATCGAGTTTTGCCGACCAACTTGTGTGCGAACCGAGGCCCGGCGCGCAGCCCTTCGCCACAATCTCAAAAATTCCACCTAGCGTGTCGCCTTCTTCCGTTCCCGCCAGATCAATGCGCTCGATCATCTTCTGTTCGGCGGCCTTGTCGGCGCAGCGCAACATCGCATTGTCGTAAATCGCCTTGATCCGCTCCCAATCAATTTCCTGGTCTTCAATCGAAATTTCGCCGAGGCGGATGACGTGGCTGGCGATCTCGACGCCGAATTCGCGCAGCAGCAATTTCGCGAAGGCTCCGACCGCGACGCGCATCGTGGTTTCGCGCGCGCTCGCCCGTTCCAAAATGTCGCGCAGGTCGCGCCGGTCATATTTCATTCCGCCCACCAGATCGGCGTGACCGGGCCGGGGTCTGATCACCCGGCGGTCGCGTTCGGGCGGTTGAGCGGGCTTTTCCGCCGCCATCACTTCCAGCCAGTTTTTGAAGTCGCGGTTTTCGACCATCACCGCCACAGGCGAACCGAGCGTTTCGCCGTGCCGCACGCCGGTCAGAATCTGCGCGGTGTCGGTCTCGATCTTCATTCGCCCGCCGCGCCCGTAACCTTGCTGCCGCCGCCAGAGTTCGTGGTTGATGAAATCCTGATCAATTGCAAGGCCGGCGGGCAGACCTTCGATTGTTGCGACCAGAGCGCGCCCGTGCGATTCGCCCGCTGTTGTGAAAGAAAAAGCCATAAGTCCCTGCGAAGTTTCGGATGTATTGAACCAAATCGAAGTATAGATTCCGGCGCGGATTCGGGCAAACAGAGCCTCGCTCACCGGCTAAGGAAATGAGGTCTGATGAGCAGGAGGCGATATGCCATATCTTCCGCTCATTTGTTTCCCTGTGAGGAGTGATTCTGCGGCGTGGATTAAGGGGCCAGGCTGATGTCCTGAAGCAGTTTTGCGAAGCGCGGGTCCGAGCGCAGAGGATCGAGCAACGGCTCGACGTTGAGCACGACCAGATAATCGGAATGTCTGTCGTAGGCTTTTTGCAGCCATTCCAGAGCCAGATCGCGCTCGCCCAGGCGCGCATAAATTCTGGCTATGAAATATGGTGAGACATATCTTTCCCTCGCCTCTTTTTGTGTCAGTTCAAGCTGTTTCCGCCAGAAACCTTTCCACCCCGAGGCGGCGTAAGCCGCTCTCAACGCCGCCACTGTTTCCGGCTTCGATCCGCGCATGGTCATCGCCTTGAGTTGCGCATCAATGGATTGGTCATAAAGTCCCAGTTGTTCGTAAGACAGCGCCAGCCAATCGCTGACTCTGTTAAAGCTCGGATCCATATCGAGCGTTTTAAGGTATTGTTCGATGGCCGGGTGGTATTGACGCGCGTAGTAATAGGTTCTGGACACGTCCATGCCGATAAAGTTCGAAGTCGGGTCCAAATCCTGAGCGCGCTTTATCGCGGCGATGGCTTCTTCGTGGCGGCCCATCGCCGAGAGATAAGTCGCATACCACTGATGAGCCGTCTCGTATTTGGGATTGAGTTTGAGCGCCCGCTTGAATCCCTCTTCTCCGCCAGCCCAGTCCCACTCGTGAAGCCAGGTGATGTGGGCCAGGGAAGTGTGAGGTTCGGCCAGAGTGTTATCTATCGCCAGGGCTTTCTTCGCCGCCTCTTTGGCTTTGGGAAAGCCTTCGGACGGCGCGATCACGCCAACGGTCGTCATGGCGATGTAACAATCAGCCAGCCCGGAGTAAGCCCGGGCATAGTTCGGGTCTTTCTCAATCGCCTGGTTGAAATATCCGATAGCTTTCTCGAAGTCTTCTCTTCTTCTCCTGTTCCAGAGGTGGCGGCCCCTCGTGTATGCGAGATAGGCTTCGGTGTCGTCCGTGTAGCGCTTGGCCAGTTGTTGTTCGTCCGCGCTCGACAATCGCAGCCGCAGGTTTTCGGAGACCTTGCGCGCAATCTCTTCCTGCGTCCTCAGGATGTCGGCGAATTTGCGTTGATAGCGTTCGCCCCAAAGCTGCCGGTTTTCACGCACATCAATCAATTGAAGGCTGATGGTGATGTCATCGCCGCGCCGCGACATCTGTCCGATCAGGATCGCCTCGACCTCCAACTCGCGCCCGGCGGTTTGCGGATCAACGTCGCGCCGCTTGTAACGAAAAACCGCATTGCGCGGCCTCACCGTCAGATTTGATAACTGAATGAGGCTGTTGATCACGTCCTCGGTCAGGCCGTCCGCCAGAATTTCAGTCTCCGGATTTTCGTCCGCGTTGACGAATGGCAGGACGGCCACTGACTCTATCGCCCGGTGGCTTTCGCTGAAGTAGACGGCGGCGGCGATGATCGCCGCCAGCGCGGCCAACATCATTGCGGCGGCGCGCCAACGCCGTTTAATCGCGCCAGGCAGCTTTTGATTCCTGACAGGTATGAACGCGGCGACCGCTTCGCCGCTCTTCAGGTTCTTCAGATCGGCGAGCAATTCTCCGACGGTTTGATACCTCTCCTCGCGATCTTTGCGCAGCGCCTTGCGGATGACCGCCTCCATCGCTTCGCCGCCTTCGGATGTGGATTCGGCGAGCGGCGGAGGCTCCTTTTCAAGAATCGCAGCGATCGAGTCGGCGACCGTCGCCCGCGCGAAAGGCGACCGGCCTGTGATCATCTCGTACAGCGCGACGCCGAAGCTGAAGATGTCGCTGCGCGCGTCAACAACCAGACCGCGCGCCTGCTCCGGCGACATGTAATTGACTGTGCCCATCACCACGCCGGCTCCGGTGCGGCCCCAGTCGAGCGTTGACGCTTCGGTGTCATTCACGCCAAGTCCGATGGGGCGAGGCTCGATCAATTTGGCCAGTCCGAAATCGAGGACTTTGATCAGCCCGTCGGGGCGCGCCATGATGTTTTCAGGCTTGATGTCGCGGTGGACGATCCCCGCTTCGTGCGCGGCGTTCAAGGCGCTCGCGATCTGGATCGCAATCTCCAGAACCGCGCTCTCATTCATCCGCGTGGTTGCAATCAACCGGCGCAACGTCTCGCCTTCGATGAACTCGCTGACGATGAAGTAGACGCCATCGTCCTGCCCGAATTCGTGAATGGTGATGATGTTCGGATGATTGAGCGCCGAGGCCGCGCGCGCTTCCTGCGTGAAGCGATGCAGGCGGTCCTGATCGGACGAGAAGTCGGAAGACAGCACCTTGATCGCCACGTCGCGCCCGAGCACGGTGTCTTTCGCTTTGTAGACCTCGCCTACTCCGCCTCGTCCGAGCAGCGCCATAATCCGATAGCGCCCGAGAGATTTGCCGATCAGCGGATTGGCCGCCGCGCCCTCCGCAAGATCGAAGAGAGGCGTGTCCATGAAACTGCCCGGCTGTTCGTGAGCGGCGATGAGCGATTCGATTTCGGCCCGCAGCGAAGGATCATCGGCGCAGGCGTTCGCTAGATAAGCGTCCCGCTCGGCGCCGGGCAGTTCGATGGCGTCCTGAAAGATTTGTTTCACCCGCCGCCAGCGTTCGGATTTGATCTGCTGTTCCATAGCTGATGATCAATGACTGAGTTCGCGCCTCAGCCACGCCCTGGCCACGCTCCACTCGCGTTTGACGGTCGCGGGCGCCACGCCCAGCGCCTCGGCAACCTCTTCGATGGTCAACCCGCTGAAGTAGCGCATCTCGACGATCCGGCCCTGCTGCGGATCAATGCGTTCCAGCTTCTTCAACGCTTCGTTCAAGGCGATCAGGTCTATCTCTTGTTTTACCGTGGAATGATCAACATCGCTGAGTGAAATTCGCTCGGCATCGCCGCCACGTTTGGCCGCCCGGCGAGCTTCGGCGTGATTGATCAAAATCTGTCGCATCAATCGCGCGGCGGCGCCGAAGAAATGCGCGCGACTCTGCCAGTTCACCGGACTCTGATCCACCAGCCGCAAAAAAACTTCGTGAACCAGAGCCGTCGGTTGCAGCGTGTGACTAGCCCGTTCGCGGCGCAGATGGGCGCGAGCCAGGCGCCGCAGTTCGTCGTAGATGCGCGGCATCAACTCGTCGCGCGCGCGTTCGTCGCCTTGATTCCAGGCGATCAGCATTCGGGTGATCTCTTCAGGCGTCGGGGTCATCGTGGTCTCCGCAAAGAACGCGGATTTTACTCCCAGATACGAGCAAAGTCGAAATTTTTCATTTTGGTGAGCCGATTCGCGCCGATTTCCTGCATGAGAAATTGGAAGCTGCGCAACGCGACGGCGCATATTCGGCTCGTTAATTTCCTGGGGCGCACGCGGCTCGCGTGCGGGGCTTTCGAGGCAAGCCTTCCGCGAGGAAAAGGGCCGTTCGCGCAGTCCCGCACGCGAGCCGCGTGCGCCCCCAGAAGGAGAGTAAAAATGGCTCGATATGTTTTCATCGAATCACGCGATCCGTTTGAATCACGCGATACGCAATTTGTCAGCGACATGGCTCTGGCTCTGAAGCGGCTAGGCCACGAGGTCGTAATTTTTCTGGCGCAGAACGGCGTGTTGGCCGCTCGGCAAAACGCGCGTCGTTCCCATCTGTCGCTACTGGCCAAAGCCGGAGTGAGCGTGCTGGCCGATGATTTCTCGCTGCGCGAGCGCGGCGTCGCCGGCGAGGAGTTGAGCGCAGGCGTTCGTGAATCGGGGATTGACGCGCTGGTTGATCTGCTGATTCAAAAAGAGACCAAAGCGATCTGGCATTGACCAACCGCATTGATAAGGAGGCAAACATGGCTCAGAAGACATTGACTGTGGCGATCATGGACGCGCCTTACGAATCGGCCAATTCGACAACGGCCTTTCGCATCATCGCCTCGGCGTTGAAAAAAGGGATTCACGTGAACGTCTTCGCCTACGAGGGCGCGGTGAGTCTGGCGATCAAAGATCAGGCGCCGCACGCCAATCCGGTCAAAGGCACAACGGTCGAAGAAGAGGATCATCCGACGACCAAAAACTTCGTCGCCTCGTTGCTCGAACTGGGCAAGTCGAATCCATTACTGACGTGGGTCAATTGCGGGCTGTGCGTGGATGAGCGCGGCGCGGGCAACTCGGTCGAAGGCGTGAAGCGCGGCGGGCCGGGCGATTTTTTGAAGATGGCGATGGACTCGACAAACACGCTTGTGATTCCGACGAGGTAATATGGCGAACCGACGAGAGTTTCTGGAAGAAAACATCCACGCTTGCGCTGCGGCGCTGACGGCTGGCGTGACTGGAATTGCAAGCCAGACCGACGCCGATGGCGCCGAGGGGCGGAAATTCCTGTTGATCGGGTTGACTGGATCGGAGAACCCGACGCGAGCAAACTTTCCTTTCGTGTGGGCCGCCGCATTGAAGGAAGCAGGCAATGAAGTAAGAGTAGAGTTGGCCGGAGACGCGACTGTGTTGATGCGGACAGCCGTATCGAACAGCGTGACTCCGGTGGGGTGGCCGCCTTTGAGAGAGGCTTTGGCGAAAGTGATCGAGTTGAAGATACCGATCTATGTCTGAAAAGCGTGTGCGACTGCCCGTGGGGTAGTGGAAGAAGATTTCAGAGGCAAGAATGCGCAGTTTACGAATCCGAAACTGACTGCTGAGACCATGGCCTGGGCGGCGAAGATCCTCGTCGTTTGACCTGCTTTGCTGCGGGATCATCGGCAATGAGCAAGAAGTGAGCGGCCCTGAACGATTCATCGAATAGGAGACAAATCATGAAAATTTTGAACATCGTTGAAACAGCTTATCGCGCGACGCTCGAAGAGCAGGACGACACCATTCTCTGGCTCAGCCGCGCGTTGCAAAACGCCGGAGCCGATTTGTCAGTGTTGTTGCGCGGCAACGCGGTGAATTACATCGTTAATCAGGAATGCCCCACGCTGACCATCGGCAACATCAGCATCAATCATCCGGCGCGTCCGGCTGAAGACATCACGCGACTGCAAGCCAAAGGGGCGCGGGTTTACGCCGTTCGCGAAGACCTTGAAGAGCGCGGGATTGATCGGCGGCGTTGTATCGCAGGCGTCGAGGTAATCGGCGGAGGCGAGATCGCAACGATCTTGGGAGCGCATGATCAGGTCTGGCATTGGTAATCGGTTATGCCTTTGCGGACACGATCATAAGAAGCGCGGTGATGATTACCCAGGCGATGATCGTCGCTCCGTAAACAATCGCCGCTTTCATAATCTGCTTGCGTGACTGTTTCAGGTCGTCGTGATTTTTGTCTATCCCTTGCAGGCTCCACTGATATTTCGAGAACCAGATCAGGATCAGGATAGGGAAGACGAAAATCATTGCGAGCAGGGCGATTGCGGCGATGTTCCCGCCACAAGGGAAGAAACTGGCCAGCAGCAGAACGGCCATCCCGCGCGCGGCGAGCATAATGTTGTTGGCGTGGTTGAACGCGCTGCTGATTGTCGCTTGCGCGTTCGCCGCCCACGCCGCCCATTGCGGATCAACAGGCGCGTTGCAGTAAGCGCACTGAGCCATCGAGGTGTTGATCATCTCTCCGCATTTCGGACAGGCGAAAACCTGTGGTTCTGATTGGCCGAGAATTGAACTCACGATGTGTCTCCTTGTTGGGAAGTTGGCGAAGGCTGGCGCGAAAACCGTCGCGCCAGAGGGAATCCATCAGTAATCGGGGCTGATTACAACTCGAACTTCTGCAAATACTCCGGTATCTCCACCTGCCATCCGAATTTTTCGACGATCTTGTTCTTCAAAGCTTCCTGCGCGTCGGGTTCGCCGTGAACCAGGAAGATTTTTTCAGGCGCGCGTTTGAACCCGCCGAGCCATCGCAGTATCTCGCGCGAATCGGCGTGCGCCGACAGGTTTTCCAGCCTTTCAATCTTCGCGCGCACGGGCACGAACTCGCCGAAAATCTTGACCTCCTTCTCACCGTCGAGCAGCCTGCGTCCCCGCGTCCCTTCGGATTGATAGCCGACGAAGATGACTGTGTTGCGGTCGTCGGGCAGCCGTCTGCGCAGGTGATGCAGGATGCGTCCGCCGGTGGCCATCCCGCTGGCCGAGATCACGATTGCTGATCCCTCTTCGGCTGAGACATTTTTCGATTCCTGGATTGTGCGCGCCACGTTGAATCGTTTCGTCGCCAGCGGATTTTTTCCGCCATCCGATAATCGCTTCATATCCGAGTCATGGTCCTCCTTGTGGCGCAGGTAGAGCTTCGTGGCCTTCCCGGCCATCGGGCTATCAACGAAGACAGGAAGGATCGGGATGCGGTTTTCTTCCTCAAGCTCGCGGAGCAGATAGAGCAGCAGTTGCGTGCGCCCGACGGCGAACGAAGGAATCAGAATGTGGCCGCCTCGCCGGGCCGTTTCAGTGATGATCTCGGCCAGCTTCGCTTTGACATCGTAGTCGGGATGTTCGCGATTGCCGTAAGTTGATTCGACGACGATGTAGTCGGCTTCATCAACATTCGCCGGGTCGTTGATGATCGGCTCGTTGTAGCGGCCCAGATCGCCGGTCATGATCATTCGCTTGCGCCGCCCGTCGTTCGATTCAAAATCGAAAACAACGAAGCTGGAACCGAGAATGTGCCCGGCAGTGACGAACTCGAACGCGAGTTTCTTCGTCAGTTGAATCCGCTTGTGGTAATTGACCGAATCGAGATGGCGGCAGGCTTCGGTCGCGTCTCTTTCGTTGTATAGCGGCAGAGCGGGTTTGTGTTTCGATGCGCCGACCTTGTTGATGTAGTTCGCGTCTTCTTCCTGCAATCGCGCCGAATCGGGCAGCATGATGCGCGACAGTTCAACCGTCGCCGGAGTGGCGTAGACCGGCCCGTCGAACCCGTCGCGCACGAGTTTGGGCAGATAACCCGAATGATCAATGTGCGCGTGAGTCAGGATCACCGAGTTGATCGAAGCCGGATTGAGCGGAAACGGCTCCCAATTGCGCAAACGCAATTCTTTCAAACCTTGAAACAGGCCGCAATCAACCAGCGTGCGATAACCGCCGACTTCGACTAAATGTTTCGACCCCGTGACGGTGCGGGCCGCGCCGAGAAATTGAATTGTCGCCATTGGAACTCCTTTGGAAGAATCTGGGGACGCATCGCTTCCAGCGCGCTGTTGACGAAAAGCTCATTGAAAAGGTATCTGGTCTTCGCCGGCAGCGCGCTGGAAGCAATGCGCTCCCAGGAATGATAATGCGGAGCAGAGCTTATCATCGTTTGTCAGAATCAAGTAGGTTTGTGGAAGTTAAGTTGAATCGTCATCGTCTGATCATCTTCAATAAGCCTTATCGCGTGATGTGCCAGTTCACCGATTCGTCGGGGCGAATGACGTTGGCCGATTACATCTCCGCGCCCGGCGTGTACGCCGCAGGCCGGCTCGATTTCGACAGCGAAGGATTGGTTGCGCTGACGAACGCTGGCTACGTCCAGCATCTGATCGCCGACCCGCGCCACAAACTTCCGAAAACCTATCTCGCGCAGGTCGAAGGCGTCCCGACCGAAGAGGCGATCAAGCAATTGTCGCGCGGCGTTCAACTGAATGATGGAATGACGCTGCCGGCGCAGGCGCGGCTGATCGAAGCCCCCCCGATTTGGGAACGCGATCCGCCGATTCGTTATCGAAAGAACATTCCGACCTCGTGGATCAGATTGACGATCATCGAAGGACGTAACCGCCAGGTCAGGCGAATGACCGCTGCTGTGGGCTATCCGACTTTGCGTTTGATCCGCGAAAAGATCGGACCGTGGCCGCTGGGCGACCTGCAACCGGGCGAATGGAGAGATGTGAACTGTCCGGGAAACCGCGACGAATTGATGAGGATGATGGAGCGGGGAAGTTCGAAATGAGTCAGAGGTATTCAAACATCCATTCAGACATTTGGGATGCGCTTGCGGAGCAGGGCTGGGCGATCTCGCATGAGTTTTTGCCGGTGGATGCGGTTGAAGCGCTGGCTGAAGAGGCGCGCCAGCTTTTGCTTGCAGGAAAATTCTCGTCAGCCGGAATCGGGCGTGGCGCGCAGCGTCAGATCAGAGCCGAGGCGCGAAGCGATCAAATACTCTGGCTCGACGAGAACGAATTGACGCCTGCTCAATCGCGCTACTGGTCGGAGATCGAATCGCTTCGAATCGCCCTGAACCGGGAACTTTTTCTGGGACTCGCTTCGTTCGAGTCGCATTTCGCTTTCTATCCGCCGGGCGCATTTTACCAAAAGCACGTTGACCGGTTCTCAAGCTCCGATGAACGCGCGATCTCGTGCTCGCTCTATCTCAATTTGGATTGGAAAGAAGAGGATGGAGGGCAGCTTCGACTTTACCTCGACGATCAAATGGTCGAAGTCTTTCCGCAGGCCGGAACGTTCGTGATCTTCAGAAGCGACAACGTTCCCCACGAAGTCGCGCCAGCGAACAAGTACAGATTCAGCTTGACCGGATGGTTCAGGCGGCGTTCGATCAACTCCACTTTCAACGACTGATCAAGCTAAAGCTTTTCAGGCCGCGTCCCGCCGACCAGCAAATAACCCAGCCGCACGTTATTGCCTGAACTCCTCGCGTTCTTCTCGCCCAGCACGCGAATTGTCAGTTTGTGTTCACCGAGGCCCAGGCCGCCCGCGATGATGCGCGCGCCCATTCGCGGCGCGCCGCTGTAACAATCAACTCTGGCCATCGGCGCGGGCGCCGGTTTGCCGTCAATCAGACATTCAAATATTCCGCCATCGGGGCCGGTGCGGTACGAAATGCCGATGACCGTGCCTTCAAAATAATACTCGATTTGCGCGCCCGCCTTGTCGCTTGCCAGCAATCCCGTTGGGAGCGTGCGGTCGCTGGTTGATTCGATTCGCCAGCTTGCGTTGCGCTCTTTCGCCGATCCGCGGCCAGGCCCTCTTTCAGATTTGATTTCGACGATGGCTTTGAATTCGCCGTAATTCATCTCGTCGCTGACCAGCGGTTGCGGCAGAGTGCGCGGGATGGGCGACGCCTTGAGCTTCTCCTGCTCCGAGAGAAACGAGGTGATGAAATCGGCGTAGAGTTTATGCCCGGTGTCGGACGGATTCACGCTGTCTTTTCGCGTAGCGATGGGCCAGATGTCGGCGGGTTTTATCCTGCCTGCGTCAATCATCGCCCACAATCGGTTTTGCAGATCGAGCGACGGAACCTGGTAGTGCGCGGCGATAGCGTCGTGCCACTCGGTGCGGACGTTGCGTTTGGCGTTGGCCGCGTAAAGCATCACGACTTCAGGCGGCTGTGAGACGATCAGCAACTGCCTGAGCAATCCTTCGATGGCTTTTTTGGTCGCGGTTTCATCTTCGTTCGTGTCATTGACGGCGAACTCGACGAAGACCAGGTCGGGCTTATAGGCGATCAGGTCGCGGCGCGCGCGCAGCGTGCCGTAAAGCGAACTGCCGCTCGTGCCCGCGCTGTTGATCGCGGCGTTGAGTTCAGTGATTTCGGATTTGGGATAGTTCTTGCGGAACCACTCGGTGACCAGCGCGCGGTATGAACTCTTCTCAGGATTGCTCGCGCCCGCGCCCGCCGTGATTGATCCGCCCAGGTAGGCGATGGTCACCGGCGTTCCCGCGCGCAGCTTGTCGAATAAGACGCCGATGTTGCGGCGCGTCTGTTGTTCAATCGAGATCGTGACTGACGGAGGAGCCGGTTGCTGGCGCAATCCGGCGCGCGTTTTGAATAGAGTCTGACCGAATGAAAATGTCAGAATCAAAAGAACGAGGAGCGTCACGTAGAAAGCGCGCCTGGCGCGTATACGGTTGATCATAAGTCAATCGTCCAATCTCGAACTTGTCTCAAACGCCCGCCGCCCTTGCTGCGCGCCGATCACATCGCGCCTACTCCGGCGGCCTCTTTGACGTTCTCATTATTTTTCAACTGCGCCGGGTGGAAGCCGATTTCCATCTCCGAAAAGATTTTATAGATCGCCGCGTCGTCGTCGGCTTCAGCCGCCTCAGTCAACTTCTCGACCCAGCGGTCGAGACGCCGGAAATCATACTGCAAAGGCGGCGCCACGAAAATCTTTTCGTAACGCGTGGTCTGCGCGCCTTCCTCGGCGATCAGTAATTCTTCTTTCAACTTCTCGCCGGGACGCAGGCCCGTGAATTCGATGTCAATGTCTTCGCCCAGTGTGAGACCGGACAGCCGGATCATGTCTTTGGCCAGATCAACCACTTTGACCGGCTCGCCCATATCGAGCAGGAAGATTTCGCCGCGTTGGCCGAGCGCGCCAGCTTGAATGATCAATTGCGCGGCTTCGGGAATGGTCATGAAGTAGCGTTCGACATCGGGGTGCGTGATTGTGACCGAACGTCCATTCTTAATTTGCTCGCGGAAGATCGGGACGACGCTGCCGCGACTGTTGAGCACGTTGCCGAAGCGCACGCACGAGTAATGACGGCTCTTGAGCCTCATCGCCTGCGCCTGAAACATCAGCTCTGAGACGCGCTTTGTCGCGCCCATAATGTTCGTGGGGTTTACAGCCTTGTCGGTCGAAACCATGACACAGCGTTCGACATCGAAATCCTCCGCGCATTCCAGCAGCCTGACCGTCCCGACGATGTTGTTCAACACGGCTTCGGAGGCGTTGCTTTCAAGCAGCGGGACGTGTTTGTGCGCGGCGGCGTGGAAGACGACCTGCGGCTGGCGCTGGCTGAAGACGTTGCGCAATCGCGCTGTGATGCGCAGGTCGCAGATGACCGGGATGATTTCGACTTTTTTATCGGCGCAGTGCGAGCGCAATTCGAGTTCGGCTTCAAAAACCGAGTTCTCGTCCTTGTCGAGCAGGATGATCGAAGCCGGATCGAGCGTCGCGATCTGCCGGCACAGTTCGCGGCCAATCGAGCCGCCCGCGCCGGTGATCAGGACTCGTTTGCCTTGAAACGAACTCTGGCTGGCTTCCAGCCAGGCTTCGACGTCAATCGCGTCGCGCCCCAGCAGGTCTTCGATTTCGACCGGGCGGACGTTGCTGACCGTGACGTGATTGCCGAGGATTTCGTAGAGCGCGGGAACGATTTTGACCGGCACTTCGGCGGCTTCGCACAAATCGAGGATGCGGCGCACGGTCTTGCGGCGCGCGCTGGCCATCGTGATGATCACCTGATCTATCCGGCTCAGGCGCGCGATTGAAGGAATATCGGACGCGCTGCCGATGACCTGCACGCCCTGGATGATAGTCTTGTGTTTGCTCGGATCGTCGTCAACGAAGCCGCAAACCTGCAATCCCAGATCGCGGCGCCGCCCGATTTCGCGCGCGGCCATGATGCCCACGTCGCCCGCGCCAACCAGCAGCGTGCGCAGCCGCACGCCGTTGGCCTGAGTCTTCGCCCGCGCCGCGTTTTCGCAAGTCACTCGCCAGACGAGTCGCGCGCACAGCATCAGCGAAGTCGTCAGAATGAAATCCATCACGATGATAGTGATCGGTACGGTCAGCAGTGGATAGATTCCGGGAAACGCCAGGCGCAGCGCCATCAGGATCGCGGAGATCAACCCCACTGAGAGGGAGATGTGGACGGCGTCGGGAATGCTCACGTAGCGCCAGACGCGCGAGTACAAGCCCATCAGGTAATTGACGGTCAAGCGGGCGGCGATCAGGTACGGCAGCACCAGAAGCATTCGGTCGTCTTCGATTCCCGGCGGCCAACCGTCGAAGCGCAGGATGTGCGCGAGCGCGAACGACATCACGGCAATCGCGGCGTCAATGGCCATCTGGACGCGGCGGCTGAGCATGTAATTTTGCACCCAGGGACGCAGCACAATGGCTGGAAGTAACGCGGTAAGGCGATGATAGAAATCGAGACGCGTCCGAGGCGGAAATATCTGGTTCGTGGCCTGGTTTGTGGTTGGAGGGAGAAACTGCTTGCTTAAACTCATTGCTGATCCTTTAGCCAAAAATACGAAAGAACGTCTTTGCGACCAATGCGCAATCGCTGAGGACAGTGGCTCGCTTCGCGTAGCCCAGGTCCTCACGAATCTTTGCGGGGATCAATTGCGCGCGATAGAAACTTTCGGGGTCATCCTGCCGGGCCAATACTTCGCTCTCGTCGCTGAATGCGATTGAAGCCACGCTTGTGACGCCGGGTTTGAGCGCCAGAATCCGGCGCTGATCTTCGGTGTACGTTTTGACGTAACGCGGGACTTCGGGCCTGGGGCCGACCAGACTCATCTCGCCTTTGATGACGTTGAACAACTGCGGCAATTCATCGAGCTTGTATTTCCGCAGCAATCGCCCGCTGCGGGTGATGCGGCGATCGGCGCCGACTGTGATCAACGTTCCGTGTTTTTCAGCGTCAACGACCATGGTGCGGAATTTGAAGATGCGAAACGTCCGTCCGAATTGCCCGGCCCGCTCCTGCCGGAAAAATACCGGCCCGCGCGAATCGAGCTTGACCCAGACGGCGATTGCGGCGAACAGGGGCGAGAGCAGGACGGCGGCTGGAATCGCCACGATCAAATCGAACGCCCGCTTCGCGCGAAGCGAGCGAGATTCGACAGGACAGTCTTCCAGATTGATTTCTAAAGTCCTCGTATTCATTCGATGACTTACCGGAGGTCGGCGTTTTCAAAGGTAAATGACGCAGGAGCAGCGAGGGCTGATCCCGATTTTCGAGCAGAGCGCAACGTTATGGGGGAGCGTGGAAAGGGTGAGACTGATTCCGTTTGGGCAACGAGATACCGTCTCAAATCTTCATCTCTGAATGCGCTTTTCGGCTTTTCATTTCGTTCAAACCATCATCGAGTTTTCAACCAGGGAAAGTTCTTCGTCTTCTGCGCCACTTTCAAAAGTCGCCGAAGTCAGTATGTCTTTCACCGCCTCTATCACCCGCGTTTGATCGGCGTCGGTCATCCTGGTGTAAAGCGGCAGACTGACTGCGCGTTCGTAAGCCCGCCAGGAGAGCGGGAAATGATGCGGTTGCAGGTTGTAAGTTTCGCGCCAGTACGGGTGCAGACTCAGCGGAATGAAATGGACGCTGCAACCGATGCCGCGCGCCGCCATTTGTCTGATGAATTCGTCGCGGTTGATCCGGGCCGAATCGTCCAGCCGGATCACGTACAGATGCCACGAATGCGCGTCGCCATCGTGTGGTTTGGGCGGCAGGATCACCGGTTGATCAATCAACCCGGCGTCGTACCGCGCGGCCATTTCGGCGCGGCGGCGTTGAAAATCCCAGGCCTTCCTCAACTGATGGATGCCTATGGAAGCCGCCAGATCGGTCATGTTGTATTTGAAGCCCGGAGCTATGACTTCGTAATGCCACGCGGGTTTCGTCGAAGTGTAACGATCGAACGCGTCGCGGCTGATGCCGTGCAGCCGCATCACGCGGCATCGCTCGGCGATTCGTTCGTCGCGCGTGACGATCATTCCGCCTTCGCCGGTCGTGACGGTTTTCGTCGCGTAAAAGCTGTAGACCGTCGCGTCGGTGTCGAGCGCGCCGATCATCCGTCCGCGATAAGTGGTCGGCAGCGCGTGCGCAGCGTCTTCCACGATTTTCAATCCGTGCTTGCGCGCGATGCCGATGATGGCGTCCATCTCGCAGGCCAGCCCGGCGAAATGCACAGGCAGGATCACTTTTGTCCGAGGCGTGATCGCGCGTTCGATTTTTTCAGGGGCAATGTTGAATGTGCGCGGATCAATATCCGCAAAGACCGGGTCGGCGCCCAGATGGCGAACGACTCCCGCCGTCGCGGTGAATGTGTATGGGGTCGTGATCACTTCATCGCCCGGCCCGACGCCGAGCGCTTCGAGCGCAAGATGAAGTCCAGCCGTAGCTGAATTGACGGCCAGGGCATGTGCGCGCCCGCCGCTGCCATTAGCGCCGCCATCAGCGACAAACGATGCAAACTCCTTTTCAAATGCCCCGGTTTTGGGGCCTGTCGTGAGCCAGCCTGAGCGCAACGCGTCAACGACCTCGGCGATCTCTTCCTCCCCGATGTCGGGCAGGGCGAATGGCAGAAAACTGTTCATAATGGTGTCAAAGCATCAATAGGCAAAGTTCGAACAATGTACGTGGGGATCGGGATCACGGCAGGATGAATGCAGAGCGAATATTAAGAGCCGCCAGCCATCTGAGGACGTATCTAAATCATTCCTCAAGGCCAATTTAGATCACAGGTTGGAGCGGGAAATCAAGAGAATAATTTCGGGAGTGGGGAGTGGGGAATAGGGAATGGGGAGTGGGGAAAAGACTTCACTCCCTACTCCCCACTCCCTGCCCCCGATTATCGCCCGCTCGCAATTTCGGCCAGCTTCGCCAGTCCGGAGCGTGTCCCGATAGCGATGAGCAGATCGCCCGCGCTCAGCATTTGTTCGCCGTTGGGGTTGAAGATCATCTCGCCTTCGCGCGGGGTGAT
>JAJVID010000059.1:25553-33214 GCA_022072205.1 Acidobacteriota bacterium
GCCCGCTCGCAATTTCGGCCAGCTTCGCCAGTCCGGAGCGTGTCCCGATAGCGATGAGCAGATCGCCCGCGCTCAGCATTTGTTCGCCGTTGGGGTTGAAGATCATCTCGCCTTCGCGCGGGGTGATGGCGACGATCATCGCGTTGTGTTCCGAGCGGATGCGCGAGTCCTTGATCCGTTTGCCGTCGAGCAGCGAACCTTCGACGATGCGAACCTGCTCGAAGTTCAGGTCGAGCGATTCGGTCATCGTCGTCAGTTCGATGAAATCCGCAACGGCGGGGGTCAGCGCGGCTTGCGCCATCCGGTGACTGCCCATCAAAACCGGCGAAACGACTTTGTTCGCCCCTGCGCGTTTGAGCTGGCGTTCGGCGGCCAGGTCGTTGGCGCGGGTGACGATGTAGATGTCGGGATTCAGTCCGCGCGTCGTCAGCACGATGTAAACATTTTCGGCGTCGGTCGAGGCGGCGGTGATCAGCGCTTTCGCCGTGCGCACCCGCGCGCCTTCCAGCACGGTTTCGTCGGTGGCGTCGCCGATCAGAACCAGGTTGCCTTTGGTCAGCAACTTTTCGGCGACTATTTCGTCGCGTTCGATGATGACGTAATCAACCCCTTTCTTTTTGAACTCGTCAATGATGCGCATTCCGACGCGGCCCGCGCCGCACAGAATGTAATGGTCTTTCAACTGACTGATGTCTTTAAACAACCTGCGCCTCCCAAGAGCTAACGCTATTTGGTTCTCGACTACGGCTTGAGTAAGAATCGAAACCAGAAAACCGAAGACCGTCACGCCGACGATAATCAAAATAATTGTGAACACGCGGCCCGCAGCCGTCAATGGATGTATCTCGCCGTACCCGATGGTAGCCAGCGTGATCACCGTCATGTACAAACCATCAAACCACGACCAGCCTTCGAGCGCGTGATAACCGACCATGCCGAAGAGAATCGTGGCGAAGACGGCGATTAGCGGGTAAATGAATCTGTGTCGTAGGGACATCGGGAGCAGGGAGTGGGGAGTGGGGAGTTGAGAGTGGGGAGTTGGAGCGGAAAAGGGATTTGCTTCCCCTACTCCCTATTCCCCACTCCCCACTCCCCACTCCCTTTCTTTCATCTGGCGTTGAGAATCGGCGTCACCACGACTTTGCGGAACGAGACTTTGCCGTGATCGCCCTGGATCATAATTGGCCCCGGTTCGCCTTCGTTGCTGTCGAGCGCGCCGCCCGTGACGCCGTCAATCACGATGTTGTCGTGAACCTTCTTGCCGTTGAGCGTGACGGTCAGGCGATTGCCGACGATAGTCGCTTCCATCGTCTGCCACTGACCGGCGGGCAGACCGGCGTTCACAACCGGTTTGACGCGGCTGTAAAGCGCCATGTGGCTGTGAATGTCAGGCGGTTTGCCTGCGTCGTCCAGCACCTGCAATTCGTAACGCCCGCGCAGGTAGACGCCGCTGTTGCTGTGTTCTTCGATCTTGTATTCGCACTGAATCTTGAAATCCTGGAAGCGGTGGCGCGTGACCAGATTGTTGGCCTTTGCCTCGTTGGTCATTACGCCGTCAACGACTATCCAGCCGGAAGGACGGTCTTTGTGCTGCACATCCCACATCTCCATCGTCTTTCCGTCAAATAAAGCGACGGGCGTGCCCAGCTTATATCTTTTGTTCGCGTTGAAATCGCCCCACCTGGGAGGGCGCACGCCGATCCAGGGCACTTCCTGATCGCCGACGGTCATCATTCCGAGCAATCGTCCTTCTTCGACCTTCGCGTGGTGTGTGGGTTTCGGCATTCCTGCTCGCGGCAACGTCGGCGAGAAGACGAGTTCTCCGCCTTCGATCTTGATCTCAGCCAGCGGCAGCACGCTGCCGCTGCGATTGAGGAAGCTGCCCGTGAGCTTGCCATCCTCCTCTTTCACTTCCAGCCAATAGACATAATTGCTGTGCTGGCCGACGCCGGTAATGTCCCATTTGCCTAAAAACGGATTCTCCTGAGCCATAGCGGTAACTCCCAAACAGACGAGCGACAATAACGACATGAAAATTTTTGAGCGCATGTTTTTCTCCCGTGAAAATCCTGGTTACGCGTCGCTTCAAGCGCGCTTTTGACGAGAAGCTGATTGAAAAAATCCGTCTTTGCCGAAAGCGAGCTGGAAGCGGCGCGTAACCAGGATTTGGTTGATGTTCGAGCGCAAACGATAAGTGAGATGAATGCGCAAGGCAAGATTGACATGCTCTTCAGGCCGGAATAGATTGACCGCGTTTTCAAATCTCAAATCCTGAATCTCAAATTTTGCCTGGAGGCCAAAGATGAAACGATTAAGGCTCGTCGCGTTGTTGTCGTCTGCTGTTGTAGCGCTATCACTCGTAACCTGGTCGGTTGTTGACGGTGTGGCGCGGATGCGTTCAGCCGCTGCGATGGCCGGCGCCGCTAACAAATTTCTCGCTTCGCTCACGCCTGAACAGAAGGCAAAGGCGAGTTTCAGTTTCACCGACGATCAGCGGTTCGACTGGCATTTCATCCCGCGCGACCGCAAAGGCGTCCCGCTCAAAGACCTCAACGAAAATCAACGCAAGCTGGCGATGGAGTTTATGAAATCCGGTCTCGGCGCGTCCGGCTACCAGAAAGCCACGACCATCATGAGTCTCGAACCGGTGTTGCGCGAAATGGAAGGCCCGAACCGCCGCTTCCCGCGCGACCCTGAGCTTTATTATTTCTCGATCTTCGGAACGCCTTCGGCCAAAGCTCCGTGGGGCTGGCGCGTTGAAGGCCATCACGTCTCGCTGAATTTCACCGTCGCCAAAGGCGAGATGGTCTCGAACACGCCGCTGTTTTTCGGCGCCAATCCGGCTGAAGTCCGCCAGGGCGAACGAAAAGGCTTGAGAGCGCTGGCGGGTGAAGAAGACAGGGGCCGAGACCTGATTCAGGCATTGGACGAAAAGCAACGCGCCGCCGCCATCTTCGACCAAAAAGCGCCGGGCGACATCATCACGATGAACAAACTGAAAGCCGATCCTCTCAAACCGGAAGGCGTCGCGGCGGGACAATTGAACAAACAGCAGAAGGCGATGCTCGAAAAACTGCTCGATGAATATCTGTCCCGAATGCCGCAGGACATCGCCGCCGAACGATCGAAGAAGTTGCGCGACGCCGGCTTCGACAGGATTTATTTCGCGTGGGCGGGTGGCGTCAATAAAGGCGACCCGCATTATTACCGCATTCAAGGCCCAACTTTCCTGGTCGAATACGACGACACGCAAAACAACGCCAATCACATTCACTCGGTCTGGCGCGATTTCAACGGCGATTTCGGCGAGGACTTGCTGCGCGAGCATTACCAGACGACGCCGCACACTCAGAAATAGGAGCGTCTCAAATGACTCTCGATCAAATTTTGAAAGACTTTCGTGAAGTCATTCTGCGAACCGCCAGAGATCACGGAGCCGAACAGGTCAGTCTGTTCGGCTCAACAGTTCGTGGCGAAGCCCGGCCCGACAGCGACGTTGATCTGCTCGTCAGGCTTGAGCCTCACCGCAGCTTGCTCGACCTGGTTGCGATAAAACAAGACCTGGAAGATTTGCTCGGTTGTGAGGTGGATGTCGTGACTGAAGCTTCGTTGAGTCCTTACATTCGCGACGCGGTGTTGAAAGAGGCCGTGATCTTATGACTGGCGATCAGGTTTACCTCAAACACATCCTCGACGCCATCGAAAGAATCGAGAGCTATCCGGACTTGAAAACTCAGGTTCAGGCGATTCTGCAAGAGCTATCTGGCGGCGATGAAAGTTAGATCGGTTTGTTGAAGTTGTGAGACAAGTCCTACCAATTGATCCGCTCTTGCCAAAAATCATCGAGCGGCTGAGCCAATCACCGAACATCGTTCTGGAAGCCCCGCCTGGCGCGGGCAAAACCACGCGCGTGCCTCCGGCTTTGCTCGACGCGGGAATCGTGAGCGGAGAAGTGTGGGTTCTCGAACCGCGAAGGCTTGCCGCGCGAATGGCCGCGCGCCGCGTCGCCGAAGAGCGCGGAGAAAAAACCGGCGAGACCATCGGCTACCAGGTGCGGTTTGAAGAGGTCGCCGGGCCGCGAACACGGCTGCGGTTTCTGACCGAAGGCGTGTTGACGCGACGATTGCTCTCCGATCCGCAATTGAAAAACGTAGGCGTCGTCGTCCTCGATGAATTTCACGAACGCCATCTTCAAGCCGACCTCGCGCTGGCGTTGCTCCGGCGGTTGCAGAAGACCGCGAGGACGGATTTAAAACTTGTTGTGATGTCGGCGACGCTCGACGCCGGGCCGGTTGCGAAATTTCTCGATGACGCGCCCACGCTGCGATCCGAGGGCAAACGCTTCGACGTTGCGATTGAACATCTGGCGCGGCCTGACGAACGCCCGCTGGCTGAGCAGGTCGCGGCGGCAGTCAATCGGCTGACCGCGGAAAATCTCGACGGAGACATTCTGGTTTTTTTGCCGGGAGCGGCTGAGATTCGCCGCGCGCAAACGGCTTGCGCGGCGATTGCCGATAAACACGATCTGATTGTCGCGCCGCTGCACGGCGATCTTTCAGCCGACGAGCAAGACCGCGCTGTTCGCCCCGCCGCGAAACGCAAAATCATTCTTTCGACCAACGTCGCTGAAAGCTCTGTGACGATTGAAGGCGTCGTCGCGGTGATTGACTCCGGTCTGGCGCGCGTCGCAAGCCATTCGCCGTGGTCGGGCTTGCCGACATTGGAAGTCGCGCGTATCAGCAAAGCATCGGCGACGCAGCGGACAGGGCGCGCCGGACGCACGCGGCCCGGCAGGTGCTTGCGGCTTTACACCGCTCAGGATTTCAACGCGCGGCCCGATCACGAAACCGCAGAGATTCATCGCGCTGATCTGGCTGAACCTGCGCTGGAACTGCACGCGGCGGGCGTCGCCGATTTGAACTCGTTCGGATGGTTTGAATCTCCGCCGTCGTCGGCGATTGAGGCCGCTGAAGAATTGCTCGGCAGACTCGGCGCGATTGACCGGCAGGGCGCGGTGACGGCGATTGGCAAACGGATGCTGCGCTTTCCGCTGCACCCGCGACAATCGCGAATGCTGATCGAGGCTCAGTCGCGCGGCGCCTTCGAGCAGGCTTGCGTGATCGCAGCCTTGATCGGCGAGCGCGACATCATCGCTTCCGAGCTTTTCAAAAATGAACGTGAACGGAAAGCCGCGCAAGTCGGGCCGAGCGATCTGCTTCACCGTTTGGATTTGTTTGAAGAAGCTGCGGCGGCGAATTTCGCTCCGTCGCGACTGCGCGAGATGAATCTCGATCCGGGCGCGGTGATGGCCGTCAATCGAGTCAGAAGACAACTTCAGGGAACTCGCTCAACTCGAGGTGGAGGAACTGGAGACGACGCGCTATTGATTTCAATCCTCGCCGGTTATCCCGACCGAGTCGCAAAACGCCGCGCGTTGAAATCGGACAACAGGGAATTGCTGCTTTCGGGCGGAGGCGCGGCCCGGCTTTCGCCGTCGAGCGTAGCCGGGCAATCGGAGTTCGTAGTCGCCGTTGACGCCGAAGAGCGGCGCGATGCGAATCAGGCGAGGTCGCGCATCGTCCGCGTCGCAAGCCGGATCGAACCGGAATGGCTGATTGATCTTTTCTCCGATCGAATTTCCGAAACGACCGAAGCGCGATGGAACGCGCAATCGGAACGCGTTGAAGTCGTCGAGCGGCTCGTCTACGATCAATTGACGATCAGCGAAAATCGCTCAGCCACCGCCGGCAATGAAGAAGCCGCGCGCGTGCTGGCTGAAGCCGCGCTCTCGGCTGGATTGCAGCGATTCGTCGAGCCGGAGACGATCACAAACTTTCTGGCGCGGGTCGAATTCCTGGCAAAGACTTTTCCCGAAGCCGCGATCACGGCGCTCGATGACGAAGACGTTCGCCGCGCGCTGATCGAGTTGTGCGGCGGGTTGAAGAGTTTCGCCGAATTGCGACAGGCTGCGGGAGGTGGTGGATTGATCGAGGCGTTGCGCCAGCGCCTCGGCGCGGAGCAACAGCGATTGCTCGACAAGATGGCGCCGGAATTTGTGGCGATTGCCGGGCGGCGGCGCGTGCGGGTCAATTACGAAACCGGCAAACAACCCTGGATCGAATCGCGATTGCAGGATTTTTTCGGGATGAAGACGGGGCCAACGATTGCGGGTGGACGCGTTCCGGTTGTGCTGCATCTGCTCGCGCCGAATCATCGCCCGGCGCAGGTGACGACCGATCTGGCCGGATTCTGGCAGCGAATGTATCCGCAGGTTCGGAAGGAATTGAGCCGTCGTTACCCGCGCCACGCCTGGCCTGAAGACCCGATGGCGTAACTACTTCTTCGGCGTCACGTAAAACATTTCCACTTCCATCTCTTCATTGTTACGCACCGCGATGCCCGGGGCGCCGATCAGAAACGTCCGGTCGAAGTCTTTCAATGCGCCGAGCGGGTATTCATCTCCGCCGAGGACTTTGACGCTCATGCTGTTGCCGACGCAATCAATGATCACCCTGAAGAACTGGCCGGCGGGCAATTGCTCCGGCGAATACGTGATCGAAGTGGGCAATCTCTTCTCCACTCCGTCAGTGATCACGAACCCTCGCAAGACGTGAGGCTGATCCGCCTTGCTGCCTGTAATCTGGATCAAATAGTAGCTCAGCTTGCCTCCCGGTTTTTCTTGCGCGCGCAGCACGAAAGAAGCCGCGACATCGTTGATCATCCTGACGTTGCAGACCAGTTGAAAATCGGCGTAGTGCCTGATCGCTTCGCTGCGCGGCAAACCCACTCCCTTTCGCTTCGCCACCAGTTTTTCGTTGACGACCTCCCAGCCGGAGGGAACATTCCAATCGTCCAGCGTAGACCAATTGGCGCTGTAGGTGTCAACGCTGATGTTTCTCTTCAATTCCGCTCTGAAGCTCGTATTGCCTTCGCCGACTTCGACGGTTTCCTTGTGCGACTGATAGCCGAGTTCAGCAGGATCAATCTCCAGGCTGTATTTACCCGGGACCAGATCGCGCAGAACAGCGCGCCCGTTCCTGATCTGCTGAACCGTTTGATTGGTTCTGCCGGCGAGCGCGTATCTGATCTCGCCCGACTTCACATTCGTCTCCACCGTCAGGTTGTAGGTGATCAGCGTCAGCTTGAAATCAACCTGCGCGACTTTGTTCGCCGCGATCATCACTTCCTGCGATGGTTCGGTTCCTCTGGCGGTTTTGTAACCTTCCAGTTCGGCTGAGACGCGGTAAACGCCGGGTTTGAGATTGTTGAATATGAACTGCAAATCGCCGGGCTTGATCTCTCCCTGGAGCTTGAATTTCTTGTTGCCGACCTGCTCCAGAAGAATTGTCGCGCCGGATTCGGAGGCTACGCTCAGCGATCCGGTCAGCCGTGACACGATGGCTTTCCTGCCGCTTGAAATAGATTTGTAGCCTTCGCGGCTGGGAGGGATGATGAACTCATCGGTCTTTCGTTGAGTTTGAGACCCCTGCCGCGGAGTCTGGGTTTTCGACTTCTGGGCCTGCGCGACGTTTGCGAAGCCGGCGGCGGTTAAGGCAATCAAGATGATGATCAGGTGTTTTGACATGGCTTTTTTTCCTCCGACGCGGCGGAATCATAAGCATTGTTCGCCAATAATTCCAGAAGAACCGAAGGCGTGAGCG
>JAJVID010000059.1:33314-58410 GCA_022072205.1 Acidobacteriota bacterium
GAAGCCGGCGGCGGTTAAGGCAATCAAGATGATGATCAGGTGTTTTGACATGGCTTTTTTTCCTCCGACGCGGCGGAATCATAAGCATTGTTCGCCAATAATTCCAGAAGAACCGAAGGCGTGAGCGGCGCCGGACAAACCAGCGCCGCTCACGCCTCTTAATCGAACCAAATCGGATTTCGATTGTGTGTACAGGATCAACCACGGGGACACAGGGATCACGGGGAAAAGAAAACAGAAAGTTATCGCTGCTCTTCTTCCTCCCGTGATCCCCGTGTCCCCCGTGGTTAGTCAGGTTTGGCCATACGCCGATTTGAAATGTCGTCCGCGTCAGAAGGAGTATTTCAGCGCGAATTGAATACGCCTGCCCGGAGTCACCGTTTCAGTGGCTTCACCGAAAGTCGGAGCTTCCAGATAGCGAATCGGGATGCCGAAATTGGGGCGGTCAACAAGGTTGAACGCCTCGACGCGGAAGGTCATTCGCTGGCGTTCAGTGATGACGAAGTTTTTGATCAGCGCCAGATTGATCATGAGAAAGTCCGCCGCGCGGAACGTGTTGCGCCCGACTGCGCCGTCCTTGCCGAACTCCGCAAGGAAGGGAAGTACGAGATTGGGATTCTCGTCGGCGTTCACAATCCGCCGCAGCGGCTGGCGATTATTCCCATTGGCGATGATCAACCCTGAAGTGTTATTCAACCGGTCGGTGTAATTGCCGTCGAAGTTGATGTCAAAGAGGCTGTTGACGGTGAAAGGCTGGCCGGTTTGGTACTGCCACGTGCCGGCCAGCTCGAACCCGCCAGCGAAGAAGCGCGCCGCCCGGCTGCGGGCCGACAGAGTCGGGAAGAAGTAGTTGAAATTGGCGGTGAAACGATGGCGCACGTCGAAGTTCGCCAGGCCGGTTTCATTGCCTAAATTGAAACTGTTCTGCGGCAGCGCCGACGCCCCCGCCAGGTCGAACACGTCTGAGACATCGTCAATCGCCTTGGCGAAAGTGTAGCTGATCTGCCCCTGCAGCGAGGAGCGGAACCGCCCGCGCAACTGGAATTGGAGGGAGTCGTAACTCGATCCGGCGTTGGTCTGATAAAGGTAGATCGTACCCGCGCCCGAGATCGGACGGCTGCCGGTGGGACGTAAAGAGTCAACGTTGTTGGTCGAGTCCGTAGGTTTGAGCGTCTGGCCCGGAGTCAACCGGTAACCGGCGATGAATGGCTGGCCGGTGTTCGTATTGCCAAAGCGTTGGACGAGAAAGTATGCCCCTCCAAGCGCCAGGTTAGGCCCCATATTGGGAGTGGTCAGACGGAGGAGATTATCGCCATTGGTTCCGACGTAGGCCAGCGAAGCGACCCAGTTCAGGCCTATCTGTTGTTCGATGGAGAGTGAGTAGTGATGCGCCAGCGGCGTGCGCAATTCTCTGTCGGGCAGGGTGAACCCGAATTCGCCAGGGAATTCACGGTTGAGCACACTCACCATAAGATCCGCCGTGATGTTGGGTTCGTTAAGCCGGTTGAGTGTGCCGGGAGCGGTAAAAGGAAAGAATCTGTTGACGCAATCGCCCCCGAAGCAAATCCCATTATTCGGGCTGGCGGGGTTGAAGATGTCGAAAGACCCGATTTGGCCGTTCGTGTTGCTCTTTGTGCCCAATCCGCCGCCGGTATTGAGCGTCAGGAAGTTCGGGAAGACGTTGCGTGACTGGCTGACCACCGCGCCGATAATCTGATCGTAATAAAGGCCATAGCCCACGCGGATGACCGTCGAGTTCGTGCCGAAGATGTTGCGCGCGTAAGCAAGCCCGAAGCGCGGCGCGAAGTTGTTGCGGTCAGGATTGAAGATGGATTCACGCCCCTTGAGCAAGTCCTGCACTTTTTGAGGCAGCAGGCTCAGCTTCGGATCAGAGAATGACTTCTCGATGATGCTGTCCACTTCGCGCGGCGGCGAGTTGTATTCGTAGCGCAGCCCGTAAGAGATCGAGAGATCGGGACGGACTCGCCACTCGTCCTGCGCGAAGAAATTGTACTGATTGTAGCGCAGGCCGATGTAGGATTTGTTGACTGCCAGCGGCCCGGTAGCCAGCGTTTGCGACAGGTTGTTGGGCGCGGCGGCGGCGGCGGCAAAGACCGGACTGAAGAAACGTCCGAAGATGTAATTTCCCTGCGAATCAACTCTGACGGCTCCCGTCTGCGGGTTGAAATCCACAGCCGGGGTGCTGCCGAATGTGATCTGCGGGCGCGCGTTGCGCGGCAGGTCGCTGTTTAGTTGCGTCCGGCGGTAATCAACGCCGAAGGTCGGGCTATGCGTGTTCACGCGCATGGACAGGTTGTCGGCAAACTGGTACGTGTTGTTGACTCGCCGCTGCGGGAAGTTGTAAACGTCCACGCCGAGTGGGCTGAAGCCGGCGATGACCACTTGCCCGACCGGCCCAAGCCTGCCATCCCTCTCGACGTCCTGAAATCCCGTTACGCCATCGTAAGTAACGCACTTCGTCGCCGCAGTCGTGAAAGGGCAATTCTGGTTGGGAAGCGTGAAATTGAACAGGTAGGGCGCGTTGAGCAGGAACGGCTCATTGGGCAGCTTCCGGCTCGGAATCAGAAATGATGTATCGCGCTCTTCCTCGAAGAACAGTCGCGTTCGTCCGTATGAGGCGCGGAACTGGTTAAAGATCGGCGTAACGGCGTTGGGACCGCTTACTTCGCTATTCAGGAAGAGCGAGAAATTATGCGTGCGTACTACCGGTCGCAGCGTCGCAAAGAGCGCGCCTCCGGTGGCCGGGATGTTATGCCAATCGTCGGTGCGGTTGTAGCGGCCATTGAGGGATTGGTCGCGCTCTTTGAATTTAAAGTTGTGCTCCATCTTGAACGAAGCGATGTTGCCTTGAGCGCTGGCCGGCAGAATCTGCGTATACGTGCGGCGGCCATAAATGCCATTGGGGTTATTCGCGAATGGGAACAGGCTGAAGACCGCGCTGCCATCCAGGCTGGTCGGATAGAGGGCGATGTTGCCGGATTGTAGGCCGGTTGCGCCTGACCCGTTGAGTCCGCGCTCTTCGACGGTCGGTACGGCGAAACTCTTTTCCTGGTTAGCGTTCAGAACCTGTCCCTCGAAGGAGAGGAAATAGAATGCGCTCTTACCCTCGGCTCCGGGCGCTGGTTGGGGCAGAAGCGGCCCGCCGAGCACGAACCCGGCCTGGCCGAAAGTCCGCGAATCCTGACCGGCGGCGGGATTGATAAACGAAGCCTTCTTGCCGCGAATGTAAACGTCACGGAGCGAGCCATCCGGCGCGCGGCCTTGTAAATCCTTCGCCTTGCCGTCACTGATCGTGTCGAAGAAATCGCGCTCGTTCAGCTTGCTGGTGTTGAGGAAGCCGTAAAATTCCCCGTGCGTTTGGGAACTACCCGACTTCGAAATCGCGTTGACCTGCGCGGCCAGATTGCGTCCGAACTGCGCGGGCGCCAGCGCGGTAATGACCTGATACTCTCTGATTGATTCGATGGGCTGCGGGACGAGAGAGAAGTACCCCTGACGGCGGACTCCGATGTCTTCGTCGTTGTTGTCCGATCCGTCAACCGTGAAATTGTTTCCGCGCGAACGGAGTCCATTGATTGAAAACTGCCCGGCGGAACCGACGCCAGGGCCGACTCCAGGCCCCGCGACTCCGCCCTGTGTTTGCGGCGGCAGCGCAACGCCCGGCAGCAACAACGCCAATTCATCGAAGCTACGGGTCAATGAAAAAGATCCGAGCGGCAGGCTGGAAACCTCTTTCTCCGTAAACGCTCCGCTGCGGCGCCCGTCGGTGGCGTTGAGTTCAGCCGTGATCTCCACGCTGTCAACGATCGGTTCGACCGACGCCACCTGAGTCTGAGGCGCAGCAGGCGCCGGTTTCGGTTCGGAAGTGGGTTGATTAGGTTGAGCCTGAACCACCACTTCACGTTCGAGCAGCACGGGGATGGGCAGCACCGTGTTTTGTTTGGTCGCGTACAGGGTCTGCGTTTTGGTTTCTGGCTTGTAGCCCTGCGCCGAAACCTGGATGCTGTATGTGGCCGGCTGCAACAGGCCTAGATAGAATTCCCCTTGCGAGTTGACCTTCTTTTCAATTGAAACCTGAGTGCGCTGGTTGGTGAATCGAACTGTGGCGTTGGTGATCGGCGTCCCGGTCTGCCGATCCTTGACGTAACCCGCGAAAGCGCCGGTCACTGTGTCCTGCGCTCTGACCGAAATTAGCTGAGTGAGCGCCAGGACCAGAGCAAGCGCGACTGATGAAAGTTTACTGGAGATGGGTTTTTGCCGAGCGTTCATGATTTCCTCCGAATGGTTGTTTACAGGGTTTACTGTTTAATAGCCGAATTGATTCACTCAAATTGGTTCCGGGACAAAGATAGAATGAAATAAGGAGCCTGAAACTAATTGCGCAGGCAGCCCATACATAAATGCGCAACTCACGGCCAAAAGCGGTCAGGCCATGAGATTTTATTTTGAGGTTAAAACAGCTTCGGGCCTCGCCTGGCGGTTCTACTCATTATTGGGTAGCTGAGCGAACAAGGCGGAATCCGATGGTCGCATCTTTATGATCCGACGAGGCGGAGCCTCTGGACGTGACTGTGACTGGCGTGGCGCCCAAAGTTTTGTCAGAGAAGTTTCCACCTCGCACGACAAAGCCCGGAACAACACCCTGTTTGAATTGGAGCACGCTGCCCGGATAAGGCAGTCTTGGCGTTGACGTCCATTCGTCAACATTGCCGATCATATCGAGGGCGCCGAACGGAGACGCTCCTTGAGGATACGATCCCACCGGTTTGGGCGCGTCATTGCCGATGTTGGCGCGGTCTTTCGACCATTCATTGCCCCAGGGGTACCGGTTGTTCGTGTTTCCTTTGGCGGCGTATTCCCATTCCGCTTCGGTCGGTAGACTGTAACTGACGCCGTCGCGGATCGAACGCCAGGCTGCGAAGGCCTGAGCGTCTTCGAGCGACACATTACTCACCGGCCACTTCTCCTGACCGTTCGGCGGCTTGTTTCCAACCCAACCTTTCGGAGCAGTGTGACTGGTTTCACTGACAAACATCTCGTACTCGGCGTTGGTGATTTCGGTACGATCAATCTCGAAATTTCTGACCGTCACTTCGTGCGCCGGCATTTGCAGCAAGGCCCAACTTTGATCCTCGTCGCTGGCCGGGTTGTCGTTCCGCCCCATCCGGAAAGTCCCGCCGGTGACGCGAACCATGTCGGGTTTGAAAGAAGGTTTTGTAGGCGTCTTCGGAGTTTTATTGTTGTCCCGCGTGGCGAAAAAGATGATCGCCGCCAAAGCGATCAGAAGAACCGCCGCGCCGCCAACGATCACAGGCAGCCGCGATTTTCTTTCAGTCTCGTACAGCGAAACTGCGCCGCCATCGGCCAATTCACCGCCCTGGTCGAACTGAGAGCTTTTGCCCGTCAGGTTGACCGTCGCGTAAGGGTCTGTATGCGCGACCAGTTCGGCGCTTTGGCGCTGGGCTTCCTGTTTGACTCGTTTGCGTCCTTCGTTGAAGAGCCGTTTGCGTTCTTTTTCGGCCTGGCGCGTGGCTTCGCGCTCGGCCTTTTTGCGGGCTTCTTCGAGCAGGCGCTGAAGCTCTTCTTCGGCGAATTGCGCGGCTTCGGCTTCAGCCTGTTTCATTGATTCTTCGACCAGCCGTCCGCGCTCCTCTTCGGCCAGCGGGGCGGCTTCGCGCTCGGCTTTTTTGCGGGCCTCTTCGACCAGGCGCTGGCGTTCTTTGGAAGCTTTTCTGGCCGCTTCCTCTTCGGCTTTTTTGCGGGCCTCTTCGAGCAGCCTTGCGCGCTCGGCTTCGGCGAAGCGGGAGATTTCCTGTTCGGCGCTGCGGCGCGCCTGCTCGACCAGATTCCGCTCCATCTCGGCGGCGAACTTCGCGGCCTCCTGTTCGGCTTCCTTGCGAGCTTCTTCGACCAGGCGCTCGCGTTCGGTGGCGACCACATGCGACGCTTCCTGCTCGGCGCGTTTGCGGGCTTCTTCGATCAAACGCTGGCGTTCGGTGGCGGCGCGTTCGGCGGCTTCCGCTTCGGCCAGCTTGTGGGCCTGTTGCAGCAGCCGGTCGCGTTCCTCGACGCTCAATTTAGCGGCTTCTTCTTCCGCCTTTCTACGAGCGGCCTCGACCAGCCGCTGACGTTCCTTCGACGCCCGCTGGGAGGCTTCCTGTTCGGCGCGTTTGCGGGCCTCATCGAGCAGCCGTGTCCTTTCGGTCGCGGCCAACTGGATGGCCTCCACCTCGGCCTGTTTGAGAGCCAGATCGAAGAGGCGTTGCTCTTCTTCAGCGGCGATGCGGCCGGCTTCTTCTTCGGCCTCTTTGCGGGCTTCTTCCATCAAACGCTGGTGTTCAGCGTGGCCGCGTGTGGCGGCTTCCTGTTCGGCCTTGCGGCGCGCCTTTTCGATCAGGCGGTGGCGTTCAGCGGAGGCGTGTTGCGACGCTTGTTGCTCGGCTTGTTTGAGCGACTCTTCGATCAGTTTCTTGCGCTCTTCGGCGGCGAAGCGCGCGGCTTCCTGTTCGGCTTTTTTGCGGGCGTCTTCGATCAGGCGCTGCTCTTCCTCTGCGGCCAGACGCGCGGCCTCCTGCTCGGCTTTTTTGCGAGCCTCTTCGATCAGGCGCTGTCGTTCGGCGGCGGCGAGATGGGTGGCCTGTTGTTCGACCTGACGGCGGGCGGCTTCGACCAGCCGCAGACGTTCGGAGGCGGCGCGCTGAGCGGCTTCCTGCTCGGCGCGTTTGCGCGCTTCGTCCATCATCCGCAGACGTTCGGAGGCGGCGCGTTCGGAGGCTTCCTGTTCGGCTTGTTTGCGGGCTTCTTCGAGCAGGCGCTGGCGTTGCTCTTCGGCCAGTTGGGCGGCTTCCTGTTCGGCCTGTTTGCGGGCTTCTTCGATCAGCCGCTGGCGTTCTTTGTTGGCGAAGCGCGCGGCTTCCTGTTCAGCCTGTTTACGCGCCTCTTCGATCAATTTCCGGCGTTCTTCTTCGGCGATTCGTGTCGCCTCTTCGCGGACCTGCTTGCGCGCTTCCTCGATCAGTTGCCGTTTGGCTTCGGCGGCTGCGGCTTCGGCGTCGCCCATCGGTGCGGTGTCCGCCTCCGAATCGCCGCCGTCGGTGTGTGGCGGCGTGTAGACCGCCGTTTGCCTGAGCGGCCTGGCGCCCAGATCGTTTTGCTCCTGTAACTGAACGCCTCTAAGGATGACGCTGCGGAACTCGCTGGCCGAACGAAACCGATCTTCCTGATTTTTGGCCATCGCGCGGAGGATGGCCTGTTCGATGTGTTCCGGGACGTTAGGCGTAACCTGGCGAATCGGCGGCGGGGGGCTTTCAATGTGCGCCCGCATCAGGTCGAACTGATTCTGACTGGTGAACGGCAACCGCCCGCTCAGCATTTCATAAAGCAGCACGCCGAGCGAATAGATGTCGGCGGCCTCGTTCGATTCATGGCCGCGAATCTGCTCCGGCGCCATGTATTCGAGCGTGCCGACGAAAGAGCCTTCCCTGGTCATGCGTTCGCTTCCCAGCACGCGCGCGATGCCGAAATCCATGACCTTCACAACGTTGTTGTTGGGCAGGATCATGATGTTGCTGGGTTTGATGTCGCGATGAATCACGCCGTGTTGATGAGCGTATCCGAGAGCGTCCAGAATCTGCGCGAATATCCTGATCGCCTGACCGAAGGGGAGAAGGCTTGCCCGCCTGAGCAGCGATTCGAGCGTTTCGCCATGCACGAACTCCATGACCATGAAAAACAGGTTGCCCTGGTTCAGCAGGTTGTAGAGCAAGGCGATGTTCGGATGGTTGAGTTTGGCCAGCACCATCGCTTCTTTGCGAAAACGCTCGACCAGCGAAGAGTGCATGGTCAGTTCGGGCCGCAGCACCTTGATCGCCACCTCGCGTTCGAGCATGACGTCAATGCCTCTGTAAACCTTGCCCATGCCTCCCAGCCCGACTTCCTGAAGGATCCGATAATTGCCGATGGTGTTGCCTACCTCAATCAACGTGACACCTCCGGCGCGGTTCAAGCTGATGAGCAGCCAGGTTGATCAAATGACGACCGCTGGATTGATGTAATTGCGTCAGAGCATAGCTGGAGAGGACACACTTGGAGACGGAACACTCGTTCAAAGCGGATGCGCTTAACAGGTCATGGGTTTTAGGGGGATGGGTGTTGATCATACCGGTTCCTGAAATCCGTTATATCGAGTTTTACATTCTCAGGTCTCCAATTAACTCCAATTCGCGCTGAGATTATTGACGGCGGAGAATGTACCTTTGCGGGTTTCGACTCGTCAAGGCTTAACCGTTATTAGACGATGATTCCATAACATGTAAGGTCACGCCACCCTTGCTTTAATGACACCGGCTCGCGGCCTCTAACTTTCAATCTTTGGAAAAAAAGGGGAACACATCCTGACGGCGCGCGTGCAAGTCGCTGGTGGTCGTAGGCAGGTCGAAAATTTATGACGGAAATTTCCTCATGGCGTTGAATAGCGTTGAGATTTTCGTTCGAGTCTTGCTATGATCCCGCCCTCGTTGGTTCCCCACGCCCCAAGATCATTGGGCCACCCGTAAATCCAATATCGAACAATTGGCCCCGGATCACTCGTTGCCTGTCCAGGAAGAATCATCGGCCTCAACGAAGATAAAGGCAGGGCAACATGTGTTTCAGGAATGTCAATTTCACGAAGACTCTCGCAGAGGAAGAGAAAGTTATGTCTCCCCGATTTCATTCACGAATTTCCCTGGGGATTTGCCTGGCGCTCGCGTCGCTGTTTGTAGGTTTGTCTCCGCGGATGGCCAATGCGCAGGCGCGCCAGATAAAAGGTTACGCGGTGCAGGTCGCGGCGTTGTCTTCGCGGCAGTCCGCCGATGAGTTGGTGCGAGGATTGAGCACGCGCGGGATTCACGCCTACTGGGTTAAAGGCATGTCGTATGGAAAAGTGTCGGCGCAGAGCCAGTTTCATCGCGTCCGCATCGGTAATTTCCCGACCATTGAAAGCGCTTCGACCTACGCCGAACAGTTGCTTGGCTCCGGGTTGCTCGAAGCATACGCGATTGCGGCCTACGAACCTCCTGCGCAGAGTAGCGCCGGCGCCAATGGCCACTCATCGAAAGTCCAGAACTTCGGCCCTCAAAAATATCCGCAGTATCGAGCAAAACAATTCGGCGGCGGCGAAGCGATTGATCTGGTCGCCGCTGTCGGCACGCGTGGATGGCTTCTGCTTTCGAGCAGCAGCGTGAATTTGACCGCACGGGGCGGTGATTCCGCGCTCAGCCGTGAACTGGCCAGGCTGACCGCTTCCATCGGCTCGCGCGGGTGGAGTTTGCAAAACAATATCACTAAGTTTCTGGCCGCCCCGCCACCGCCCGCGAGGTTGCCGTCCGTGAATCCGGCTGGGCGGGTTGATCTGGCGTCGAATAATTCATTCGCGCGGTCAGCGGCGGCGGAGATTGTCACGACGAGAAACGGGATCAATTCAGCGCCGTCCGCGCCGCCTGCGCCCCGCGCAAACTCAGGATCATTGAATACGGCTGCGCCTGAAATCGGCAGGAGTCCCTTGTCGCCCGCGTCTTCAACCGCGGCCGGAGCGCGCGCCGCCAATTCGCGGGCTTACGCTTCGCCGCCGCGCTTGCAAGGCTCGATTGAAATGCGCGACGGGCGGATGTGGATGAGATTGCGCAACACAGATTCAGAGCGTAGCTTCAGCGGCATGGCTCGCGTCACTTTGAGCGACGATAAACGTCAGCAGGATGTCGTGCCGATGCAGTTTACGTTGCCGCCGGACAAGGAAGAGAGTTTTCCTGTGGACGAGGCGACACTGACCAACGGCAACTGGATTTTGATGGTCTACGATCAGAACGGAGCGGCCCGCCTCGTTCGTGGCGCTTCGCTCGCTCCACGTACGCTGGTTGAGGCCCCCGCCGCGCAAAATTCATCTGAGCCGAACTCGTCGCAAGGCCCGCCGTCTTACATCACCGGCGTTTATGACGCGACCGGCTGGGTGCCGTCGCAAGCTCCGGCGCCGAATCCGGGTGTGGAGGCGCAAAACTCGGCGGCTGCGAATTCCACGAATGGCAATGTCTCGGCGACCGCTCCGCCTGAGATGGAAGCGGCTCCCGGACAAGTCGTCGTGACTCCGCGCCAGATCGCAGTCACGACCGAAAACGTGACCGTCGAATTCGACATTTCCGCGCCGACGCCGCTCAATTACATCGTCGTGACTTTGCGCGCAGGGAGTTTTCAAGACGTGAGGCAGGCGCTGATGTCCACGCCGCACGGACGCGTGCCGTTCCTGATCCCGATTGAACATACGTCATCGGGATTTTATTTCGAGGTCAAAGATGAGGCCCAACGCCTGCTCGCCAGCGGCAGCGGCGATTTCCGGCGCATGGCCAGAGGCAACTGAGAGAGAATTGAGCGTAAAGGGTCGAAGGATCAAAGCGCCAAAGCGAGAAAAGGTGAAGTAATGGAACCCACTTCAGGACGCTTTGACGCTTTGATCCTTCGACATTTTGTGTTGGATTGCATCCCTTTCCGCAGTTTCTAATCCCAAACTTTTGATCTTCTCCATAGTGGTCTTGACATTTTTCTCCTCAGCAGAGAAGATTCGCGCCTAAACAAATCCGAAAATTCACAAGCATCGGGTTATTCACATAAGCAAGTCTAGGTACAAATAGACAATTTATCTCCAAGCGAGGTGGGGGTTTTTTTATGCCACAGCTCTTCACCCGCAGCACGAACACGCTTGCGCGGTTGAGTATCGTCGTAGTTATTTTACTTCTTGGATTGGGCGGTTGGTTGACTTTGGAACTGATGCGCTCACCCTTCGTAACGCAAGCATTCGTGGCGCGGGAGCAGCCGGTTCAATTCTCGCATAAGCACCATGTGGGTGATGACGGGATTGATTGCCGCTACTGCCATACGACCGTCGAGACGGCGTCGAGCGCCGGAATACCAGCGACCAAAACGTGCATGAACTGCCATTCGCAGTTATTCGCAAATAGTCCCTACCTGGAAATCGTGCGCGAAAGCTGGCGGACCGGCCAACCGATCAAATGGGCGCGCGTGCATGACCTCCCTGATTTCGCCTATTTCAATCACAGCATACACGTCAACAAGGGCGTAGGTTGTTCGACCTGTCACGGACAGGTAGACCAGATGCCGCTGATGTGGAACGTCGCATCGCTGCAGATGGAGTGGTGTTTGGAATGCCATCGCGATCCTGAGAAGGTTTTGCGGGAGCAGAAAGACATCACCAATATGGAATGGCAACCGCCCGCCAATCAGGCTGAGAAGGGCAAGGAGCTTGCCGAGCGATACAAAATCCAGAAGCCCAACGTGCTGACGAGTTGTTCAACCTGTCATAGATAAGGTTTCAGGTTTCAGGTTTCAGGTGTCAGGTCGTGTTACCCGACGCTCGTGTTTAAACCTGAAACCTGAAACCTGAAACCTGAAACCTGAAACCTGAAAATGTCTCATCGAGATCATCACCACGACATCGCGCCTATCCGCGAGAAGATTCGCAACGTAGGGGCGGGTTTTCCCCGCCCGGAATTCTGGCGAAGCCTTGAAGAGTTGGCCGACACCGAAAAATTCCGCGAGTTTCTGCACCGCGAATTTCCCGCCGTTAATCCGTCCGAAGCCGATCCGTCCTGGCTCGACCCGACAGGCCGCCGCAACTTTTTGAAGCTGATGAGCGCCAGTCTGGCCTTCGCCGGTCTGACGGCCTGCACCAATCAGCCCAAAGAGCATCTGGTTCCTTACGTCAAAACGCCTGACGGACTGGTTCCCACCAAGTCGCAGTTTTATGCGACAGCGATGCCTCTGGGCGGCGTGGCCTCAGGGCTGCTGGTCGAAAGCCACGAAGGACGCCCGACCAAGATCGAAGGCAATCCGGACCATCCGGGATCCTTGGGCGGCACGACCGTTTATGAACAGGCTTCGGTGCTCAACCTTTACGATCCCGACCGTTCGCAGACCACGCTCAATCTGGGCGATCCGCGCACCTGGGGCGAATTTCTGAACTCCCTTCACCAGGCGCTGGACGATCAGCGCAAGAAACAGGGCGCGGGGCTTCGCATCCTGACCGAGACTTCCACCTCGCCCACGTTCGGCGATCAGATGAAGCGGCTGCAGGCCGAATTCCCGCAATCGAAATGGCACGTTTACGAACCCGCGTCGCGCCACGGCGCGCGGCTGGGCGCGCAGTTCGCATTCGGTCAGCCGGTCAACACGGTTTATCAATTCGACAAGGCCGATGTCGTGCTCTCGCTCGACGCCGACTTTCTGACCAGCGGGCCGGGAAGCGTCCGTTACGCGCGCGACTTTATGAGCCGCCGCCGTCTGACCGATGGCGCGAAGGAGATGAATCGCCTCTACGTCGTTGAAAGCACGTTGACGACGACCGGCGCCAAAGCCGATCACCGCTTGCCGATCAGAGCGAGCGAAGTGGAAGCTTTCGCTTTGGCGGTCGCCGCCGCTGTCGGCGTCGCAGGCGCCCCGCAAGCATCGGGTTTGAACGAAGAGACTAAGAAGTTCGCCGAAGAGGCCGCCAAAGATTTGAAGGCGCACAACGGCAAGAGCATCGTCATCGCGGGCGAACATCAATCGCCGTCAGTCCACGCCATCGCGCACGCGATCAACGCCGCGCTGGGCAACGTGGGCGCGACGCTCAATTACACCGATCCGCTCGAAGTCAATGCGGTTGACCAGATCGCTTCGATCACCGAACTGGTCGGCGATTTGAACGCGGGGAAAGTCGAACTGCTGGTGATCATCGGCGCGAATCCGGTTTACAACGCGCCGGTCTTCAATGGCCGCCAGGTCTTCCTCGACGCGATGAACAAGGCGCCGATGCGCGTCCATATGGGAATGTTCAACGACGAGACCGCCGCGCATTGTCAGTGGCACATCGCCGAATCGCATTACCTGGAAGCGTGGAGCGACGCGCGGGCTTACGACGGAACGGTTTCGATCATCCAGCCGTTGATCGAGCCTCTCTACAATTCCAAATCGCCGCACGAACTGCTCGCCGCAATGCTCAATCAGGGAAGCAAGAGCGGTCACGACGTGGTGCGCGATTACTGGCGCGGCGAGGGCCGCAGCTTCAGCGGGAATTTCGATCAGGCCTGGAAACAGGCTCTGCACGATGGCTCGATTCCGAACTCCGCGCTGCCCGCGAAGGCTGTCGCGCTGAAAGGCGATTGGGCCGCCGCGATTAAGCCCGCGACGCCGGGCAAATTCGAGATCGTCTTCCGGCTCGATCCGCACGTCCACGACGGACGCTTCGCCAACAACGCGTGGTTGCAGGAGACTCCCAAGCCGATCAACAAGGTGACCTGGGACAATTTTGCGATCATCAGCCCGAACACCGCCAAAGCTCTGAGCCTGGCGCCGGACAAAGAACCGTATCACGCCAACGCGAAGATGGTGCGGCTGGTCAACGAAGATAACGATCTGGCGATGCCGGCGTGGATTCAACCCGGCCATCCGGATAATTCGGTGACGGTCTATCTGGGCTACGGGCGCAAGCGCGCGGGCGGAGTCGGCAACAATCTGGGTTTCAACACCTACACCATCCGCACAGTCAACACGCCGTTCATTGCGACCGAAAAGGTTCAGGTCGCGAAGGCCGATGGCCAGTACGAACTCGCTTCGACGCAGGAGCACTTCAACCTGGACGCGAGCGGCATTGAAGTCAAAGCCTACATTCCGGAAGAGGCGGACCTGACCGAGCGTCACATCGTCCGCGCGGCGACGCTCGAAGAGTACAACAAGGACCCGCACGCGCTGCATCACGGCGCGCACAAGCCGGACAAGGATACGACGATGTATCCCGACTGGAAGTACGAGGGCTACGCCTGGGGCATGGCGATTGATATGAACGCCTGCGTCGGCTGCAACGCCTGCGTAGTGGCCTGCCAGTCTGAAAACAACACAGCCGTTGTCGGCAAGGAGATGGTCATCAAGGGCCGCTACATGCAATGGCTGCGGATTGACACGTATTTCCGCGGCTCGACGGCGAACCCGCAGGTCTATTTCCAGCCGATGATGTGCCAGCATTGCGAGAACGCGCCGTGCGAGGTGGTCTGCCCGGTGAACGCGACGGTTCACGACGCCGAAGGCTTGAACGTGCAGGTTTACAACCGCTGCGTCGGCACGCGCTATTGCTCGAACAACTGCCCGTACAAGGTGCGCCGGTTCAACTATCTGTTGTACGGCGATTGGGACACGCCGAGTCTCAAGCTCGCGCGCAATCCGGAAGTCACCGTTCGTTCGCGCGGCGTGATGGAGAAATGCACGTTCTGCGTCCAGCGCATCATGAACGCCAAGATCGAATCGGAGAAACAGAATCGCCACGTGCAGGATGGCGAGATACAAACCGCCTGCCAATCGGCCTGCCCGACCGAAGCGATTGTCTTCGGCGATCTGGGGCCGTATAGCAATCCCGGCAAGGAACCGCAGACGCGCGTCGCCAAACTCAAGACGGAGCCGCGCAATTACGGAGTGCTGGCCGATCTGAACACTCGCCCGCGCGCCAGTTATCTGGCCGTCATTCACAACCCGAATCCGGCGCTCGGCGGCGGTTCGCACGGGACGGCCTCGCCAGCGGAGAAGCAGTCAGGAGAGAAACATGGCTGAAGCAGCTCAAGCAATTCAGAAGAAGGAAGAATACGTTGATCCTCGTCCGCCGGTGGTCGGGCCGGGCCAGGACTTCAACTCGATCACCAGAAAGATCGGCGACATCGTCCTGATGCGCGGCTTCAAGAAGGGCTGGGTCTTCGGGTTCGCGATAGTCTTTCTGGGTTCGATCATGCTGTTCAACACCATCGCCTATCTGGTGCTGGAAGGCGTGGGAATCTGGGGCAACAGCATCCCGGTGGCGTGGGCCTTCGACATCATCAACTTCGTCTGGTGGATCGGCATCGGGCACGCGGGCACGCTGATTTCGGCGATCCTGCTGCTGCTGCGGCAATCGTGGCGCAACTCGATCAACCGCTTTGCCGAAGCGATGACGCTCTTCGCCGTCGCCTGCGCGGGGCTTTTCCCGGCGCTGCACACGGGCCGTCCGTGGATGGACTATTACCTCTTCCCGCTGCCGAACACAATGGGCATGTGGCCGAACTTCCGCAGCCCGCTGATGTGGGACGTGTTCGCGGTCTCGACGTATGCGACGGTTTCGCTGCTCTTCTGGTTTATGGGATTGATCCCGGATTTCGCCACGATGCGCGACACGGCCAGGAAGAAATGGCAGAAGGTGGTTTTTGCGATGCTGGCGCTGGGATGGCGCGGTGACGCCCGCCACTGGCATCGTTACGAGACGGCGTATCTGCTGCTGGCCGGGCTTTCGACGCCGCTGGTGCTTTCGGTTCATACGATCGTGTCGTTCGACTTCTCGACGGGCATCGTCCCGGGCTGGCACGCGACGATCTTCCCGCCGTACTTCGTCGCGGGCGCCGTTTACGCCGGTTTCGCGATGGTGCTGACGCTGGCCATTCCGGTGCGCAAGTTTTACGGCCTCGAAGATTTCATCACGATGCGCCACATCCGCAACTGCTGCAAGGTGATGCTGGCCACCGGATTGATCGTCGCCTACGGTTACGCGATGGAAGCCTTCTTCGGCTGGTACAGCGGCAACACCTACGAACTGTTCATGATGAAGAACCGCATGTTCGGGCCGTATGGTTTCCTGTACTGGCTGCTGATTCTGTGCAACGTGGTCGTGCCGTGGATTTTGTGGTCGAAGAAGATGCGCGACAATCTGACGGTCGTCTTCATCGTGTGCATGTTCATCAACGTCGGCATGTGGCTTGAGCGCTTCGTGATCATCGTGATGAGCCTCAACCGCGACTTCAACCCGGCGGCGTGGAGAATGTATTACCCGACCGTCTACGATTTCACGATGTTCTTCGGAACCGTCGGCTTCTTCCTGACGCTGATGTTCCTCTTCATCCGCTTCGTCCCGATGATTCCGATCTTCGAGATGAAGACCTTGCTGCCGGAATCGAAGGTGGACGAGAGCAAGGTCGAAGAGCACGTGAACGGCAAGGAGACGGCGCCTATCGGTACGTCGCCGCTTCCGCAGTTCGGGGACTAAGAGACAAAGACGGAATTTTCAGGGTTGAGCGGGATTGTTTTTATCTGGTCATCCTGAACAATCTTGTGGAGCCTGTCTGAAAAAGCAAAAGCTATGACGAAACAGGAAGAAAAAGGAACTTACGGATTGATGGCGGAGTTCGACTCTCCGAGCGCGATTGTCGCGGCGGCGCGCCGGACTTACGAAGCGGGTTATCGCCGCATCAACGCTTACTCGCCCTATCCGATTGAAGAACTGGCCGAAGCGATTGGTTTCCATCACAGCCTGGTTCCTCTGGTCACGCTGATCGGTGGCGTGCTCGGCGCTCTGGGCGGCTTCGGGTTGCAGTATTGGACTTCGGCCATCGCATACCCGCTGAATGTCGGAGGACGCCCGCTGCTGAGTTTGCCGGCGTTCATCCCGGTCACGTTTGAATGCACGATCCTGCTGGCGTCGTTCGGCGCGTTCCTCGGCAACCTGCTGATGAACCGGTTGCCGCAGCCTTATCATCCGGTCTTCAACGTGCCGAGTTTCGCGCGCGCGTCGCAGGATCGGTACTTCCTGTGCGTCAAATCGGATGATCCGAAATTCAACGACGCGGAGACTCGCGCTTTCCTTGCGGGTCTGGGGGCGAAAGAGGTGAGTAATGTTGAAAGCTAGATTGAAGAAATTCGGCGTCGCCGCCTGTCTGGTCTTCGCGGCCTTCGGCGTTTCGGCCTGCCGCCAGGACATGCACGACAACCCGCGTTATGAAGCCTACGAAGACGGAGCGAATCGTCAACCGCCCGAAGGCACGGTCGCGCGCGGTTCGTTAGCGCTGGCCGTCACTGCGCCTAAGACGGATGTGCCCGGTCAGGCTGGTTCGGTCGGCGATGACGGGTTCCCGTTCAAGCTCAGCGAAGACTCCGAAACCAGGAAGAAAGAGATCAAAGCGATTCTGGATCGCGGCGAGAGCCGGTTCAACATTTCATGCCTGCCCTGCCACGGCAAGCTCGGCGACGGCGCCGGAATGGTCGCAATGCGCGGATTCCGGCGTCCCCCGACCTACCATCAGGACAGGTTGCGCAGCGCTCCGACCAGCCACTTCTACGACGTGATGACCAACGGTTTCGGCGCGATGCCGAGCTACGCCGAGGTCGTCACGCCGGAAGATCGCTGGAAGATCATCGCCTACATCCGCGCGTTGCAGGCGAGCCAGAACGCCAACGCCGCTCAATTGAGCGAAGAAGATAAAAAGAAGTTGGAGGAGGCGGAGAAGGCAAAGGAGAAATCCGGCTCGCACGCGGCGGCTCCGGCCGGGAAACCGGGCGAGCACAGCGCGCCAGCGCAAACTTCATCTCCATCGGGAGGACATAGCAACTGATGAACACGAATTACGCTCCTCCGGCTGATCTCGGACGAGTCCAAAAAGTCGCGACAGGCGTCGGGCTGATCGGCGTCATCGTCTGGGTAATCAGCACGGTTATTTCCGGCAAGCCCAAAGACACTTTCTTTCAGTCGTACCTGGTCGCCTTCATTTTCTGGACGGGCATGGCGCTTGGATGTCTGGGGCTGTTGATGGTTCAATACCTGGGCGGCGCGACCTGGGGGCTGTTGATTCGGCGGCAACTCGAAGCGGCTTCGCACACGCTCTGGCTGATGCTCGCTCTGTTTTTGCCGATTGCGCTGTTGGGTCTGCACACTCTTTACGAGTGGTCGAACGGATCCGAAGACCCGAAGGTCCAGGCGCTGATTGATCACAAAAGCCCGTATCTCAATCCGACGTTCTTCCTTATTCGCGGAATCATCTACTTCACGATCTGGATCGGGTTGACGACGCTTTTGCGCAAATGGTCGAAGCAGCAGGACGAAAGTCTGGATATGAGCGCCGTGCAGCGCGCCCAGAATCTGAGCGGGCCGGGGTTTGTGATCTACGGCCTGGCGGTCACGTTCGCGGGCGTTGATTGGGTGATGTCGCTCGACATCGAATGGTTTTCGACCATCTTCGGGTTGGTGATCCTGATCGGACAGGGCGTTTCAGCGCTGGCCCTTCTGATCTCGATAGGCGTTTACCTGTCGGGGCGCGAACCAATGTCGCGCGTTTACCAATCGAAGCATTTCCACGATCTGGGCAAATTGCTGCTGACGGCGGTGATGGTCTGGGCCTACTTCGCGTTCTCGCAGTTGCTGATCATCTGGTCGGGCAACCTGCCTGAAGAGCTTCCGTGGTACCTGGAACGGTTCAAGGGGCAGTGGCGGTGGATGGGCCTGGCGTTGATCATGCTTCATTTCGTTCTGCCGTTCCTGCTGCTGCTGTCGCGCAATCTGAAGCACAACGCGCGCCGGTTGATGATGGTGGCGTGGCTGCTGATCATCATGCGCTTCGTTGATCTGATCTGGATGATTGCGCCGGAGTTCAACCGCGCGCATGGCGGACAAGTGGCGCATTATGGACTGGCGATTTCAAGTTACATCAATTACGCCGCCGCGATGGTCGGAGTGGGCGGCGTCTGGCTCGGCTGGTTCTTCCATCAACTGCGCCAGCGCGCGCTGGTTCCGGACAACGATCCCCAGTTGAATGAGGTGCTGGCCAGAGCTGAGCACGTCTTGAGTTTTGAGGGACATTGAGATTTCAGATTCGGGATTTGAAATATGAGTGAGCATAATCCACATCACGGACACGGCGATCACGATAATAATCAGGTCGAGAGCAGTTCAATACAGCCGAGACCGATCCTGATGTTTCTGGCCATCCTGTTCGTCGCCACGGCGTTTGTCTTCGTCGTCGTCAAAGGTCTGGACTGGGGCCTCAAAAAGTTCGACGCGCCGAATCAGGAACAGGCCGCGACGCAGGTCGAAACGCAGAGCCGGAAGCTGCCGCCAAGCCAGATGCCTTTGTTGCAGGGCGCGCCAGGACGGGATTCGACCGCGACTTCCAACGTTCCGACCGAACTCCCGCTGGAAGAGATGGAGCGGGTTCGCAAAGAGACGAACGAGAAGATCAACGACTATGGTTGGGTTGACAAGTCCGCCGGCGTCGCGCACATCCCGATTGACCGCGCAAAAGAGATGATGGCCGAAAAGGGACTGGCGGCTCTGCCGTCGGCGGCCATCACCGAAGAGGTGCAGAAGGCCGAGACGACCCGGAAACTGGTGCTCAACGCCGATTCGAGCGGTGGCCGGATGATCGTGAATCAACAAGCGGCTTCACAACCGGCTCCGCAAATGGCTCAACTGCCGGCCCAGTCGCAGCAGCCGCCGCCGCAACCGCAGCATAATTCGCAACAGGAGAAGCCTCAGAAGCATTAAAGGGAGGCAAAGATAGTGAAGATGTTTGGATGTAAGCGACAAGGATCGAAAGGCGTCGGGCGAATCATCATCAACTCGCTGGCGGTCGCATTGTGCCTGCTGCCGTTCGTTCCTGGTCTTCGCGCTTCAGCGCAACCGGCGGGCGTGCGCCCGCCGGTGTTGAAAGATGTCGGCATTGATCAACTCTTGAACAATCAGGTTCCGCTCAATCTGGAATTCCGCGACGAGAACGGGCGGACGGTCAAACTGGCCGAGTATTTCAAAGACAAGCCGGTCATTCTGTCGCTGGTCTATTACGATTGCCCGCAGCTTTGCACGCAGGTGCTGACCGGATTGCTCGGCGCGATGAAGGGACTGCCGATGACTCCCGGCAAGGAGTTCATCAACTTGACGGTCAGTTTCGACCCGCGCGAAAAGCCGGAGTTGGCGGCGGCGAAGAGGGCTGAATATTTAAGGCGGTACAACAGACCCGGCTCGGAAGAGGGCTGGCATTTTCTGACCGGCGATGAAGTGGCGATTCAGGCGCTGACCAAAGCCGTCGGCTTCCGCTACATCTGGGACCCGGTGAGCAAACAGTACGCCCACGCCAGCGGAATTATGGTGCTGACGCCGCAGGGTAAGGTCTCGCGTTATTTTTACGGCATCGAGTACGCGCCGCGCGATCTGCGTTTCGGAGTGATTGACGCTTCGGCGGGCAAGGTCGGATCGCTCGCCGATCAGGTCATTCTTTATTGTTATATGTACGACCCCACACGGGGAACTTATGGTCTGGTGATAACGCGCCTGCTGCGAATCTTCGCCACCATGACTCTGGTGACATTGGCGGCGCTCTTCTTTTTCCTGAGGCGCAGGGAGAAACAGAAAGAGGCGCAGTGGAAAACGCAACATTTGGCTGGTAACGCGCCGTAATGCCATATTTCGTATTTGATATGAAATATGAAATATGAGGATGAGAGGCTTGCGGCGCAGCGCAAACTCGGACATTCGATATGAACCCATCGTCATTCTTGATTCAAATTCCATTTATGCCGGAGCAGGCGTCGAGTTTCGCTCTGGAATATGATCTGTTCTATCTCTTTCTGATCGCGCTGACGACCTTCTTTACCATCGGAATCAGCGCGGCGGCTGTCATCTTCCTGATCAAATATCGCCGCCGCAGCCAGGGAGAAGTCCCGGAGCAGATCGAAGGCGATATGAGGCTCGAAATCACCTGGACGGTGATCCCGTTTCTGATCGCGATGTTCATCTTTGCGTGGGGCGCCAAGCTCTATTACCAGATGTACACTGACCCGAAGGACGCGCTGGAAATTTTCGTCACCGGCAAACAGTGGATGTGGCGCGCTCAGCACCCGGACGGACAGCGCGAGATCAACGAATTGCACCTGCCGCTGGGACGCCGCGTCAAGCTGACGATGACCAGCGAGGACGTGATCCACGCGTTTTACATTCCCGCGTTCCGCACCAAGACCGACGTAGTGCCGGGACGTTACACGACGACCTGGTTCACTCCGACCAGGACCGGCACCTTTCACCTCTTTTGCGCCGAGTACTGCGGCACTCAGCATTCGGGGATGATCGGCAAGATCGTCGTGCAGGATTACTCCGATTACCAGGCCTGGCTGCGAGGCGCGCCCAAAGAGATGACGCCCGCCGAGGCCGGACAGAAATTCTTCACCAGCCTGGCCTGCAACAACTGCCACAAGGATCAGGACGCCGGGCGCGGCCCGTCACTGGCCGGACAGTTCGGCTCTGACGTGAAACTTGAGAACGGCTCTACAGTGAAGATGGACGAGGCGTACATCCGCGAATCAATTCTCAACCCAGGCGCGAAGACTGTTCTCGGTTACCCGCACATCATGCCCACTTTCCAGGGTCAGGTGACCGAAGAGCAGGTGGCGATGATTATCCAATACATAAAATCCATTGGGCCTAAGCAGAACGAGGCGGTGGCGAAACCTGCCGCTGCGGCTCCTGCCGGGCAGCCTGCGGCGAAACCCGCTGCGGCTCAACCAACGGGCACGACGGCAAAACCCGTTGCGCAAGGCGAACAACCGAAACAGAACTGATAAGGTACTTTTATGGCAACCGAAGTAATGGAAACGACTGAAAGCCGCGTAAATTATCTGAACAACGGCACGACGGTGAAATCGTGGCTGCTGACGCTGGATCACAAGAGGATCGGGCTGCTTTATCTGTTCTCGATCTCGTTCTTCTTCGCCATCGGCGGCATTTACGCGACGCTCATCCGTCTGGAACTGATCACTCCGCAGGGCGATCTGTTGACGCCGGAAATGTACAACCGCGTCTTCACGATGCACGGCGTGATCATGATCTTCTTCTTCCTGATCCCGTCCATCCCGGCGGTGCTGGGCAATTTCCTGTTGCCGCTGATGCTGGGCGCGAAGGACGTGGCCTTCCCGAAGCTTAATTTGCTGAGCTGGTACATCTTCATCATCGGCGGCTGCCTGATGCTTTACACGATGCTCAGCGGCGGCATTGACACCGGTTGGACGTTCTATCCGCCGTACAGTTCGATCTATTCGAACAGTCAGGTGACGATTGCGGGCGTCTCGATCTTCATCACCGGTTTCAGTTCGATCCTGACCGGATTGAACTTTATGGTGACAATTCACACGATGCGCGCGCCGGGGCTGACCTGGTTCCGTCTGCCGCTCTTCGTCTGGGCGCATTACGCGACCAGTTTGATTCAGGTGCTCGGCACGCCGGTCATCGCGATCACGGTGCTGGCGCTGGCCTTCGAGCGAACGCTCAAGATCGGTATCTTCGATCCGAAACTCGGCGGCGACCCGGTGCTCTTCCAGCACATGTTCTGGTTCTATTCGCATCCGGCGGTTTACATCATGATCCTGCCTTCGATGGGCGTGATCAGCGAATTGATCGCCAATATGACGCGCAAGCGCATCTTCGGTTATAACTTTGTGGCTTTTTCGTCACTGGCCATCGCGGTCTTCGGCTTCCTGGTCTGGGGGCATCATATGTTCACGACCAGCCAGTCAATGTACACCGGCATGGTCTTCTCGCTGATCAGCTACGCGGTGGCGATTCCGTCGGCGATCAAGACTTTCAACTGGACGGCCACGATTTACAAAGGCTCGGTTTCGTTTGACACGCCGATGATTTATGCGCTGGCCTTCCTGGGCCTGTTTACCATCGGCGGAATGACCGGCTTGTTTCTGGCCGCGCTGGGATTGGACGTTCACCTGCACGACACCTACTTTGTCGTTGCGCACTTCCATTACGTGATGGTGGGCAGCGCGGTGATCGGCTACCTGGGCGGAATTCATTACTGGTGGCCGAAGATCACTGGCCGGATGTATTCGGAATTTTTGGGCAGAATCTCGGCGGTGATTATTTTCATCGGCTTCAACCTGACGTTCCTGCCGCAGTTTGTCCTGGGCCAGTTGGGAATGCCGCGCCGCTATCACGCTTACGTGCCCGAATTCCAGGTGCTGCATATTTTGTCGAGCGCGGGCGCTTCGATCCTCGCGGTCGGATTCACGCTGCCGGTGATTTACCTGGCGTGGTCAATCAAATACGGCGAGAAGGTCGGCCCCAACCCCTGGATGGCTTCGGGTCTGGAGTGGCAGACTTCATCGCCGCCGCCGACCGAGAATTTCACTTACCAGCCTGTGGTCACGCACGAGCCGTATGAATTCGAGAACGTCGAAGAGATCAAACAGGCCCGTCAGGCCGAATTGCAAAGAGCATAAAAAAGGCGGTTGGTGGCTGGTTGCTGGCTGGTTGGTTGAAAAGCTTTTGACCAGCCACCAGTCACCAGCCACCAACCACCAAGAGGAGAATTATCGTGGCTGAACACGCGACTCACGTCGAAGGGCTGGCGCATCATTTCGTCAGCATGGAACAGCAGAAGGAAGCGGGAATGGTCGGAATGTGGATCTTCCTGCTCACGGAAATCATGTTTTTCGGCGGGCTGTTCCTGGCTTATACGATCTATCGAACGACCTATCCGGAAGGATTTCTTTTTGGCAGCCATCTGTTGAATGTGAAATTGGGCGGCACGAATACGGTTGTGCTGATCGTCAGCAGTTTGACAATGGCGATGGCGGTTTATTATTCCCAGAAGGGTGACCGGAAGAAACTCCTGGCTTTTCTCGCGCTCACGTTGATCCTGGGCCTGGCCTTCCTGGGGATCAAATACGTCGAGTATTCGACGAAGATTCACGACGGCCTTTTTCCGGCGGCAGCGACTTGGAATCCCCCCAGTGAAGGGGAGCATGCGATCCCTGTGGAAAAACAACAAGCTGTGCATGTTTTTCTATGGATATATTTTCTAATGACCGGGCTGCACGCCGTGCATATGATTGTTGGGGCGGGCATCTTGATCACGCTGATTATCATGGCGCAGCGAGGCAAGTTCACTAAGAATTACAACTCGCCCGTCGAAATCAGTGGCCTTTACTGGCACTTCGTTGACATCGTCTGGATTTTCCTCTTCCCACTGCTCTACCTGACGGGATATCACTTCACTCCCGGCGGACATTGATAAATTGAAAGAGGCTTTGAATAACTTATGGCTGAACATTCTCATGCGCATCCTGATAATCCGCTCAAATATTACATCGGCGTCTTCACGCTGCTGCTGGTGATGACCGGGTTGACGGTCTTCGTGGCCAAATACGACCTCGAACACATCTGGCCACCGCTGAACATCATCGTGGCGATGACCATCGCCGTGATCAAGGCGACTGCGGTCGTGATGATCTTCATGCACGTGCGCTGGAGTTCACGGCTGACGCAATTGATCGTCGTGTCGGGCATCTTCTGGCTGATCATCATGCTGGCCTTCACCGTCAGCGATTACTACACGCGCGGCGGTTGGCCGACTACTCTCGGTCAGTGAGGCCGGACTTGCAGCGACGGGCTGAATTCGCGCCGCTCAGTTAGATCAGATTTGATCCTGAGCGGCGCATTTCTATTTCCGGGTAGATTGCTATGACTTTGGTTCAAGGCATTCTGTTGTTCGGCGCGGCGGTAGTGGCCGGGATGATCAATTCGGTCGCGGGCGGCGGCACGCTGGTCACATTTCCGGCCCTGATCTGGACGGGTCGTCCTGAAATAATCGCCAACGCGACCAGTACGCTCGCGCTTGTGCCGGGCGCGTGGTCGAGCGCTTATGGGTATCGTCAGGAGGCGCTTCGCGCACCGCGAAAATTCCTTTACCTGTTGATCCCCAGCGTGTTTGGCGGCATAGTCGGCGCAGTGTTGTTGAAACGAACTCCTCCAGCGACATTCGCCGCCCTGGTTCCATACCTCGTTCTATTCGCCACGATTCTGTTCATGGTTCAGGAGCCGATCCGGCGCCGGCTGCGGTCGGATGAGTCAGCTCAACAGGAGGCGACGGCGAGTTGGATGATCGGCGCGAGTTTCTATCAGTTTCTGGTTGCGGTTTACGGCGGGTATTTCGGCGCCGGGATAGGCATCCTGATGCTGGCTGTGCTGGGGCTGATGGGCTTGAGCGACATTTATCAGATGAACGGGTTGAAGAACATCTTCGGCTCGATGATCAACGGAGTCGCGGCTGTCTATTTCGTGATCGCCGGTTTGATTGACTGGCCGAGCGCGGTCTTGATGGCCGCAGGCTCGATCATCGGCGGCTACGGCGCGGCGGGCATAGCCAGAAAGATCGGACAGAAGGCCGTGCGGCGAATCGTGATCGTGATCGGGTTCGCAATGACCATTTCACTG
>JAJVID010000059.1:58510-85218 GCA_022072205.1 Acidobacteriota bacterium
GGACGGTCTGGCGCGGCCAGCATCTTCAGAAAGATCAGATCGCGCAGGTTGACGACCTTCACCGGCAGATCGTCCAGCGTGTCGTCAATGCAGCCGAGCACTGCCGCGCGCTTGGCTCTCAAATTGGCGGGGATGACGTCTATGCGGGTTTCGCCGATTTGGAAGATCAACACCACAGCGGTTCCGCGTTGGTGATGTCCTTGCAGCGCCTGTTGAACCAGCGGCATATCTTCCGGCAAAACCATTACGTCCACGTCCTGGGTCAGGCGCGGAACGGAATGATGAGCCAGCGCCATTCCGCCCACCAGACAGTAATGCGCGCCGCTCTCATTCAAACGCCTCAGCGCGTCTTTGACTGATTCACGCTCCATAAATTTCCTTTTGGCGAATAATTGGGCGTAATCTTCCGAAAGGATGACGGCGGTCTCCAGCCCGTTGTGACCTTTGATCAGATAATCTTCTTTTGTCGCGTTCACATGCATCACGCGGAATCATAGCCTGATTGCCAGGAGGCGACAACGATGGCTCATCGCGCTTGCTGCCGCTGCCACCGCCGCCTTCGCCTGAGCAGGCAAGCGAAAATATCCGAAGCCGGCGAACAGCGCCAGCATCGCCGCGCTGGCGAAAAACAGATTCCTGATTCTCAGCGGCTGCGCGAACGATCCCGAAATAACCAGGCCGATGAGTTGCGCGAATGACAGAACCGACCAATTGCTGCTGCTGAATCGCAATGACGGAAAGGATTACCAAAGCGGCGCCAAGCTACCGCACTCCAAAAGCTGTCGCCGATCTTTGATCTTTGCGTGCCGGGTAATTCTCAATCTTCGTTCTCTTCGCGGTAAGCCTTCAATTTGTTGTGCAGCGTCTTCAGGCTGATTTGAAGCAGGTCCGCCGCGCGCGTCTTGTTGTTGTTGGTTTTGATCAGCGTTTTGAGGATCAACTGGCGTTCGGCTTCGTCCAGCGAGATCGGGATCGGCAGGTTGATCGAATCCTCGTTGCGCATCGAGCTGCCGTCGAACATGGCTGGCGGCAGATGCTGTTTCTCGATCCGCTGGCTTTCGCAAACGACGACGGCGTGTTCTATCACGTTGCGCAACTCGCGCACGTTGCCGGGCCATTGATGCCGGGAGAACGCTTCCAGAACTTCGGGCGAAACCATGCGGGCGGGCCGGCCGTGACGGTCGCTCAGTTCTTTGGCCATGAACTCGGCCAGCAGCGGGATGTCTTCGCGGCGTTCGCGCAGCGGAGGCATTTTGATGTGAATGACATTGAGGCGGTAAAGCAGGTCTTCGCGCAATTCGCCGCGCCGGACGGCTTCGTGCGGGTCTTTGTTCGTCGCCGCCAGAACGCGCACGTCAACCGGGACTTCCTTTGAACTGCCCAGCCGCCGCACCTTGCGGTCTTCCAGAACGCGCAGCAGTTTGGCCTGCAACATCACCGGCATCTCGGCGATTTCGTCCAGAAAGAGCGTGCCGGTGTTGGCCAACTCGAAACAGCCTTCGCGCCGGGCGATTGCGCCGGTGAAGGCGCCGCGTTCGTGACCGAAGAGTTCCGACTCCATCAGCGATTCGGGAATCGCCGAACAGTTGATGGCGACGAACGGACGCGAAACGCGCGGGCTGAGTTGGTGGATCGTGTTGGCGACGACTTCTTTGCCCGTGCCTGATTCTCCGGTGATCAGCACGGAGACGGCGGAAGTGGCCACCTGTTCGATAGTCGTGTAAATCTGCCGCATCGCATGCGAGTTGCCGACCAGCCGTCCGAAAACGCCGTATTCGCCGAGTTGCCGGCGCAGCCGGGTGTTTTCAAGCTGCGTCGCCGCGCGTTCAATGGCGCGTTGCAGCACGACGTTCAATTGCCGCGTGTTGATCGGTTTCTCGAAATAGTAAAACGCGCCTTCCTCGATTACGGCGCGCACTGCGTCTTCGATGCTGCCCTGACCGGTCAGCAGCACGACTGCGGTTTCGGGGTATTCTTCGCGCAACCGGGCGAGCAGGCCGAAACCATCGAGGCGCGGCATGAATACGTCTGTGATCACGGCGCCGGGGTGAAACTCGTTTGCAATCTCCAGCGCTTCCACACCATCACTGGCTGATTGTGTCTCGTAACCCCACGCGCTGATAATCTCGCTCAGACCGACGCGAGCGGCTTGTTCATCGTCAACAATCAAAACCCTTGCCTTATCCATAGCGCGCGCAGTTTAGCAAGCAGTCGCAGGCTTGCCAATGTTCAGGCGAATTGATTTTTCGATCTCTCGAAAGACTCCGATAAGAAAGACGGAGAAAGAGTACGGAAAAGACGGAAATAACGGATCAAACGGAAAAAAGAACCGGTTGGCCTTTCCGTTTGTTCCGCTATTTCCGTCTTCTCCGTACTCTCCCCTCCGCGCTTCTTGCGCCAATTCGCTGGCTTGAGCATACTTGGGTTCGCAGTTGATCCCAAAACCACACGGAGGAAAATTCATGTACACCGTCACTAGAGAAGAACGAAACTGGGGGATGTTGTCTCACCTGCTGGCGCTCGTAGGTTTTTTCGCCATCCCGTTCGGGAACGTCATCGCTCCGCTCATCGTCTACCTGATGAAGAAGGATGAGTCGCCGTTTGTGGCTGACCAGTCCAGGGAATCGCTCAATTTCCAGATCAGCCTGTGCATTTACGCGCTCATCAGCGGCGTGCTCGTCATCGTCCTGGTGGGCTTTTTGCTCCTCGCGGTGATCTGGATTGGGGGAGTTGTTCTGACGATCATCGCCTCGGTCAAAGCCGCCAACGGCGAGGCGTATCGTTATCCGCTCACGCTGCGGTTGATCAGTTGACGTGTTGTGTCATTCTGGCGGTTGAAGCATACTTTCACGCCGACAAATCCAGAAATAATCAGAGAGGTGAACAAAATGGCTTACATCATTGATGCAATTCGCACTCCGCGCGGACGCGGCAGGATGGGTAAGGGAGCGCTCAACAACATTCACCCGCACGAATTGCTCGCCCAGTCTCTCAACCATCTCGCCGAACGCGCCGGGATCAACAAGAGCGATGTTGACGACGTGGTGATCGGATGTGTTTCGCAGGCCGGCGAGCAGGGCGGCGACATCGCGCGAATGGCGGTGTTGGCGGCGGATTGGCCGCTCGAAGTGACTGGCGTTTCGCTCAACCGCTATTGCGGCTCCGGACTACAAGCCGTCAATTTCGCCGCGATGGGCGTGATGTCGGGGATGCAGCGGCTGGTTGTCGGCGGCGGCGTCGAAAGCATGTCGCGTGTGCCGATGGGAGCGGACGGAGCCGGTCTGGACGGTAACAACCCGCATTTGCGCAAGAAGCATTTTCAGGTTCCGCAGGGAATCAGCGCAGACCTGATCGCCACGCTCGAAAATTTCAGCCGCGAAGAGATTGATCAATTCGCGCTCCGTTCGCAGCAACGCGCGGCTCAGGCGCAACGCGAAGGCTATTTCAAAAGAAGTTTGTTTGCCGTGCGCGATCCTGAAACCGGCGCGGTCGCGCTCGAAGTTGACGAGTTCCCGCGCCCTGACACGACGCTCGAAGGTCTGGCCGCGCTCGAACCGTCGTTTGTCGCGTGGGGCAGCAAGGCCGTCGGGCCGAATGGCGAAACGCTCGACCAGATGGCGCTGAAAAAATATCCGCAGGCCGGCGAGATTCGACACGTTCACACCGCCGGAAATTCCAGCGGCATCGTTGATGGCGCCGCTGCCGTCCTGGTCGCTTCGGAAGATTACGTGAAAGCTCACGGCTTGAAGCCGAGAGCCAGGATCAGGGCGATGGCCACCGCCGGCGCCGAGCCGGTAATCATGCTGACCGCGCCGACGCCAGCCTCCAAAAAAGCGCTGGCCCAATTGCGGATGACTCCGAAGGACATTGACCTCTGGGAAATCAACGAAGCTTTCGCGGTCGTGCCGATGCAGACGATGCGCAACCTCGGCGTTGATCCCGAACGAGTCAACGTCAATGGCGGCGCGATTGCGCTCGGCCATCCGCTGGGCGCGACCGGCGCGATGATTCTGGGAACGGCGATTGACGAACTCGAACGTCGCGGCCTGAGCACAGCGCTGATCACACTCTGCATCGGCGGGGGCCAGGCCGTCGCAACTATTATCGAACGTGTTTGAGCCGTGCCATCAAACTATAAATTTGAGGTAATGGGGATGCCAGGAGAGATAACGGAGCAACGGAAATGACGTAATAGACGGAATAGCTTCAGGGCCAGACTGATTTCCGTTTGTTCCGTTCATTCCGGTATTTCAGTAATCTCTCCTCATTGCCAAATCACTAATTTGAGAGGATACCCGTGCCCTTTTTCTTTGACCTTTCATCATTGATTCCGACCGTTGAACGTAATCCGTTCGAGCCAGTCATCGTGCTCGATGAACCGCCCGCCGAAGCGGTTGAAGAAGCTATTCCCGCCGAGCCTATCGTTGACACGGGGCTGCCGATTCCGTCGCATTACGATTTCGACATGATGCGCGCGATGGTGCAGGACCCGTTCCGCATCTTCGTTTACTGGCAGTTGAAGGACGACCCGTTCGAGCGTCTGCGCAAGATATTTCCCGCAACCGGCGACTTTCATACGTCGCTCAAGCTCGTTGACGAGACCAACAACATCTCGGTCTTCTTCGATGCTGCTTTCGCGCGCGAATACTGGTTCAATGTCTTCCCGGACAGGACGTATCGGGTCGAGCTTGGCATGCGTTCGCCGCGCTACGGCTTCATCAAACTTTTAAGCTCGCAACCGGTCACCACGCCGCGCGGAGGCCCTTCGGACAAGGAGGCCGAGGAGCCTCAATTTCAGATCGCCGCCGACGATTACCTGCGCGTGTTGCGCGAAAGTCATCTTGTGCCTGAACGCGCCTTCACGCTGGAAGGGTTGCTGCCCGGAGCCGACAACGTTCCGGCGGGCGCGCGCAGCGCATTGTGGGATTCACTTCCCGAGTCGTTCCGCCGTTTGATGCTGGCCATCGCCGACATCCAGGCTGGGCGCGATTACGAACGATGGTGGGAGCGGCTGGATAGAGAAGAACTGGCCGGGGTGGTCAGAGAATTTCTGGCAATCGTCAACCAGATGGGCGGCGGCGGTGAGCTTGGATACATGCTCCTGCTTCGTTACCTGCCCGAATTGCTGCGCCGCGCGATTCACGACGAAGGAGCGGCGGGCGAATTGCGGATTGATAAACCGATTACGCTCTATCTGGCGGAGAAGCTGGGCCAGACGGCTTCGGAGATAAATGCCGTTTCGTCTTCGGAAAACATGCCCGCGCCACCGCCGCCCGGCCAGCCCGCGGCGATTTCACCGTCAATCGCTCCGGGCAATGTTTCGCACGGGCAATGGCTGCCGAGCATGAAATAGCGCTGCCAGCGCGAAAGCAGCTAACAAGGCGCAAAAGTAAATACCACCGCTCCGATCACGAACCAGATCGCAGCGAACAGCAGTCCGTAGCCGAAGAAGCTTCTGAAATCCACGTGTGCGATTCCGGCGATGATCACATACCAGAACGGTGAAGTCAGGTTGCCCATATGATCGCCGACGCTCATCGCCAGAATGCCGCGCTGAACTGAGACGCCGACTTCCATCGCCGCTTTCGACGTGACGAACCCCTGGATCGCCCACTGGCCGCCGCTCGATGGAATGAAGATCGCGAAGACCGAGCCGATGATCGCCGTCAGCAACGGGAATGTCAGAGGCGTTGAAATCGAAACCACAACTCCCGCAAGCTTCTCGCCGACATTCGTGTACTGGATCAGTCCCGCGACTCCGGCGTACAGGTGATAGATCACAATCACCGGCCAGGCTGACAGAACCGCTTTTTGCAAGGCTTGAGTGAACCTGTGAGCGTTGCGGTGAAGCAGAAAGGTCAGGAGCAGCAGAATCGTGTTGAGCGAATTGATGTCCAGGCTCTTCCGCTGAGCGATGAAATGAAAGTAGAGCCATCCCGCCAGCATCACGCAAAGCGCGACCGGGAAGATCGAATTTCGCTCCATCCGCTGCGATTCGGTCAGCGATTCTTCCTTTTCGGTTTCGGCCTCTTCGGTCAATTTGCTTGTGCCGGGAAAATGCGAGATGGGCCTGCCTTCCCTCGGCATCAACCAGCATCCCGCGCCGATCAACGCCGCCGTGAAAACGATTTCGTGAATGATCGCCGCCGCCGACCAGATGGTAGTCGAGAGAGGAAGAACGCCGATAGTCTTTTCCAAAAAGTGGCCGGGCGTGGCCACGAGCAGCGGCGCGCTGGCCGAAAACCCGAATTGCCAGACGGCGTTCGCGGCCCAGATCACGGCCAGGAAGAAGAGGAAATCAATCCTGATGCCTTTGCGTTCGGCCTCCCGCGCGAAATAGACGGCGATGATCGGGCCAAGCGTGAGTCCCAGACCCCAGTACAGATAAGAGGCTATCGCGGTCATCAACACGCCAGCGGCGACGACTTGATTGGTTGTCTTCGGAATCCGCGATAACGTGACGACGGCCTTTCTGAAGAACGGCGTCGAGGCGAGAACAGCGCTGAGCGTGATGATCAGCGTCATCTGCATCGTGAACGGCAACAGCATCCACAGCCCCTGGTAATAAGCCTCCATCGTCTTCGACAGGGAATTGCCGAGCGCAAGGGCTATCGCAAAAAGCAGAACGAGGAGCATGACGCAGGCGGTGATCGCGTCAGGCACGAAACGCCCCATCACCTGGGCGAAACGATCCAGCCAGTTTTTATTCATAGAAATCGGAAGGCGTCGAAACCTGGGAACCGGTCAAATGCGCCTGAAGAGCGCAGCGATTGACTTTTGCTTGACAGTGAACTTACCGGTCGGTAAGTTTAGGCGCGGGTCCATGGCCTGTCAATAAAGTGGCTGGCAAACTTCTTCAAACAACGACATTAGAAAAACAGCTTATCGCAGGAGGATCGAGATGGAATTCAGCCAGATTCTGTACGCGAAAGAAAACCGTGTCGCCACGGTGACTTTGAACCGTCCTGAGAAGTTGAACGCTTACTCGGAGACGATGATTCACGAGATTCTGGCCGCGCTGTCCGACGCCCGCGATAATGATGAAACCAGAGTGGTGATCATTACCGGCGCGGGGCGCGGCTTTTGTTCTGGCGGAGACATCTCGCGCGATTTTCAGTATCCGGCGCGTTATCGCGGCCACCGGCTGGAATCGCAGCTTGAGATGCGCGAGAACTTTCATCAACTCGCGCGGTTTTTGTGGCGGTTCGACAAGCCGGTCATCGCGGCGGTGAATGGCGCGGCTGTCGCGGGCGGATTGACGCTGGCGCTGCTCTGCGATTTCCGCATCGCGGCTGAAAGCGCAAGACTGGGTGACACAAGTTTGAAGTTCGCGTTGATGCCGGACGAAGGCGGCGCGTGGTTCTTCCCCAGGTTTATGGGCGTGGAGAAAGCGCTGAAGATGTCGCTCTTTTCGGAAGTCTATCCGGCGCGCCAGGCGAAAGAACTTGGGTTGGTGACTGAAGTCGTGCCCGACGCAGAATTGATGACGACCGCACGGCAATGGGCCGAACGACTCGCCGATGGCCCGCCAATCGCCATCAGGATCACCAAGCGGATGATGTACAAACAGCAGATGATGGATTTGGAGAACGCGCTGGAAGACGCCGCGCTCGGAACGCTGGTGACCAACTACTGCGAAGACGTGAAAGAGGGAACCGCCGCGTTTCACGAAAAGCGCAAGCCGAATTTCAAAGGCCGTTGAAACGAAGAGGAGATTACGAAACGCTTCACTGGGTGTTGTTGAATAACGAAAGGAAAACTCATGGCTGAAGATGTGATCCTGACCTCGGTCAAAGACAGAGTCGCAACGCTGACGTTCAATCGTCCCGACAAGCTCAACGCTTTGAGCCACGATCTGATCGTTGGGTCAATTGATTGCCTGAAGCGGTGGAGCCTCGATCCCGAAATCGGCGCGATTGTCGTGACGGGCGCGGGGCGTGCTTTCTGCGCGGGCGGCGACGTATCCAAAATGGCGGATGGGATGGCGCGCGAAGGCGACGCGCCGCAAACGCTCGAAGAACAGATTGACGGCTTGCGTCAGGCTCAGGAACTGTCGTGGCTGCTCTACAATTCGCCGAAAGTGACTATCGCCGCCGTCAACGGCCACGCGATGGGCGCAGGCCTGGGCGTTTGTCTGGCCTGCGACCTGCGCATTGCTTCCGATCAGGCGAAGTTCGGAACCGCTTACGCGAAGGTCGGGTTCGGCGGAGATTTCGGCGTGACGTGGCTGCTTCAGCATTACGCGGGCGCGCCGAAGGCCAAAGAACTGTTTTTCCTTTCTGAGATCATTGACGCGGCTGAAGCTCACCGCATCGGTTTGCTCAACCGCGTAGTCGCGCACGAAAGTTTGCCATCGCAGGCCGCCGAGATTGCGTCGCGCATCGCTCACGGCCCGCTGACGAGTTATCGTTACATGAAAGCCAACGTGAATCTGGCGGCGACGACGGATTTCCGCACGATGCTCGACCGCGAAGCTGAAACGCATCTGCGCTGCGGAATGACTGAAGACCATAAGGAGGGCGTGCGCGCGTTTATTGAAAAACGGCAGCCCAATTTTTCCGGTCGTTAACCGCGAATAGGCCAATTCGTTGACAGCCCCGTAACGCCTGCGTAGACTGACCGGGCGGTAAGTTATCTGCCGCTCATCTGAAAATCACCTGGGCCGAGCGCCTCCTGAAGAAAAAATGGCAATGAGACCACAGAAGAAACCGGCTGCTTCCGAAGAACCCAATCGGCTGGATCAAATTTACTACGTGGCGGCGAAGATTTTCTGCGACAAGGGCTATGACGCCACTTCGATGAGCGACATCGCCGACGCCGTAGGCATCACCAAAGCCGGCATCTATCATTATGTGAAGAGCAAGCAGGATTTGCTTTTCGCAATCATGAATTTCGGGATGGATCGGCTGGAAACCCACGTCATCACGCCTGCGCGCGCGGTCGCCGACGCCGAGCAGCGGTTGCGCGCAATCATCCGCAATCACGCTTTGCTGATCATTTCGGGGAGCGCGCCCGAAGGTTACAGCCCGCTGACGGTGCTCAATGACGAGATAGCCGGCTTGACTCCCGCCCACCGCCGCAGGGTGTTGCAGCGCAAGCGTGTTTACCTCGACCTGATGCGCGACACGCTGCGGCAATTGAAGAGCGAGGGCAAGCTGAAAGAAGTGGATGCCACTGTCGCCGCGTTCAGCATGTTCGGAATGCTGCTCTGGTTGTCGCGCTGGTATCGCCCGGACGGCAAATTGACGGGCGCCGATGTCGCAAACGAAATAGAAAAGATCGCGCTCGGCGGATTGTTGCGCCCGCAGGCGCGGTTGGCGCGCAATTGAATGAAGATCACTCTTCGCTGATTCGATTGGCCGCCCGAATCGGCTGATTGATTTGTTGAGCGGAATGTACGCGCCAGCGCTGATCATCGCGCGCGGGAAAGTCTTCGCGGAAATGGCCGCCGCGGCTCTCTTCGCGCCACAACGCGGCCTCGGCCATCAATTTTGCCAGCGTCACAAAATTCTTCGTACGTTCGTTGACGTTCTCTTCGGCCATTCTGCTGAGTTCTTCAACCGCGCCGCGCAAATCTTCAGCGCGGCGAATCAGACCTGCCTTGAGCCACATCACTTCCTGCACGCGGTTTTTAGCTCGCTGATCCAGGCGCCATTCGGAGAGATCGAATTCGACCGGGGATGGCTCGGATCGGTTTGGCTGCGGCAACGAATCTTCGATGGCGGCCGAGCCTGCGCGCGCGCCGAAGACCAACCCTTCGAGCAGTGAATTGCTGGCCAGCCGGTTCGCGCCGTGAACGCCCGTGCAGGCGACTTCGCCCGCCGCGTACAAACCTTTCAAAGTCGTGCGCCCTCGCGTGTCGGTTTTCACGCCGCCCATCACGTAATGCGCGGCGGGACTGACCGGCAACTGATCCTTCGTCAAATCCAGCCCGTAACGCAGACAGGTCTCGAAGATATTCGGGAACCGCTGGCGCAGGAAATCAGCTTTGAGGTGTGTGAGGTCGAGATACATCCAGCGTTCGCGCGTGCGCTCCATCTCGGCGACGATTGCGCGGGCGACGATGTCACGCGGCGCCAGTTCGCCTCGATCATCATATTTTTTGGCGAAAGCCTCGCCTGCGTGATTGCGCAGGATCGCGCCTTCGCCGCGCAACGCTTCGCTGAGCAAAAATCGTGGCGCGTCAGCGAGCGCCAGCGCGGTCGGATGAAATTGCGCGAACTCCAGATCGCACATCGTCGCGCCCGCCGCATAAGCCATCGCCATCCCATCGCCAGTCGCAATGCTCGGATTTGTAGTTTGCGCGAAGACCTGCCCCGCGCCGCCTGTCGCCAGCACGACAGCGCGAGCGTACATCTCCCGCCGCAAACTCTCGTTCGGATCAATGAACCGCACGCCTACGCATCGCTCGTTTTCGACAATCAAGCCGACGGTCGCGGCGTGCGCCGTCAGTTGAATGTTCGGATTCTTTTTGGCGTGCGCGATCAGCGAGCGGACGATCTCGCGCCCGGTCGAATCGCCGTGCGCGTGCAGGATGCGGCGGCGCGAGTGCGCGGCTTCCTGAGTGAAAGCCAGCGCGCCCTCCTGCCGGTCGAACTGCGCGCCCCATTCGATCAATTCTGTGATGTAGCGCGGGCCTTCTTCAACCAGCGTGCGCACGGCCTTTTCGTCGCACAAACCCGCGCCTGCGTTCAGCGTGTCTTCAAAATGAAGCGAGATTTCGTCGTCATCCGACATCGCCACGGCGACGCCGCCCTGCGCGTATTCGGTGTTCGATTCGTCCAGTCGGTCTTTGGTCAGGACGACGACGCGGCCTTCGCGAGCCAGTTCAGCGGCGGCGCGAAGTCCGGCGACGCCGCTTCCCAGGACGATGTAATCGGGAGGTGTTTGCATGCAGGTTTGTTCACCAAACTGTCGCAACCAGGTCACAATTCACGATCTGACGATTGAATCAATTGCGACGCTGGTTTCAACCGCCGCTGCGCGACGTGAAAATCGTTTGCCTTTGACGGCAGGCCGTAAACGACCTGCCTAAAATCAGACCGTCCCGCTTGGATGAAGAAAGGCTGAGCAGTTACTTTTTTTCTTTCATCCATTCGCCTGGCGCCGCGCCGCCAGTTGCCCGCACGCCGCCGAAATGTCCTGTCCGCGCGGTCTGCGAATAAACGCGGGCACGTCCTTATCAACCAGAATCTTCTGAAAGCTCAGGATGCGCTCCATCGGCGACGCGCGATACGGCAACTCGGGCGCTGGGTTGTGCGGGATCAGGTTCACTTTGGCTCGAATGCCGTTGAGCAGTTTGACCAGCCGTCGCGCGTCCTCGTCTGAATCGTTCACGCCGTCGAGCATCACGTATTCAAACGTCAGCCGTTCGCGCTCGCCCAGCGGGTACTCACGGCAGGCTTTCATCAATTCAGCCAGCGTGTATTTGCTGTTGATCGGCATGAGACGTGTTCGCTGCTCTTCGGTTGTCGCCGAGAGTGAGATCGCCAGACGCGGTCTGAACGGCTCGCGCGCGAAATCGTAAATGCGCGGAATGATGCCGGAGGTCGAAACGGTGACGCGCTTCGGGCTGATTCCCATGCCTTTCTCGTCGGCCATAATCCGGATTGATTTCATGACTTCGTTGTAATTCAAAAACGCTTCGCCCATTCCCATAAACACCAGATTGGTTCCGTGCGGCGGTTCGACGCCCACGCCATAAACTTCGTTTAGCACGATCACGACCTGCGAGATGATTTCGCCTGCGGTCATGCTGCGTTTGACGCCCAGTTGCGCTGTCATGCAGAAACCGCAGCCGACGGCGCATCCGACCTGGCAACTGATGCAGATGGTGTCGCGGCGCTCTTCGGGCATGAAGACTGCTTCGACTTCGCGCCCGTCGCCGAGCTGGAGCAAATATCGCCGCGTCCCGTCCACCGAAAAGAACGCGTTGACGATTTGCGTCTCAGTAACGCGCGCAATCGAATTCAGCTTCTCGCGTAAATCTTTCGACAATTCGGTCATCCCGGCAATGTCCATCGCACGGCGCGCGTAGATGGCCTGATAAATCTGCTTGCCACGAAACGGCGCCTCGCCAATCACCTTAGCGAATTCCACCAATTCGTTTTCGGTTTTTCCCAGCAATGATTCCATACCGATAAATTCTATCTTCACGAATCACGCGAGGCAATTTGCGAGTTGTCAGGCGCCCGCTTGCTACCGCTCACGGTACTGATCCGATTTGCTCGCGACACAGATGGCCGACAAACCAGCGGGCAATTTCGCGTTCGGATCACGCAAATGTCTTGCTTCCCACAGCAGCGCGTTCGTCAAAGCGCGATTGAGCCACTGCATATTTTTCGGCAGCGGTTTGACGTCCGATCCTTTATCGGCAAGACCGAGCCGTTTGAGCGCAAGGCGGCGTATCGCGGCGATGGGGAAAAGCAGGCTGTTGGCGTAAGTCTCGCGCAGAATCTCGAAGCCTGCGCGCCGCAACTTCTCGCGCAATTCGCCGAGGCTGTATCGCCGCTGAGTGTCGAGCGCGCGGTCGTGGCCGCTCTTCATCCATTCAAAAGCCGCGCCGCGCACGAACGCGACGCCGCCGGGTTTCAACACGCGGAACATTTCGCGCATCGCCTGCTCATCGGCGCCGTGTCCGGGAATCTGCACCAGCACGTCGAAGCTCGTCACCAGATCGAACGATTCGTCGGCGAAGGGCAGATCGGTCGCTGAGGCTTGAGCCAACTGCCCGTGATTTCGCTCGCGGCAGAATTTCAATGCCGTCGAAACCAGATCAATGCCTGCGACGCGCCCGCCGCCCGCGTATCGCGCGAGCCATTCAAGGTTACCTCCGGTTCCGCAACCGGCGTCCAGAATCACGCGGTCGCGCGACGGCAGAAACGGATCGAGCAGCGCGGCGGTGATTTCGCGCATCCCGGCGAACCACCAGAAATTCTCTTCTAATTTGTAAAGGTATTCGTAATCTTCGGTCTGCATAATCGCGCGCGAATTTAGCCGAGAATCGCCAGGAGCGAAAGGCTTGGCAAGACAATCCGGTCGGCGTAGACTGCCGCCGCCAACACATTTCCACTCGTCAACAAATAACAGGAGAGAAGATGGCGCTCGAACAGAAAACCATCGCGGATAGTTCTGCGACTGAACCCAAAATCATGATGCGAGTTGTCACGTGGCCAGGGACGCAAAACCTGCTGGGTTATGCGGTCGCGCTCGTGTTGTGTCTGTTGGCGCTCGTCTGGGCGATGGATTTGCGCCACGCGCATTTCCGCATCCCGTTCACTTATCAAGGCGACTCGATGTTTTATCACCTGGTGGTCAAAGGAATGGTTGATCACGGATGGTATCTGGATAACGAATCGCTGGCCGCGCCTGACAAACTCGATCTGCGCGACGCGCCGACTTCGGACAACAATTTCTATTTTGCGCTGCTGAAATTGATGACGCTCGCCACGAAGCATTATCCGCTCGTCCTCAATTTTTTCTTCCTGCTCGGCTTTCCGCTGACGGTCGTCAGCGCGCTTTACGTATTTCGGCGATTCGGCGTTTCGTGGGGCGTGGCGATCTTCGTCAGTTTGCTCTACACGTTTCTGCCGTTTCATTTCGCGCGTGGCCAGCATCATCTCTTCCTGTCAGCCTATTATTTCGTTCCGCTGGTAGTGATGGTCGTGTTGTGGATTTGCAGAGGAGAGATGTTTTTGCGCGATGAGAAGACAGGCGGCCAGCGCCTGAACTGGCGCGATCCGAAACTCATCTTCAGTCTGATTCTCTGCCTGCTGGTCGGATCGGCGGGTTATTACTACGCCTTTTTTTCGTGTTTCTTTCTGCTGGCGGCGGGGGGACTGGTGGCGTTGCGCGGGAAAGACGCGCGCGCGTTGCTACTGCCGGGCTTACTCGTCGCTCTGATCTTCACCGTCGTCACGATCAACCTGGCGCCGAGCGTCACGCGATTTTCGGATCAGGGCAGCGCCCATTTCGTGCGGCGGCTGGCGGGCGACGCCGACGTTTACGGCTTGCGCATCGCGCAATTGATTCTGCCGGTCAGATGGCACCGTATCGAGTGGCTTTCGGACGTGAAGGTTGATTACAACATGCGGCCACTGATCAACGAGAACGACGACGCGTCGTTGGGCGTTATCGGCGCTCTGGGATTTTTGGGCCTGCTTTGGCGCCTGTTCTTCCACAAACCTGAGATCGAGCGATTGAGCGCGGAAGGTTCGACCGGCCTCCGAAACTACTTGAGCCTGTTTACGGGCGCGGCGTTATTGCTGGGCGTGATCGGCGGATTCGGATCGCTGGTGGCCTTCTTCGGTTTGCCGCAGGTCAGAGCTTACAACCGCATCAGCATTTTCATCGCGTTCTTCGCGCTGTTCGCGGTAGCGTTGTGGTTGGACGAATTTGTTCGACGGCGTCCGGATTCGCGGAAGCGGCAGTGGTTTTTTCATGCGGCGCTCGGATTGATCTTGATTCTGGCGATGCTGGATCAGATCAGCCCGCGATTCCGGCCCGACCACCAGCGGTTGACCGACGAATATATGAGCGACGAAGTCTTCGTGAAGAAGATCGAATCGGAATTGCCGACGGGCGCGATGATCTTTCAATTGCCTGTGATGTCGTTCCCCGAAAACCCCAGAATCAACCGGATGAGCGATTACGACCAGGCGCGGCCTTATCTGCACAGCCGGTGGTTGCGGTGGAGTTATGGCGCGATCAAGGGACGCGAGGACGACATCTGGTCGCGCGGCGTGGCGAGGAAACCGGCGCGAGAGATGGTCGAGACGCTGGCCTGGGCCGGTTTCAGCGGCGTTTACGTTGACCGTTTTGGCTACGCTGACAACGGCGCGAAGATCGAAAATGAATTGTCCGGCGTTCTCTCTGCGACTCCGATCATCAGCCCGAACCAGCGGCAGGTCTTTTTCAACCTGACAGGCTTTCAACAGAAACTGAAAGAGCAATACCCGCAGGAACAGTGGGCGGCAAAGCGCGAAGCGGCGCTGCAGCCGGTGATCGCCGTCTGGCAAACAGGCTTTTCCGATCCGGAGTTCGGCCAGGACAGAAGCTGGCGATGGTGCGGGGCCGAAGGCGTGATGAAACTGGTCAACCGGACTTCGAGACAACAGCAGGTGAAGCTGGACATGATCCTGGCCGCCGATAACGGCGGGACTGTGCGGATGGAGAGCCGGCTCTTCAACGATCAGGCGAAAGTTGATTGGAAGGGGCAGCCGTTTTCCAAAACATTCACGCTCCCTCCGGGCGAGAGCGCCCTGCGTTTTACAAGCGATGCGCGGCGGGTGCTTCCGCCAAACGATTTCAGGGAACTGGTCTTTCGGGTGATAAATTTCGATCTGATGCTGGCTTCGACTGAGGAAAAGAAGAGTCAGGCCGCGACCGCGCGGTGATCAGATCAAAGAGCGGCGCTCAGGATTCAGTCCTCGATGGCCTTTTTGGAGCGCGAGCGTTTTCGCTCTCCTTGTTTACGCTTACCTTCAACGCGCTTGCGTTTCGACGCCGCTGTCGGCTTGGTCGCCTTTCTCGGTTTGCGCGGCCGTTGCATCTTCTCCAACTTCTCGGCCATTCGTTCGTAAGCCGCGTCGCGGTTGGCTGATTGCGAGCGCCGTTCGGTCGCGGTGACGACGAGGCCGGTTGGCCGGTGCGTCAACCTGACGCCGGTTTCGACCTTGTTGCGATGCTGCCCGCCGGGGCCGCCCGCCACGAAAAATTCCAAATCGCAATCGCGCTCCAGCGATTCACGGTCTGTTGGATGTTGAGGCATGGATCAATCCTTTAGATATTTTTCCGCAGCGGCGCTTTCGATCAACTGCTGGTCGCCGGTCAGCGCCAGCGAGCGATCCTGTTGCAAATCCCGCCAATGCCGCCAGCAAACGATCAGCAGCGCCGCAACCGGGACGCTCAGGAAGACTCCCGTCACTCCGCCAATCTCGGCGCCGCTCACCACCGCCAGAATCACCACGACGGGATGAACTTCAACGCCCTGGCTGATCAAACGCGGATAGATCACGTAATCGTGGATCAGGCGGTAGATCGCCAAAAACGCAAACACCAGAAACGCGTTGTGCCACGAGTGGAAACTGGCGACCAGCGTGGCGACTATTCCCACAGTCAGCGGCCCGACGACCGGAACGAACTCGAACAATCCAGCCCCGACCCCGAAGATCACCGGATAACGCAGTCCCAGCAGCCACAGCCCAACGCCGACGATCACGCCGACTATCAGACAAGCCAGCAATTGCGCGCGGATGTAAGCCGCAAGCGTCTCGCTCACGTCTTTCAAAAACACGGCCACGCGGTAACGAAGATCGGCGGCGGGCAGCGTCGAAAGAAACTTGTCGCTGAGCTTCTTCGCGTCTTTCAAAAAAAAGAAGCCCAGAACCGGGATCAACACGAGCCAGAGCAGGTACGGGGCCATCCGCACAGTTCTGAGCGCGACCGCCTGCAACCAGTTCAGCAGCCCGGCTATCGTCGCGTCAATTCCATCGGTCAGCGATTGCCGCCAACTCGCAGGCAGACGATAACGGTTCGGAAGCGCCGATAGTTGCTTGGCGTACTGGTCGAGCTGCTTCGCATAGTTCGGCATGTTATCGAAAAAAGCGCTGAGCTGATCGGAAAGCAGCGGCGCGATCTTTTCGAGCGCGAACACGACGGCGGCGCCTATCAGCAGATAGACGATGATGATCGCCACTACGTGCGGGACGCGCAGGCTGAATCTGCCAATCCTGATCGAGAACTCGAAGAAATTGACCAGCGGCGCGATCAGATAACAAAAGATGGCCGTGAACGCCAGCAGCAGCAGAATCAACTGCAGCGCGTAAAGCAGCCAGACGATGGCCACCGCCGCCGCGACGAGCAGAATGATCTGCGCCACGATTCGGCGGACGCGCGCGGGATCAGACAATGGAGAGTTCGCATGGAAAGGCATAGGCGCGGCGATTATACAACCGCATGTTAATTTTGGGCGCCTCTATTGCCTTAAGCGGCTTCGATGGGTGAAGATGCCGCGCTGTTATGCCGAAGATTTTAATTACAAACGATGACGGACATTTCTCCAATGGAATTGCGGCGCTCACTCAAGCGCTCGAACTTATCGGCGAAGTCACGGTGGTCGCGCCCGCTTCGGAACAGAGCGCGACCGCGCATTCGCTGACGCTGACACGCCCGCTGCGCGCGCGCAAAATCGGCGAGCGGCGTTACACGGTTGACGGTACGCCGACCGATTGCGTGCTGTTAGCCCTGACAAAAATTATGCCCGAACGCCCGGACATTGTCGTCTCAGGCATTAATCACGGCGCGAACCTCGGCGACGACGTAACCTATTCAGGCACGGTGGCGGGCGCGCTGGAAGCGTCGGTTTACAGATTGCCGGGCATCGCCGTCAGCCTGACCGCGCGTGAAGGAGATTTCACACACGCCGCCAATTTCGCCGCTGATCTGACGGCGCGGGTTTTGCGGGATGGATTGCCTGAAGGCACGATCCTGAATGTCAACGTGCCGCTCGGAGAGATTCGCGGCGCGCGCCTGACGCATCAGGGAATGGCTTCCGCTACGCCTGACATCATCGAAGGCGTTGACCCGCGCGGCAGAGGCTACTATTGGATCGGCGTTCAGAAGGTTTCCTGGAAGGAGGATCCTGACAGCGATTTCGCGGCAATCGGCGCCGGTCTGGTTTCGATCACGCCGCTGCGCACAGATTTGACCGATTACCGCACGCTGGAAGCGCTGCGAGGCAGCGATCTTTTTCGATTCGATGTCCAATCTTAACTACGGACAAGACAGACCGCATCACGCGCGCGCCAGAGCCGAAATGGTCGAGCGCTTGCGCAATCATTACCGCATCCGCGACGAACGCGCGCTGGCCGCGATGGAGCGAATCCCCCGCCATCTCTTCGTACCCGAAGCGCTGCAATCGCACGCTTACGCCGATCACGCGCTCCCAATTGAATTCAACCAGACGATTTCGCAACCTTTCATCGTCGCGCGCGAAACCGAATTGCTCGAAGTGACCAAAGACGACCGCGTGCTGGAAATCGGCGCGGGATCGGGCTATCAAACCGCCGTGCTCGCCGCAGTCGCCGGTCAGGTCTTCGCGCTTGAACGCATCCCCGATCTGGCGCGCGAAGCTCAGGCGCGTTTGCGAAGCCTCGGCATCCACAACGCTGCTATCAAATGTTTCGACGGCACCTACGGCTGGAATGAATTCGCGCCCTATCGCGGAATCCTGGTCGCCGCAGCCGCGCCTGAAGCGCCGAAAGCTCTGATAGATCAACTGGCGATTGGCGGCCATCTGGTGATCCCCATCGGAACCGAGACCGACCAGCGCCTGATTCGCATCACGCGCACGCCCGAAGGAATCATCACCGAGGATTTCGGCCCGTGCCAGTTCGTGAAATTGATTGGCCGATTCGGCTGGGAGAAATAAATCAGGGTGGCTGGTGGCTGGTGGTTGGCGTTAAAGCCTCCAACCACCAGTCGCCAGCCACCAGCCACCAACCACCAAACATGGAACTGATCAAAAACTTTATTGACATTCTTCTGCATCTCGATGCGCATCTGGTTGAACTGGTCTCGCGTTACGGGACGCTCTCTTACGCCATTTTATTCGCCATCATTTTTTGCGAGACGGGCTTGGTTGTGACGCCGTTTCTGCCGGGCGATTCGCTGCTCTTCGCCATCGGCGCCTTGTCGGCTAAAGGCGCGCTCAACGTCTACACCGCAGCGTTTCTGCTGATGCTGGCCGCGATCATCGGCGATTCGACCAATTACTGGATCGGTTATTTCGTCGGGCCGAAGGTTTTCCGCAGCGAAAGCTCGCGCTGGCTCAACCGCGCGCACCTGGAACGCACGAGCGCCTTTTACGAAAAATACGGCGTCAAGACGGTCGTCATCGCGCGCTTTATGCCCATCGTCCGAACCTTCGCGCCGTTCGTCGCCGGCATCGGGCGGATGTATTACCCGCGCTTCCTCCTCTTCAGCGTGCTGGGGAGTTTTCTGTGGATCGGGCTTTTCGTCGCCGCCGGTTATCTGTTCGGCAACATTCCCATCGTGAAGCGCAACTTCACGCTGGTGGTGTTGGCGATAATTTTCATTTCGCTTTTGCCCGCGTTGATTGAGGCTTGGCGGGCTAGACAGAGTGGGAAGAAGTGAATGATGGAGCCTGTGCTAAGCAGAGGATTTGTCAGCGTACCTTTTATATTGATCCCACCCTGGATCAGAGATCGTTTCAAATTCAATTCGATAATCAGGGTAATTTGCTTTTAAGGCTACGTAAGCTTTCCTTGGTTCTGCCTCAATCGAATTGTACAAGTAATATTCACGGATACCCGGTGTCACGATTTGCATAACATAGACCGCCCAGCCGTGGCCAAATGCCCTAACCAGCGCGATAAAATCCTTCTCTATCCTGTCCAATGAATCAGCCTCGTCCGGATGCCACAAGTTTCCTTCAGGAGGCAAACGACAGTAAACACCAAACCACGAAAGTTGCGGTAACTCAAACACCGGCGCCAGGTGTAAGAACCTGTCATCAAGCATAATGAACGCTGGTTTGCTGGAAATCTCGCACTCGTAGTTTTTCCAAGCCATGTTTATTTTTTCCGCTTACCTTTCACTTTAAGCGCTGAATCGTTCTTGAGTTTCCAACTTAACGACCAACCCCTCGCTCCACCCATACTTCCGATCAAATCGTTCACTCACCCGCCGCCGCAGCTCATTCTCCCTCGCCTCATCAACCACTCGCCCAACTCCCGAAAATTTCTGCTCGCCCACGCGAAACGTCACTTGCGGATTGCCGAGGATGTTCTGAACCCAGTTGGCTCGCTCGCGTTTTTCCGCGATCAAATAGAAACGACCATCCAGACTGGTGAACCAGATTTCGATCTCTCGCGGCAATCCGGTTTTGCGTCCGATGGTCGTCAGGTAAAGGTACTGCGGCTCTTCGGCCATGTCAGTAATAGAGGTATTTGCGCCAGGCGGCGTCAGTGCGGCCCAGGTAGCGCATGATCTGGCGGTTGACGTGCATGCTGAATGATTGCGGGCGTTTGACCAGCTTCATGCCGGCTTCTTCGGGGTTGGCGTTGCCCTTGCGATTGTTGCAGCGTTTGCAGCAGGCGACCAGATTGTCCCAATTGGAACTGCCGCCGCGCGATTTCGGGATGACGTGATCAAGGGTCAACTCCGACGGATTGAAGACCTTGCCACAATACTGGCAGGTGTAATGGTCGCGCAGCAGGATGTTTTTGCGCGAAAGGCTCTTGCGCTCGAACGGAATGTGAACGTATTCGGTTAGACGAATGACCGAAGGCGCAGGGATAGAAGCGCGCGCCGAATGCATCAGGGTTTCGTGACGCTCCTCGGTGCGCGCGACGCCTTTCAGGATCAGCACAATCGCGCGCCGCGTCGTGCAGACGTTGACCGGTTCATAAGTCGAGTTCAGAACGAGTACCCTGCCATTCATCGCAATACCTCATAAAAAACGAAAGCGCCGACAGTAAGACCGGCGCGGGCAGTTGATCCTTGCGCGCTCGCGGACGCGCCCGACAGTTGTGAAACTGAGATAATGATTGCGGAAGGTATTCGCGGCGCGCGAGACGACATCACGCCGCGTTTGCGCCTGATGAACGGAACGAGAGATTGGGAATGGATAGGATTAAGTGATCGCCTGGAGAAGATCGCACCTCGTAAAAACCTGTTGATGTGCGCCGATCAAACTCTCTTATCTATAAAGACCAACAAGATCAAACTTTTTACCGTCTCCGTCGCCACACTCGCCAAACCAAGAGAGCTTGAAACGACGCGGCGGATTATAGCACAGGATGCAATATCCGACAGCCCGATGACATCCATCGCGCTGTTAAGCCGCGATTAAAAACGAGCCATAGAATTACGGCTCCACTTTGATCAGCGCTCTGCGCAAAGCCAGCGGATTTTCGAAGAGCAGTCCGAGACCGCGAACGACGGCGCGTTGCGGACTTTCGGTCAGTTGCACCGAAAGATCGGTTTCTTTCGACAATCGTTCATCGAATCCGGCCAGCAACGACGCGCCTCCGGCCAGAATCATTCCCCGGTCGTAAATGTCGCCTGAGGCTTCGGGCGGCAGCGCTTCGAGCGCGTCCTGGACGGCGCGGATGATGCGGTTGACGATGGGTTCGATGGCTTCGTGAATTTCGATGCTGTTGACGACAGCCATTTCCGGGTTGCCGGCGATGGTCGAGCGGCCTTTGACCATCGTGGTGTTTTCCTGGTCGAGCGGGACGGCGCAGCCCAGTTCGATCTTGACACGTTCGGCTGTGCGCGGGCCGACCAGCAGGCTGTGGTTCTGTTTGATCATATCAACCAGGGCCGTGTCCATGTCGTTGCCGCCGACGCGCAGCGTACGCGTGAAGATCAGATGGTTGTGAACCATCGCGGAGATGGTGGTTGTGCCCGCGCCCACGTCAACGACCAGCGTCGCGCGCTGGTCGTCAGGATCAACGCCGGAACCGAGAATCGCCACGTAGCCTTTGTTGACGAAGTGAACGTTGGCGACGCTGGCTTCTTTGGCCGCGTAACGCAGCGCGTAAGATTCGATGTCACTGGCGTCGGCGGCGATTGAGATCAGCACGCGGCGTGAAATCGTACGCCCGTCGCGGGCTTTGCGAATATAAAATTCAAGCAGCTTGCCTGCGAAGGTCGAATCGGCGACTACACCGTCCTGCAACGGACTGATGATCTGAATGTCTTCGGAAGCCCGCCCTTCGAGTTCGAGCGCTTCCAGACCGACGGCGACCACTTCGCGTGTGGGAGTGTCGTAGGCCAGCAATGAAGGTTCGTTGACCACGATGCCTCGCCCGCGCGCAAAGACCCGTGTGCGCGAGGTCCCGAGATCAATCGCCAGATCATCGGTCATCAAATTGAAAATTGAGGGCAGCTTCATAATTTATGGTTCGATCATTTCCGCAAAATTGAGGCTTCCAGCTTCAGACTAAATGGTCCGGAACGGATTTCAAATATAGCTTATCGAGATAGTTTCGTCTGTAGGGACGTTCTCGTCTTTGACCGGGAGTCTTCGGCGCCATGAGTTTTTGGCGTCGTAAATTTTTGGGCGAGCGGTATGTTAATCAGCCGCCCGCCGCTTGAGCAAGTGGTTACTGAATGAATTCATTCATAGCTCTTGCCAGAGTCAGGACATTGACAACTCTCGCGCCGCCGTTGAGCAGCGTCTCGGCAAGCTCGTGCGCTGTGCTGCCGGTGGTCATCACGTCATCAATGATGAGCGCGGCGCGGTTCTCGACCAGGCGAGGCGCCCGGATGCGAAAGGCTCTTTCCAGCGACCGGGCGCGTTCCCGCGCTCCCATCCCGGCGCGATGTTTCTCGGTTTTTTTGACGCGGATTACAGCGCTTGAATCCAATCGCAAACCTGTGAGCGAAGCCAGCGCGCGCGCAATAACCTCGGCCTGATTGAACCCGCGCTCGGCAAGCCTGTCAGAGTGCAACGGCACGGGAACGATGGATTCGATCAGATGAGAATCGGGCAGCGCGGCGAAAGCGCGCCGCAGCGCCTCTCGCAATCGCGCAGTGAGATGAGGATGTAACTTTAGCCGCAACACACTCTCGCGCAGCGCTCCTTCGTATGGCCCGCAGGCGCGCGCATAGGCGAACGCCAGATGATCGCATCGTCCGCATCTCCGATCAGTAATTTCGACGGGCGATGGAAGCGGCTCCAGCCGCATCCCGCACTTCGCGCATAAATCTCCAGCCAGGCTCTTCCGTTCGATCTCCCGCCAGCAATTCGAGCAGGCTGCGCCGTCGCGCCACGATTCGATCATATCGCCACAGACGCGGCAGCCGCTTGGATAAAGCGTCGCCAAAGCCGCGTCGCGCAATGTGGCCGAAATGCGAGAGGCTTGATCGAAAAACTTGTTCAGGTTGCAGATCATTTGGAGGCCGCCAGGCGCATTCAAGCACAGATTGAGCGTAAGTCAACTAACACTCGATCAAATTTATTTGCCTGCCGTCCGACTAGAAAAATCTCTGACCGTAGAGCAGAATGAAACTTCGCGGATGCGCGGTTCGTTTGCTTAATTTCACGCAAGTACACATATGATCGGCGAGACCATATCTCACTATCGCATCATCAAGCGTCTCGGCTCGGGCGGGATGGGTGAAGTTTATCAGGCCGAAGACACACGGCTGCATCGCCCAGTCGCGCTGAAAATGATGCTGGACGACGGCGATCAAAACGCGCAAGCGCGCGCGCGTTTCCTGCGTGAAGCCCAGGCATCTTCCGCCCTCAATCACCCCAACATCGTCACGATTTACGAAATTGACGAAGTCGAGCGCAACGGCGAGCGTTACAGCTTCATCGTGATGGAATACATCGAGGGACGGACGCTGAAAGAAGTCGCGGGCGAATGCTCCGTCGAAGAGGCGGTTGACATCATCATGCAGATCGCCGACGCGCTGGCCCAGGCTCACGAACGCGGCATCGTTCACCGCGACGTCAAACCATCGAATGTGATCATTACGGGTAAGAATCGCGTCAAGGTGTTGGACTTCGGCGTCGCCAAATTTGACCGGGCGATATTGGAAGATGGTGAGACGGCCAGCCTTTTCTCCACCGAATTCGTCAAGACCACTCCGGGCGCCGTCATCGGCACATTCGCCTACATGTCACCGGAGCAGGCTCTGGCCAAAGACGTTGATCATCGCAGCGACATTTTCAGTTTGGGCGTTTTGTCTTACGAACTGGTCGCGGGCCGGCCGCCATTCACTGGCAGTTCGTCGCTTGCGGTCGTTGACGCCATCCTGCACTCGGATCCGGCGCCGATCGCGCGGTTCAATTTGCAGGCGCCGCCCGAGCTGGAAGCGATCATCCGGCGGATGCTGGAGAAGTCGCCCGAACTGCGCTACCAGAATTTGCGCGCCGTCCGCGCCGACCTGGATGTTTTGAAGCGGGAGAACCTGACGCAGCTTTTTTCGCCGCCGAGTTACGAAACCAACATCGGTTATTCCACTCAGGCCTTGTCCACCAAGAGCGGGTCTGGCAGTTTCGGCACGCGCATCTTCACCCCACGCGCCGAAAAGAGCGTCGCGGTGCTGCGTTTCAACAACGTCACCAAAAGTCCCGAAGACGATTGGCTGGGCGTTGGCATCGCCGAAACCGTAACCGCCGATTTGAAAAATATCGAGGGCATGACCGTCATCGGGCGCGAACTGATTTACGAAGTGTTGCGCCGGTGGAGCGCCGAGAACCAGACCGAGTTCGACGAGAAATTCGCCACGCGCGTCGGCCAGGAGGTCGGCGCCCGCTGGATCATCGGCGGCGGTTACCAGCGCATCGGCGAAATGCTGCGCATCACCGCGCGCTTCGTCGAAGTCGCCACCGGCGAAGTAATCAAGACCGTCAAGATTGACGGGCAGATGAGCGAAGTCTTCGATCTGCAGGACAAGATCGTTTACGAACTCTCCCGCAATCTCGATCACACTCTGGATAGCGGGGAACTCAAAGGCATCGGCCAGCGCGAGACCGAAGTGATCGAAGCCTATGAGGCTCTCACGAAGGCCAGGATAGAGTTGTTTTCAGGCAGCCGCGAGAGACTGGATCATGGTATCCAACTGCTCGAAAAAGCCATCGAACTCGATCCGAATTACGCGCACGCTTACGCCGGCCTCGGTTACGCGCTGACGCTCAAAGGACAATTCCTGACGATGCCCGCGCTCTACGAACAGGCGATGGATTACCTGCAAAAAGCGATTGAGCTGCGGCCGATGCTTCCCGACAGTTACAGCGCGCTTGGAATGACTTTCATCGCGATGGATCGCGTGGACGACGCCATCGGGGCGCTCAAACGCGCGCTTGCGTTCGCCCCCCACGACACTTTTGTCAGAGCGGCTCTGGGCCGCGCCTATTACATCGGCAAAGGAATGTTCCGCGAAGCCGCCGCCGAATATGAATTGGCGCTCGGCAGCGATAAGGAAGGCAACTGGGTCGCCCCGGCTCTGTCGCATTGCCTGACTTACCTGGGCGATTACGACCGCGCTGAACTGATGGCCCGCCGCGCCATCGTCGCGCAGGAGCAATACCTGAACGGCCACGAAGGCATTCAGATCATCGGCGCCTACGCGCGACTCGGCCACGTATATTATTTGCAGGGCCGCTACGACGATGCGATTTCGGAGTATTACCGCGAGATTGTCTTCGCCCGCCAGAGCGATCACGCGCTCAGAGAGCGCACGCTGATCGAGGTCTATCAAAAGCTGACGAGCGCCTATGTGCGGCAGGGGAGCCTGGACGACGCCCGCGAAGCGTTCGGGCACGTCACCAGAGGCTTCGAGGAGCGGCTGGCGAAAGGCGCCGACGAGCCGTTCACGCGATATTACGTCGCCTGCGCATACGCGATGATGGGCGATAAGAAACGCGCCCTCGAACATCTGCGAAAAGCGATTGAAGGCCGCCGTAATTTCAACGCCGCCCGCGCTCGCGTCGAGGTGGATTTCGAGAGCCTGCGCGACAATCCCAAATTCCAGGAACTGATCGGCTCAAGCCAGGTCGTAAATTCCTGATCGCACGGCTAAATCAGGCCACGCAACATTGGTACAGAGAGACCAACCGCAGAGAGTCGCAGAGGAATGCAGAGAACGATCCAGAGAGGTCTTTCCCCTGCGTACCTCTGCGCACTCTGCGGTGAGTTGTACCAATCTTTGCTGTTCCGATTTAGAATCCCGCCGGTCATGACCCCAACGATCAAATCAAACTCCGGCAAACCAAACTCCGGCGCCGTAAGTTCCGAGTGGTTGGCGCGCGTCACCGCCGCGCTGACGCTTCTTTTATTGCCTCTCCTCTATTTCTTCCCGGCAGTGTTGGGCAAAGTGACGCTGGCGCCGGGCGACGGCTGGACGCAGATCATCGGTATCCGCGTTTTGATTGGCGAGATGATCGCGCGCGGTGAACTGCCATTGTGGAATCCATACATCTTCGCGGGGATGCCGCTGCTGGGGAGCATTCAACCGGGCGCGCTCTATCCGCCGACGTGGTTGTTTGCCGTCCTGTCGCCGCAGGTGGCGATGAACGTACTGGTCATCACGACGTATCAGTTGGCGCTCATCGGAACTTATCTTTACTCGCGTCGCATCGGCTGCAATCGAATCGGCGCCGTCGCCGCCGCAGTCACGTTCGCGTTCGGCGGCTACATGGTCGCGCACCTGGGCCACACCAACCGCATCAACGCGGCTGCCTGGCTGCCGTGGATTTTGCTCGCGGTCGAAGAACTTTACGCTCAGGCGCGCTGGCGCTGGGTAACGGCTGGGGCGCTGTTCATCGCGTTGCAGATTTTCGCTGGCGACCCGCAGACGACCTTTTACACCGCGATGCTGGCCGGGGCTTACGCGCTGTTCACGTTGTTGTTTCGCGCGAAGCTGCAAAACCGTCTCAGGTTTTCGGCGGCGCTGGCCGCGATGGCGCTGTGCGGCGCGCTGCTCTCGATGATTCAATTGCTGCCGGGCCGCGAACTGATGCAGTTGGGCGACCGCGCGGCGATTGATTATCACTACTTCTCGCAATTTTCGTTTCCGCCCATCCAGTCGTTCAATCTGTTCTTCCCGTATTTCTTCGGCGGCGCAGCGATGCCGCCGTACCGTGTGCCGTACTGGGGCAGGTGGAATTTGACGGAGACTTGCGGTTACGTCGGGATGGCGGCGTGGCTGCTCGGCTTCGCGGCGAT
>JAJVID010000041.1:0-56938 GCA_022072205.1 Acidobacteriota bacterium
ACCCATTGAGAGTTCGATTCAGAAACCAGGTTCAGACATTCAGAGCCTGACGGGACTCCTCTCGAAATTTCTACCGAAAACCTGAACAAAGGATGCATTGAGTGAGACAAAGAATCGCACTGCTGATTGTCCTGGTTATCGCGGCGCTGTTGTTGACGCCGCTTTTCGTGAACGCGCAGGAGAAGCCGCGTCCGATCAAAGACCTGAAGCCGACGGTCATCCTCATCTCGATTGATGGATTCCGCGCGGACTATCTGGATAAACATCCGGCGCCGGCTCTGAGCCTGCTGGCCAGCGAGGGAGTGCGGGCCAGGTGGATGACGCCGGCTTTCCCTTCTCTGACCTTTCCGAATCATTACACCATCGCCACTGGACTTTACCCTGACAACCACGGGATCATCGGCAACAACATCTATGATCCCGAATTCAAAACGCTCTTCACGATGGCGAAGCGCGAAGAGGTGCAGAACGGTCGCTGGTGGTTGGGGGAGCCGATCTGGGTGACGGCTGAAAAGCAGGGGCAGCGCGCCGCCGCATTCTTCTTTCCGGGAACCGAGGCCGAGATCGCGGGCAAGCGGCCGAGCTTCTGGAAGAATTTCGACGGTAAGCTTCCGAACTTCGAGCGGGTTGACACTGTGCTCTCCTGGCTGGATCTGCCGAAGGCCGAGCGCCCGACGATGATCACGATGTATTTCAGCGACGTTGATCACGCAGGCCACGACGCCGGGCCGGATTCCGAAGACGTAAAATTGGCGATAGCCAAAGTTGATGAATCGCTCAGCAGGTTGGTTGCGGGATTGAAGGCGCGCAGGATTTTCAACCGGGTCAATCTCATTCTCGTTTCCGACCACGGGATGGCGCGCGTTGACCCAAGTCAGGTAGTCCTGCTCGACAATTACTTCGATATTAGCCAGGCGGAGACCGTGGTCTGGAACAACGCGATGACGCACATCTTCACCAAGCCCGGAATGGAGCAGGAGGTCTATTCAACATTGAAATCCAAGGCGCCCGCTCACGTGACGGTCTATCGAAAACAGGAACTGCCGGAGCGGTTTCATTACGGCAAGAGCAGGCGGGTTGGCGAGATCGTGGTGATTGCGGACGAGGGCTGGGCGATGACCAGCCGGGAGCGTTATCAGCAGCCGCAGAAGACGGCGAACGGCGCGGTCAGCTATCGCGGAATGCACGGCTTCGACAACCAGCTTGAATCCATGCGCGCGCTCTTCGTCGCGCACGGGCCTGCGTTCAAAAAGAAGATCGTGGTCGAGCCGTTCGAGAACGTGGATGTCTACAACATCATGTCCAAAATTCTCAGGCTGAAATCGGCGAGCAATGACGGCAGTGACGCTGCGGCGAAAGCCGTCCTGCGCTCATTGAATTAACGTTCAGCCGCAGGCCGTCACGGTCAAGTGGGAAATCGCCGAAGACGAACAGATGAAGAAGATCGTGAAGCGCGGCGAGGCCGCGGCTTTGCCTGAACTCGGCCATTCGGCGTACGCCGAAGCGCATGCTTAGAGACTGTCTCAATTAGCCTTGTAATCTCCGCTGAAGCTGAACAGCCGCAAGACATCAATCGAAAGATCGAACAGATGCGTGCAGCCGCTGGCCCCGCCGACGTGTTCGGCGAATTGCCCGACGAACGCGCCCGATACTTTCAATCCGTCGAGCGCGGGCGTCCGTTGATGCGGGTCTTCGCAAATGCCGTGATAAGGCAAGCGCAATCCACGACTGCGCGCGTTTGAAATCACCCCTGCGTCCGACAGATCGAAATTGATCTTGATGTCGTGGATGCGGTCTTCCATCGCGCTTTCGCAGGCGAAGCCGCCGTTGTCCTTCAACTCAATCGCCAGTCGTTTGTTGCGCCAGAAGACGCGCTTGTCGCCGGGCTTGGGCCGCGTCAATTCTGAATCGAAACCGCAGCGCACTTCCCTGCCCGCAAACAGCGCTTCGCTTTCGTCGCGGTAGGCGTAACAGGTGTTGGCCAGGCTCATATAAGCGCGGTCTTTCAACCAGGCAACGCGCGCAGCTTCGCTCGGCCCACTGGCGGCCTTCGGAAACTGCGCTTCAAACTCCGGTGTGTATTGATAGACCTGCTGTCCGACGCGAGCCATCTCGATGGCTGTCAGTAGATGCTCTTGCGCGCCCGGTTGATCGCCCAGCGCCGAGATCACGCGTTTGGAGAAACCGCGCCCGATGCGCACGCCTTTGATCTCGGCGTAGAGATCGCACAATCGCCGGTCGAATTCGCCGCCGACCTGTCGCGCAGTGGCTTCAGCGACTTCGTAATCGGGCGTACGCAATTTCCACGTGTGCTCGAACGCGAAGCGATGGTCGCGCATCAGGCCGCGCACGAGCAGTTCGTTTTCGGCCAGAACGTCTATCTCGGCTTCGAAGGTTCGCAGGTAATTTGTTTGGTTGAGCGGGACTGAAAGTTCGATTGCCATCTTGATTCACACAGGTCAGAGAAATTCCTTGCGCCACAGCTTGTGAGCTTCGATCCATTCAAAGCCTTCAGGATAAGGCTCGATCCATTCCAGAGAGTTGACGTCAATCTCGTATTTTTTGCCGTTGCGCTCGCAAACCGCGAGCAGGCCATAGCCGCTTTTCGGCCACTCGAATTCGATGACCTTGACGTCTTCGCCGATGACTTTGGCGTGAAACGGGCAGACCACTCTGTCCGCGATCATCGTCAACAGACCGGAATGCTGCTCGTGCTCGTCGTAACAATCAACCGTAGCCTCCTCGATCAACCTGAGGAGGTGTTTGCGTTTTTGATCTTTGTCCATTTCGTCTCCTCATTCGTAGTTGTGATTTCAGGCTTGAACACAAATCGCCAGGAGCCAACCGCATCCCGCGCGAAGCGCGAATAAAATTGATTTGAATGTATGAGGCAGTCTAGCAAAAGAGCGGCAGCGCCGCGAGCAATGGCCGGCAGGACTAACGGCGCCCGCTGGAGAAAACGGAATGTTGCAAAGATGAAACACGGGTGATATATAGCCTTCGAGCATTAGCCGGAGTCGCTTGCTTTCTTGCAGCTTCGATCTCTACATAATTCTCAGCAAGGCCGCAGGCGAACAGCTCACTCAATAAGGACAGTTATGATGAACGGATGTTTCTTCGAGGCGGATAACGTCGAAGCTGTCTTCGCAGAATTGAAGTCGAACGGATTGGAAAGAGAGGAAGCTGGCTTCCGAATTGACCAATGCGGGGACACTTCTTACAGAGTCTTTTTCGTCGTCGCGCCGGACGGACTCTGGTACTGTCTCGGCGAACGGCAAAATTGAGAATCAGTACCGATCTTTCAGGAGGTCATATGCCTGCGAATCAAACCGGAAAGCTGCTCCGCAGCGCCCCATATTTTCCTGTCGCTAACGTCGAACGGTCAGTGGCGTTTTACGAGCAAGCGTTGGGCTTTCGCTGTGAATACTCGGCGGGAACCCCGCTCCAGTTCGCCATCTGCAGCCGCGACGGCTTGGCGATTATGCTGCGCCGGGTTTCGGCGCCTGAACTGATTGTTCCAAACGAAAAGCAGGGCGGAACCTGGGACGCGTTTTTCTGGGTCAACGACGCTGAAGCTTTGCACGCGGAGTTCAACGCGAAAGGCGCAGAGATCGCTTACGGTCCCGTGATACAGGAGGCGTATCAAATGAAGGAATTCGCGGCGCGCGATTGTGATGGCCACGTGCTGGGCTTCGGACAGGCGCTATAGATTGGGCGCGCACGCGCCCTCTTGGAGGATCTTATGGCTGAACTCAAAACAAAACTCAACGACGCTTCCGTTGATGACTTTCTCAATGCGATCAAAGACGAACAAGTCCGCCAGGACTGTTGGGCAATCGCTGAGATCATGCGGAAAGCCACCAAAGCCGAGCCGAAAATGTGGGGTTCCAGCATCGTCGGTTTCGGCAGCTATCGCTACAAATACGCCAGTGGCCGCGAGGGCGATTGGATGCAGGTGGCGTTCTCTCCGCGCAAACAGAACATCTCGCTTTATATCACGTCGGGCTTTGAAGGCCGCGATGAATTGCTGGCCAAGCTCGGCAAACATTCCTGCGGCAAGGGCTGCGTTTACATCAAGCGGCTGTCGGATATTCATCTGCCGACGCTCAGGAAGCTGATCAATGCTTCCGTCAAACATATGCTCAAAACCAATCCGCCGGAAAAGAAGTAATCATCGGCCTCTCCCGTGAAAACGCGCATGAGCAACGAGTCAATCCGGCAAAAATTCACCGAAGCGCTTGACGCGCTGGTCGAGCAGGTGAAAGAAGACCGCTCCATTCTGGCCGCCATCCTCTGCGGCAGTTTGTCGCACGACGCAGTCTGGGCGAAGTCTGACATTGATCTGGCGCTGGTGACGATTGACGACAAGAAGGCGCCATCCGGCGGCTTGTCGCTCTATGCGGACGGGGTGAACGTTCACGCCTTCCTCTTTTCGCGCGCGCAGTTTCGCCAGACGGTTGAAGGCTCGCTCCACAATTCCTTCATGCATTCGCTGTTGGCGAAAGGGAAATTGCTTTACACACACGATCAGACGATTGCTGATTTGTTCGCGCGGCTGCAAAACATCGGCGAGCGTGACACGCAGGTGCAACTGCTGGGCGCGGCATGTAGCGCGCTCCCGCCGATTTACAAGGCCCACAAATTTTTCATCACGCGCGGCGATCTGGATTACACCGCGCTGTGGATTCTTTACGCCGCGACGCCGCTCGCCGCAGTCGAGGCGCTCAGCGCGCGGTTGCTGGTTGACCGCGAAGTGATCCCGCAGGCGATGAAACTGAATCCGAAGTTTTTCAAAACGATTTACTCCGACCTGCTCAACACCAAAAAGACGAAGAAAAACGTGCAGACGGCGCTCGACGCGATTGACTGCTACGTCGCAGAGCGCGCCTCGTCGCTGTTCGCGCCTGTGATCGAGCATCTGCGCGAGGTCGGCGAAGCGCGGTCATGCACGGAGATCGAAGACCACTTCAAACGCAACTTCAACGTGGAAGGCGTGACCACGGCCTGCGAATATCTGGCCGATCAAGGGCTGATCGGCAAAGCCTCGACGCCCGCTCGTCTGACGAAGAAGAGCAACGTCGAAGTTCAGGAGCTTGCGTTTTTCTATCTGGAGGAACCTTCGGATGGCCGATAAAACGATGGTCGAACTGCTGTTGAAACACGGCGCGAGGTGATTTCACTATGGCCAGGAAACGTTCGGTACCGGAGAGCGATTCGCATCGAAGTTCGGCGCGCACAACCATCGCGGTGCAGGGCGCGCGCGTCCACAATCTCAAAAACATCTCGCTCGAAATTCCGCGCGACCGGCTTGTGGTCGTCACAGGCTTGAGCGGTTCGGGCAAATCGTCTCTGGCCTTCGACACGATTTACGCCGAAGGACAGCGGCGGTATATGGAATCGCTGTCGAGCTTCGCCAAACGCTTCATCGGGCAGGTGGCCAAGCCCGACGTTGATTTCATCTTCGGCCTGTCGCCGGTGATTTCAATCGAGCAGAAGACCATCGCCAACAATCCACGCTCAACCGTCGGCACGATGACGGACATCGCCAGCTATCTGAACCTGCTGTTTGCGACCATCGCCGAAGCCCACTGCCCACGCACTGGCGAGCCGGCGCCGAGCCGATCTTCAAATCAAATTCTCGAAGCGATCCTGTCGTTGCCGGAAGGCGCGGAGGTTGAATTGCGCGCGCCGGTCTTCAAGGTTTATGGCGAGGAACTGGACTTCGTCTTCACCGAAATTCGCAAGAAGGGCTGCCGCCGATTGATCATTGACGGCAAACCGGTGGACATCTCCGAGCAGATTGAACTCGACGAATCGGAAACGCGCGATATGGACGCGGTGGTTGATCGCTTCGTCGTCAGCCGCAAACACGAAAAGGCGATCAAGGCCGGCATCGCCGCGACGCTGCTCGTCGGCGATGGACTGATGCAGGTTCACATCCAGAAAGGCGCGAGCAAGGCCGAAGCTGAAAAATTTTACAAGGCCACGTGCAGCGCGACGCATCACTTCGTCTACGGCGACATTCAGCCGGACTACTTCATGTTCAACAATCCTGAGAGCGCCTGCCGGACGTGCGGCGGCCTGGGCGTTTACAAGCTGACGCATCCCGAACTGCTCATCCCCGATCCGAAAAGAAGCGTTCGCGGCGGTTGCTTCGTGCGCGAGGCGTTCAAATATAACCCGGACACCTGGGACGGGCGGATGATGTACAGCCTCGCGCAGGCGCTGCGCTTCTCGCTCGATACGCCGTGGGAGAAGCTGTCTGAGGCGGCGCGCAATGCAATCCTTTACGGCGTCGAGAAGAAATTCAAGGTTTCGCTGCCGCCAGACACGAAGGTAAACCGCGATGAGCTTGCGAAACAGATTGCGGGCAAGGAGATCGGCTTCAACGGAATCGCGCGGCGCATCGAGCGGCATTACCGCCGTTACCGGCAACGCGGCGAAGCGAGTTCCGGAATGGAAGCCTGGCTCGACAAAGTGATGGTCGAACACACCTGCCCTGACTGCAACGGCGCGCGAGTTCGCGCAACGCGCCTGTTGTTCACAATCGCGGGCAAGAGCGTTTACGACTTCGGCCAGATGAATTTCGACGAACTGCATGCTTTTCTCGGCGCGATCAAACCGGCGGGGCGCGGCGCTGACGCTGGCCGGCAAGTGCTCAAAGAAATCCGAGGCCGGTTGGAATTGTTGCTGGGCATTGGTCTCGACTATCTGAATTTCAATCGTCGTTCGGGAACGCTGTCGGGTGGCGAATCGCAGCGCATTCGCCTGTCCACGCAAATCGGATCGGGGCTGATGGGAATGCTCTACGTGCTGGACGAGCCGAGCATCGGCCTGCACCCGAAAGACAACGTGAAGATGATTGCGACGCTCGAACGGCTGCGCGACATCGGCAACACGGTGATCGTCGTCGAACACGATGAAGACACGATTCGCGCCGCCGACCACGTTGTGGAGATGGGGCCTGGGCCGGGCGTTCACGGGGGCAACGTAGTGATTCAGGGAAAGCTCAACGACATCCTTACGTGCAAGGCGTCGCCGACTGGTCAGTACCTTTCGGGCAAGCGTTCAATTGCGACACCGAAGCAGCGGCGCAAAGGTAACGGCAAGGCGCTCGTGGTGCGCGGCGCGCGCGAAAACAACCTCAAAGCGATTGACGTGACGTTCCCGCTGGGCATGCTCGTCGCGATCACCGGCGCATCCGGTTCGGGCAAGAGCACGCTGATCAACGAAATCCTCTACAAAGCGTTGTGGAAGCGGCTTGAGGACACGCGCACGCTGCCGGGTGAACACGACGGCGTAGACGGCCTGGAACACGCGCATAAAGTCGTCAACATTGACCAATCGCCGATTGGGCGCAACAGCCGGTCGAATCCCGCGACCTACATCGGCTTTTACGACAACATCCGCGACCTGTTCACGCGCGCGCCGCTTTCGGTCGAGCGCGAATACAAACCGGGGCGGTTTTCGTTCAACGTCAAAGGCGGTCGCTGCGAAGAGTGCCAGGGCGAAGGCGCGATCACCACGCAGCTTTATTTCATGCCCGATGTCGAAGTGACCTGCGGCGCGTGCAAAGGCGCGCGCTTCAACAGCGAGACGCTCGAAGTCACGTTGCGCGGCAAGACCATTGACGATGTTTTGAATATGTCGGTTGAAGAAGGCGTGACGTTCTTCAAGGACGAATCGGCGGTGGGCAAGAAGATCGAAGTATTGAACGACCTGGGCCTCGGCTATCTGACGCTGGGCCAATCGGCGACGACGCTGTCGGGCGGCGAGGCGCAGCGAATCAAGATAGCGACTGAGCTGAGCAAGCTGCAACGCGCAAAACATACGATCTACATTCTCGACGAGCCGACGACGGGCTTGCATCTGGCGGACATCGAGCGGCTGCTGGAATCTTTGAACCGGCTGGTAGACGCCGGGCACTCGGTGTTTTTGATCGAGCACCACCTGGACGTGATCAAGACCGCCGACCACGTGATTGACCTGGGGCCGGAAGGCGGGCACGCTGGCGGCGAAGTGGTGGTGACGGGCGCGCCGGAAGAGATCGCCGCGTGCAAGCGGTCACACACAGGGCGGTTTCTCAAGGCGCATTTGCGGGCGTAGTGAAGAGGCCAGCATTCTGGATTCATTGCCCGCGCATAGCGATCACGGTATCCTCTAGGCGAGATAGAAAAGAACCGATCCGTCCGGAATCGAAAGGGTAAAGACTATGAGTTTAGGAGTTGAAACTGAACGCCTGGAAATCACCGGTTTGCCGAGTGGGACCAAGCAGGCGCTGGAAGAATTAGGGCGAAGCAGCGGCGCCAAGAGCGCGGAAGAATACGCCCGTATGCTGCTTGAAGCGAAGATTCTGGCTCAAAAACCTTTCAAAGAGATTCTTGCGCCAGTGCGCGAAAGCTTTGAAGAAAGTGGGATGACCGATGATGAGCTTGACGCGCTAGTTGAGAAAGCGCGTGAAGACTTTTACCGAAAGAGACCAACAGAAGACGAATGAACGAATCTGCCGCCCGACCTGGAGTCGTCATTGATTGTATGGTCTTTGCGCAAGCAGCCGCGAACGAGAAAGGCCCTGCCGCCAGGATTCTCGATCTGCTCGATGAAGGAAAGATCACACTCTACGTGAGCGATTTGATCCTGGCCGAAGCGCGTTATGTGCTCAACAGGACTGAGGTGCGCGCGCGCCTCAGAAAACTTACCGATGTTGCGGTAGAAGCCTTATTCGAGCGGCTGGATCAACACGCCACTCTCATCAAGCAAGTCCCAACGCGTTTCGTCTACCCACGCGATCCGAAAGACGAGCCTTACATCAACCTGGCGATTGAGATGACGGCCGATTACCTGGTCAGCCGCGACAATGATTTGCTTGATCTGATGAGATGGGAGAAAGAGGAAGGACGAGAGTTTCAGAAGCGGTTTCGATTTTTGAAGATTGTCACACCGGAAGACTTTTTGGCTTCAATGGAGAAGGAGGATGAATCGCCTAGCGACTGAGGCCGGTCAGATGACTGGCGTTGGGCGAGAGGACGCATTCCGGATTTCAATTTCGAATGGAGCGAAGCAATGAGTGAAAATGACTATCAGCAAATCATCGAACGCTTAATGCAAGGCGCCGCTCAGCCAATGATCGCCACTGACACCGGCATAGAGGCTGCGCGGCAACTAGGTGAACTGGCGGCGCAGGAAGAGATCGAATGGGCGCTGGCGGGCGGGCTGGCGATGCATCTGTATGGCAGTCAGCGTCTGACAAAAGATGTGGACATCATCGCCTCTGATCACTTATCGCTGACGCCGAAACGTCGGCTGAGCTTTGGTGGCGGCAGCTACGCGTTGCAAATCGGCAAGTATGAAATTCCGATTGACTGGATTGTGCGCAGCGATGGCTACCAGAAGTATTACCGCGCGGCGTTGAAAGATGCGATTCGATTGCCGAATGGTTTACGTGTTGTGACGCCTGAATGGCTGGCGATTCTGAAGATTATTGCAGGACGGCAAAAAGATTTTGATGATGTCGTCTTCTTGCTCAAACAACAAAAGCTGGTAACTCGCCCCACTGTCAAACAAAAGATGGTTGAAACAGCCGGAGAGGACGCCTGGCTGATCATGATGCCGAACTTCCGCCGCTTGTGCGATTTGGCTGATGGCAAGACAACGGAACCGGGCAAGTATTACGATCAGGATTAGCGCCGGAGAAGGCAAAGCAGAAAAATGGCGGGCAGAAAAATCGGGCCTTCAATTCCCTCTCAGAAATTTCCTTAGCGATCAAAAAAAATCTCTCGGTGTGTCGAATTCCCCAAATCTCGTTCGACGTACAGATAGAGCGCGGGTTTAGCCGGTCAATTCCGTCCGGGATCCTCGTTCCTGAACTTACAAACCAAAGGAGAACTCAATGCGAGTGATGGTCATAATTAAAGCCAATGAGAAGTCAGAGGCGGGCGTGATGCCGAGCGAAAAGATGCTGACCGAAATGGGAAAGTTTAACGAGGAGTTGGTGAAGGCCGGCGTGATGCTGGCTGGCGAGGGGCTTCATCCAAGCTCGAAAGCCAAGCGCGTGAAGTTTTCAGGCAGGAAAGCGACGGTGATTGACGGGCCTTTCACCGAAACGAAGGAACTCATCGCCGGGTTCTGGCTGTGGCAGGTGAGTTCGATGGAGGAGGCGGTCGAGTGGGTCAAGCGCTGCCCGAATCCGGATGGCGAGACGGAAGGCGAGATCGAAATTCGACAGGTGTTCGAGATGGATGACTTCGGCGCCGAGTTCACGCCCGAACTCAGAGAGCAGGAGGCGCGACTGCGCGAGCAGATCGAGAATAAGAAGTAAGGACGCGAGCGATTTCTTCAGATCACGGAAACAAAACTAAAGGAGACAACATGCAAAAAATCACCCCATATCTCTGGTTCGAGAATCAGGCCGAAGAGGCGATGAATTACTACGTTTCGATTTTCAAAAACTCAAAGGTCTTGAGCGTGAATCGAGCCGGAGCGGAAGGGCCTGTCATTTCCGTGACCTTCCAACTCGATGGGCAGGAATTTTTCGCCCTCAACGGCGGCCCGCAATTCAAATTCACGGAAGCCGTATCGTTCTTCGTGAACTGCGAGACGCAGCAGGAAGTAGACGAATTGTGGGAGAAGCTCTCGGAAGGCGGAGAAGAAGGAAGATGCGGATGGTTGAAAGACAAATACGGGTTGTCGTGGCAAATCATCCCTTCGACTTTAGGCAAGCTGATGCAGGATAAAGACCCAGAGAAAGCCCAACGAGTCGTGAAGGCAATGCTGCAAATGAACAAGATTGACATCAAGGCTTTGCAGCAAGCGTATGATCGGCAATAATCCCGCGAAACCGAAGAACGACTGTCACTGAATACAAACGGTAACGCTGATCGGGTAATGTCAGCCTGGCGACTTTGAAAGGGCGTCGGGCTGACATCCGGAAAAGGATCATTGATATGCCAGCAGGTATGAACGCGGCGGAATTCGTCAGGAAGCTGAAGACTTACCGTTCGGCGGACGAACTCAGGAAGATTCAACGCTATTTCAAAACCGGCGAAGGCGAGTACGGCGAGGGTGATGAGTTTATCGGTGTGCGGATGGGACAGGTCTTCGCGCTCGCCAAAGAGTTTATCGAAACGCCGCCCGGCGAAATCGAAAAATTGCTGGAAAGCCCGATCCACGAAGTGAGGACCGGCGCGGTCAGTATTATGGATTGGCAGGCTCGCAGCAAAAAAACGCCGAAAGAGCGCAGAAAAGAACTGTTCGATCTCTATCTTCGCCGTCACGATAGAATCAACAACTGGGATTTGGTTGATCGCAGCGCTCCGTATGTCGTCGGTGGATACTTGTTCGATAAGCCGCGCGACATTCTGTACAAGCTGGCTCGCTCTAAAAACATCTGGGAACGCCGCACCGCCATTGTCAGCACCGGCTATTTCATCAGGAAAGGCGATCTGGCCGATACTTTCAAGATCGCCGAAATGTTGCTCAACGACAAAGAGGACTTGATCCACAAGGCGACCGGGTGGATGCTGCGGGCGTCCGGCGGAGTTGATCGCCAAAGACTGTTGGGCTTCCTGGATCAACATGCCGCGACGATGCCGCGCACGTTACTGCGTTATTCAATTGAACACCTCGATAAAGAACAACGGGATCATTACATGAACATGAAGAAGGCTGGATTATGATCAAGATTCAACCTGTCACACTCGAAGGCCACGGCGTCCGCCTGGAGCCTCTGACATATGAACATCATGACGAACTGGCCGCGGCGGCGGCTGATGGCAAGCTCTGGGAACTGTGGTTCACTGTAGTGCCTGAACCGGAGCAGATGCGAGCGTACATTGCCGACGCGCTCGCCGGTCAGCAGGCTGGGCATATGCTGCCCTGGGCGGTGCGGGATTTGACGAGCGGCGCAATCGCCGGCAGCACCCGCTATCACGACATCGTCGCCAGGATTGATCGCGTGGAGATCGGTTACACCTGGTACGGAAAGCGCTGGCAACGCAGCCACGTCAACACCGGCTGCAAGCTCTTGCTGCTCAGTCACGCCTTCGACGCGCTTGGGTGCAAGGTAGTCGGGCTGCGCACCGACAATTTCAACTTCGCTTCGCAGCGAGCCATTGAGGCGTTGGGCGCCAAGAAGGATGGAGTCCTTCGCCATCACCTGGCGCGCCGCGACGGGTCGGTGCGCGACAGCGTGATGTATAGCATCCTCGCGCACGAATGGCCTGACGTGAAGCGTCATCTTGGGTCACGGTTGGCTCGTCACGAAAGCGGATCAAGCTGAGCGACGGATTGTCTGATTGGCGCCATGTCAACTTCCAATACCCATCGCGCAATAAACGCCGTCTGGAGAATCGAGTCGGCCAAAATCATCGCCGGTCTGGCGCGCATCGTGCGTGATGTTGGCTTGGCGGAAGACCTGGCGCAGGACGCGCTGGTCGCCGCGCTCGAACAGTGGCCTGAGACGGGCGTCCCGGACAATCCGGGCGCGTGGCTGATGGCTACGGCGAAGCATCGCGCGATTGACCGGCTGCGGCGAAACACGCTGCTTGAAAGCAAACACGAAGAGATTGCCCGCGAGCTTGCGGATCGGGAAAAGTCGGCGCCGGATTTTGTCGCGGCGCTCGATGACGACATCGGCGATGATTTGTTGCGCCTTGTGTTCACGGCCTGTCATCCCGTGCTTTCCACTGAAGCCCGCGTCGCGCTCACGCTGCGAATGCTCGGAGGCCTGACGACCGACGAGATCGCGCGCGCCTTTCTAGTCTCGGAGCCGACTATCGCCCAGCGAATCGTTCGGGCCAAGCGGACTCTGGCCGAAGCGCGCGTGCCCTTCGAGGTTCCCCGCGCCGAGGAATTCGGCGTCCGCTTGTCTTCGGTGATCGAGGTGATCTATCTCATCTTCAACGAGGGCTATTCGGCGACCGCTGGCGAGAGCTGGATGCGGCCCGCGCTGTGCGAAGAGGCGCTGCGTCTTGGTCGCATCCTCGCTGAGCTTGCGCCGAAGGAGCCGGAAGTTCACGGACTGGTCGCGCTGATGGAAATTCAGGCGTCGCGCGCGCGGGCGCGGATCGGCCCGATGGGAGAGATTGTTCCGCTTTTTGAGCAAAACCGCGCGCGATGGGATCAACTCCTCATCCGTCGCGGTCTTGCGGCGTTGGAACGCGCCGAAACGCTTGGCGGGGCGCTCGGCCCTTACACGTTGCAAGCCGCCATCACCGCCTGCCACGCGCGGGCGCGGACGCCGGAAGAAACAGACTGGGAGCGCATCGTGGCGATTTACGATGGGTTGGCGCAACTCACGCAATCGCCCATCGTGGAATTGAATCGCGCCGTCGCAATCGGCATGGCGTTCGGCCCTGAAGCGGGACTTGAGATCGTTGACGAACTGACCTCGGAACCATCGCTCAAGGCGTATCACCTCCTGCCGAGCGTGCGCGGCGATCTTCTCGTCAAACTTGGCCGCGACGACGAGGCGCGCGCGGAGTTCGAGCGCGCCGCGGCGCTCACCCGCAACGAGCGCGAACGCGAACTGCTGCTTAAACGCGCAGCGGCTTGCAGCGCGCGCATCGGAGACGCAGTCGGCGCTGATCAGAATGAATTCAGGATGTAACCTGGCTTAAAGGCATTATGTGTAGAAACATCAAAACCCTCTTCAACTTCGAGCCGCCTGTCACCGACGAAGAGATTCGCGCCGCCTCATTACAATTCGTGAGAAAAGTGAGTGGCTTCAACAAGCCATCGAAAGTCAACGAAGCTGCGTTCCTGGCGGCTGTTGATCAAATCGCAGCGGTTTCCAGAACTCTGCTGAACTCGCTTGAGACGAGCGCGCCGCCGAAAAACCGTGAAGAAGAGGCGGCCAAAGCGCGAGCGCGCTACAGCGCTCAATGAGCAGTTTGCAGAGCCAGACACGACTATGACCAAACGTTTGCCAGCTAAATCGCTCAAGGTTTTGTTCATCGGCAACAGTTTCACTGCGCGGAACGATGTTCCCGGACTGATCGCGCAACTGGCAGAAGCTCGTGGCCGGCGGTTGCAGCATCAACTGATCCAGGCGGGCGGCGCGTCGCTGCGAATGCATTGGAACAAGGGAGAGGCGCAGAAGGCTATTGAGCAAACACGCTTCGATTACGTGGTGTTGCAGGAGCAAAGCACGTTGCCGGTCAAGAATGCGTCACGCATGAGCGAAAACATTCGTCACTTCGACGAAGCGATCAAAGCCTCAGGGGCTAAGACTGCGTTGTATCTGACGTGGGCGCGCCAAAACGCGCCGGAGACGCAGGCCGCGATCACTGACGCTTACACCGCCATCGGCGCCGAAATCGGCGCGACCATCGTTCCCGTCGGCGTCGCCTGGCAAAATTTCCTCCGCAAACACGGCAACAACAAAAACAATTGGCCAGTATTGCACGACAAAGACCAGAGTCATCCCACAGTCGCTGGTTCGTACCTCGCAGCCTGCGTTTTCTTCGCCGTTTTGTTCGGCGAAAGCCCCGCTGGCATCGTCTGCAATCTGAAAGGGTTGACTCAATCAGAGGCGGAATTGCTGCAAAAGACCGCGTGGGCGACCGTGCAAAAATAAGAACTCCAGATTATTCCAGCCCCCACAGCGCCAGCGTCGTCTCGTCCTTGATCAAAATGTTTTTGCCAACAATCGCCGGATGCGCCCAGGTCGGCTTCTCAGCCACGTGGTATTTCCTGATTACTTTTGCGCCTTTGTCGGCTGCGCTGGTCACGATCAGGTCAGCGTCGTTGGTCAGCGAGAAGATCGTTGCGCCTGCGATCAGCATCGCGGCGTTCTCGCCCTGGCGCGGATCGCCTGTCCAGAGCGTCTTGCCCGTCGCGGCGTCCAGACAGAAGAACTGACCCTTGTTCCTGTGCGACAGGCCGAAGAGCAGATCACCGGAGAGCAGCGGCGAATTCATATACATCGAGACTTCTTTGTTTTGCCAGACGGTGTCGGTCGCCCAGCGATTGTCGCGCCAGCCGACGCGGACGGCGAAGACGCCTTTATTGATGCCCGAAAAGATCAGCAGGTCTTTGTATTGAATCGGCGTGACAATGTTCTGGACATATTCGGTGGCGAACGGAATCTTCCAGAGCAGCGAGCCGTTGTCGGCCCAAACGCCGACGATGTTCTGCTGCGATTGGGTGACGATCTGGCGCTTGCCTGCGATCTCTACAACGATGGGCGTGGCGTAACCGGGACCGTCGCCGTTCCAACTCCATTTCTCCTGGCCGGTCGCGGCGTCCAGAGCTTTCAACGCGCCGTTGTCGTTGCCGCCGATGTGAACGATCAGCAGGCCCCGATCAACGATGGGCGATGTGGCCGTGCCGAAGAATGGATGGTTGGGTTTGAACTCCTTGAATTCTTTCCGCCAGAGCAGCTTCCCTTTCGCCGCGTCATAAGCTGACAGAACGCCGGTGATGCCGAGCGTGTAGAGCTTGCCGTCGCTGACGACCGGCGTTGATTTCGGGCCTTTGCCGTGACCGGTGGCGGCGGGGTTCATCGTGTACGCTATCGGGTAGCTGTCCTGCCAGATCGTCTTGCCTGTGCTGAGGTCGTAAGCGGCGGTGACTTCGTTCTCGCCCTGCCGCGAATGCAGGTAGACGCGATTGCCGATGACCAGCGGCGATGAATGGCCTACGCCGACGGTGATTTTCCATCGCTGTTTTAACTGATTGGGCCAGGCCTTCGGCGCGTTGAAGCCGCTGACGACGCCATCTCCGTTGGCTCCGCGCCATCGCGGCCAATCCTGCGCGGATGCGCCTTGAGTAAAGATGAAGAACAGAGCAAACGATAACGCTGTTTTGAACATTGCGTGATTGAACATAGCTTGATGATTCTCCGATTGTTTTTTGGTGAAGCGGCGATCTTACACGAACTTACATCTAAACGCCTTCTCCAGACTTGTGGTTTCAGCCGTTTTGTTGACACGTCGCGCGGCGCCACATAGGATTCGGCTCGTCTTCAAAACTCAACCACCAACGACGGACTGGAGGCTCTCGATGAAACGCCCTCTGATTCCCGGCGCGCGTACAAAGGCGCGCGGATTATTATTGCTTACGATTTCTGTAAGCATCCTTACCACCGTACCGGCGCAGAATAACGACGGCCCACCGCGGCGACGCCAGACAAGAGACAAGTGCAAAGTGGAAAGAAACAAGCTCAGGGTCGAGGAGGAGTTAAGGGTCGCGCTGCGAGTGATGCGCCAGGCGATTGATGAATACAAAAAGCAGTGTGATTACGGAATGATTGGGCCGCTTGATCGCAGAGTTGACGACCAATGCTATCCGCCAAACCTGAAAGTGTTAGTGGATGGAATAAGTCCGCCGAATAACAGCGCGATAAGGATTCGTTTTCTGCGCCGCATCCCGATTGATCCGACAACGGGAAAGCGCGAATGGGGCTTGCGCTCCATGCAGGATGAACCGAGCGCCACAAAGTGGGGCCGGCAGAACGTGTTCGATGTTTATTGTTTGAGTAAAGGAACGGCGCTGGATGGGAGCAGGTATTTTGATTGGTAGAAGACAGACCTCCACAAAAAGAAATGCGGATCAAGCCTTCCGGCAAGATCCGCTTCGAGCTATTTGAAGAGGAGGAAAATGAGACTATGCCGCGCGGCGCTTGGCCTTGGCGCCGCTCGTCAAAACTTCGATGGCTTTCTTCAGCATCAAGTCATCCGCCGGTTTCGGAGCCACGACCACCGGAGGAGCGCCTTCATTCTGTTGCTGTCCCTGTTTGCCTTCATCAGGCGTCCCGACATCGGCCAGGTCGGCGCGTTTGACTTCGACGTTCGGCGTCACGCCGTCAGTCATGAAAATCTTGCCTGAGGGCGCGGCGTGGCGCGCGACGGTCAACAGCAAAGCCGATCCGTCATCGAGCGGGAACAATTCCTGCTCTGAACCCATTCCGAAAAGCGTGCGTTCGCCGACGACTTCGCCGCGCTGGTTTTCCATGATCGCGGCGGCGACGACTTCCGAGGCGCCTGCCGTCGTACGGTCAATGATCACGGCTACGGGCAATTCGGTCAGATCGTTTTCAGGCTTCGCGTCGAAAGTGGCGATCACTTTTTCCTTGCGCCCGATTGATTTGGCGATGACGCCCGATTTCATGAAGAAATCAGCGACCTTCACGCCTTCATTCAACTCGCCGCCCGCCGACCCGCGCAAATCAAGGACGATTGATTTCGCGCCTTTTTTGATGACATCTTTGATCGCGGCTTCGACCGCTTCCGATTGACCTTTGCCCAGAATCGGAACTTTGATGTAGCCGACCTGAGATTCCAGCATGCGCGTTTCGGTCGGAGTCGGCGCGACTTTGCCCCGCACGAGTTTGATCTTTTCGGGTTTGCGATTGATCAGAGTCAGTTCGACGCTCGAACCGGGATCGCCCGAAAGCAGCGATTTCACGTCGTAAAGATCAAGGTCGCGCGTCGCGTGCCCGTCAATGTATTCGATCACGTCGCCGACCTTGATGCCGGACTTCTCTGAAGGCGAGTTCGGGATCACTGCGATCACATAAGCGAAGCCGGAGTATTGGCCGATGACCATACCGGTCGTGTCGAGCCTGATTTTGTTGGACTGATATTCTTTAACCTGAGGCGGCAGCAGATAGGCGCTGTAAGGATCGAGTCCGTCAGTCAAACCACGCAGCGCGCCGACGCGAACTTTCTCAAGGTCAGGCTTCTCGACGTAATCGTAGACGATATGCCGCACCACATCTTCAAAGATGCGCAATTGCGGGTAAGGCCCCGGATTGGCAATCGCCCTGAAGAGCGGATTGTTCGACTTGGATAGCATCCCGCCAACGATCGAGTAGAGAGCGATGAAAGCGGACAGCGTGACCAGCGTGAGTTTGCTGCGTATAGACATCTAAACAGCTCCTTGAATGCTTTCTTGTTGGTTACGAACCGACGACGCAGGCCGATGATACAACACGCCGAAATGGGGGGCAAGCTGGCCTAATTTTCACCGGCCATTAAGCTTCAATAAGCCGCTGCGACTATCCAACGCTCGCGCCGCCGCGCCAAAATTCGTGTGTAAACATTCAATAGATTTGAAAAAAAACGGCTGCTGCAAACCATACCATTTGCAGCAGCCTTACAGGAGGATACCCCTTTGAAGAAACACCGGCTGGTGCTTTTCTCAGTGAGCAATTCTAAAGACGCGCTTTCTCAATTCCAAGTTTCCAATTTTTCCAGAAAGGATCGCTTCAACGCTTCACAAGCGAATACACAGATGTTTTCGGGGCATAGATTTTCCGGTCGCGTTGCTCAACTCAACTCCACTATGCCCTTTGGCGTCTTCAACGTCGCGCGCAGCCTGGCCTCCTTGCTCTGTGTGACTTTCGATTCGATGCCGAGTTTCCTGAGCGATTCAGCGACGTTTGCCGAATCGGGGTGCGCCATCTCGAAAGACAGAAGCTCGCAGCCTTTCGGCGAATCCTGAGACGGGTGCGGCGAATCGGCGCTCCATTCGATGAAGAACGGGATCGGATCAACATTCCCGATAACGAATTTGCTGAGAACTCCGAGCGTCTTCCACTTAAGCAATTTCCCGTCGGGCCGGGCGCGCGAACCGTCGCGGGGGCCGAAGATTTGATAGCCGCCTGCGCGAGCCTTCTCCGCCACCGAATTGATGTCGGAGCTTACCGCCGCCCACGTGATCAATCGCGGCTCGGTGAGTCCCCGAACATCAATCTGGAAATTGTAGGTGGTCTGCGCCGGGTCGGGCGCGATGATTTCCAGATACCGCCTGCCGCCGAGCGCGACCAGCGCGTTGCGAGTTCCCCGCCCCGGATGAACGCCGCCGATGACGGGTTTCACCCCGGTAGCTTTCTCGAACCACTCGACGGCCTGATCCAAAACAGCCGCGCCGAGAAGCAGGTGATCAGCCGCCATTTTCGCGGGAATCAGTTTTTCACCGCTCATCAAAATTCCTCCGAAGGTTGGGCGGTTCAACAGAACCGCTGCGCTCGTCGCGGCGCCGGCCCGCAACAGATCGCGGCGCGTAAACCGGCTGTCTCCTCTCGAAATTTGTGGCTTTTCCATTGATGATATTTCTCTTTATTCGCCGCTCAAGTTTGACTTCGCTCTCCAACTGATTGGCTTCAAGATATAATGCCCGCGCGAGCAAACAGCAAGATTATCCTGACCAAAAAATCCCCTGGGAGCGCGGCGCCTGGCTTCACTCAAAAGGCGATCGGCCAGGTCTGAGCACGCAGGGATGCGTGCGCTCCCATAGACTTCGAGGAGAAAGTTTGATGAAACTATCCAAGTCATCCGCGCTGCGCCTGCTGATCGGCGCCGTCGCGTTATGCCTTCTGTCGTTCGCGCCGCAAACAGGCGCGCGGCAATCAACTCAGTTCAACGTCAAAGACCATTACGTCAAATCGGAGCATCAGATTCCGATGCGCGACGGCGTGAAACTTTACACCGTCATCTATTCGCCGAAAGACTCGTCGCAGAAATATCCGATTATGATGACGCGCACGCCTTACAGCGCCGGGCCGTACGGCGGCGCTTACCGCCCCTCGCTCGGCCCTTCGGCGGCGTTCCAACAGGAAGGTTACATCTTCGTTTATCAGGACGTGCGCGGGACGTTTATGTCCGAAGGCGAGTTCGAGGACGTGCGTCCGTACATCCCGAACAAGAAGTCGCCCAAACAGATTGACGAATCGAGCGATACTTACGACACCATCGAATGGTTGATCAAAAACATCCCGAACAACAACGGGCGAGCAGGCGTCTGGGGAATTTCGTATCCGGGCTTTTACACCGCGACAGCGTTGATGGACGCGCATCCGGCGCTCAAGGCCGCTTCGCCGCAGGCGCCCATCGCCGACTGGTTCATCGGAGACGACGATCATCACAACGGCGCGTATTTCCTTTTTGACAGCTTCGGCTTCTGCACATTTTTCGGGATGCCTCGCCCGCAGCCGACTGCCAATCAATTCAGGAATTTCGATTACGGCACGCCCGACGCTTACGATTATTTTCTGCGGCTCGGAAGCGTGGCGAACGTAATGAAGTATTTCAAGGGCGAGAACAAATACATCAACGACGTGATGAAGCACGGCAATTACGACGAGTTCTGGCAATCGAGAAACGTCTTGCCGCACCTGAAAAAAGTCACGCCCGCCGTTCTCGTGGTTGGCGGATGGTTCGACGCCGAGGATTTGTACGGGCCGCTCAACATTTACCAGGCCATCGAAAAGAACAACCCCGGCGCGAAAAACATTCTGGCGATGGGCCCCTGGTCGCACGGGCAATGGGCGCGCGGCAACGGCGACAGTCTGGGCGACATCCGTTTCAATTCAAGCACCTCGGCCTGGTACCGCGAAAACGTGGAGCTTCCCTTCTTCAATTTTTACCTCAAAGACAAAGGCGAGTTGAAATTGCCTGAAGCTACTGTGTTCCGCACTGGCGCGAACGAATGGAAGTCTTTCGATCAATGGCCGCCGAAAGATTTGCAATCGCGTTCGATCTACTTCCGTGCAAACGGCAAGCTCGCGTTCGACGCGCCAAAAGATTCGGGAGAGGCGTTCGATGAGTACCTGAGCGATCCCGCCAGGCCCGTGCCTTACACGAACGTGATCACAAACTCGCGCGGGACAGGCTACATGATCGAAGACCAGCGTTTCGCCGCGCGCCGCCCTGACGTGCTCACTTTTGAAACCGGAGCGCTCGATGAAGACCTGACGCTGGCCGGTCCCGTCACGGCCGATCTGTTTGTTTCGACGACCGGCACGGACGCCGACTTCATCGTCAAGCTGATTGACGTTTACCCGGACAACGCGCCGAACAATTCGCCGTCTGGCGCAAACGTCAGGACGACCCCGCTCGGTGGATTTCAAATGCTGGTGCGCGCCGAAGTGATGCGCGGCAAATTCCGCAAGAGCTTTTCAAAACCCGAACCGTTCGCGCCCGGCAAGCCGGACGAAGTGAAGATCGCCATGAACGACATTCACCACACGTTCAAGACCGGCCACAAAATCATGGTTCAGGTTCAGAGCAGTTGGTTCCCGCTGGTTGACCGCAACCCGCAAAAGTTCGTGGACATTTACAACGCCACCGACGCCGATTTTCAGAAGGCCACGCATCGCGTTTACCGCTCGGCGCGGCTGAGTTCGCATTTGAAAGTCGGAGTGTTGAAATAGACAGTCTGTTGAGAACGCCGCTGCACACGGAAAAAACAGAACACGCGGAAAAAACAGGAGGCTCCTGGAAATTTCCGCGTGTTTTGTTTTTCCGCATGCTGCGGCGTTCTGGTTACGGCAGGCAACCGCTCAGGTCAACCGGGCTGACCGGCCTGTTGCAGATGTTGGCGGAGCTTGTGCCATTAAGCGCCCCCAGCAACTTCGTGACGATGCAGTTGTCCTGGCTGTTCCCGCCTCCCCTGGCCACGAAGTTGGCGGTGGAAACCAGTTCGGTGAGATTGGATTGCGGAGACAGAATCACGCCGTTGCTCAGTCTGACCAGGCTGAATTGCAATCCGTAACAACTCAGTTCCGAAGCCAGCGCGGTGATCAGATTCGCCGCTCCCAACCCGCTCGCGTTCAGGATGTTCAACTGGGCCGCGACGAACTCACGATTGAACGCGCCCGACTGCCCATCCAGCGCCTGCTTGACTCTCGGATCGGTCGTGGCGACAGGGTTATTGAAATTGACCCCGCCGATCAACACCGAACCGTTTGGAATGAGCGGCGTGCCGAAGTTGAGCGAGAAATAAGCCGCTGAGCGGAAGCAGATGGTCTGGCGGCAATCCTGTGTCGCAGACGGCGTGATGGGCAGCAGATACGGCTGGCTGCCCGCGCAGCCGTTCGCATCGGTCGCCTTGATCGTGAACGAGAACTGGCCGACCTGCGTGGGCGTTCCCGTCAACGCGCCGGTCATCGCGTTGAGCGTCAGGCCCGGAGGTAGCGCGCCTGCGCTGACGCTGAAAGTGACAGGAGCGACACCGCCGGTTTGCGTGAACGTCTGGCTGTACGCCGTACTAACCACGCCTACCGGCAACGCCACCGGGGCAAGAGTGATCGTCGGGCAATTAACCGTCAATGTGGCGGCTGCGGAAGTGAGCGTGCCGCACGCGCCCGTGACGACCACGTCGTAGCTGCCCGCGTCGCTGGTCTTGACCGAAGCGATGGTGAAACTGCTTGCGGTCGCGCCCGCGATGTTGACGCCGCCCTTGCGCCATTGATAGGTCAGGCTAGTGCCGGTTGCGGTGACCGAGAAGGTCGCGCTTTCGCCGGCGTTTTTGACCAGCGACGCTGGCTGGGCGGTGATCGCCGGCGGCGCGCATGACGAATTTATGACCAGCGTGTAAGCCGCGCTGCCCGTGCAACCGCCAGCGTCCGTCGCCGTGATCGTGAACGAGGAATTGCCCGCTTGCGTCGGCGTTCCCGACAACACGCCGGTCGTCGCGTTGAGCGCCAAGCCCGCAGGCAGCGCGCCCGCGCTGACGCTGAAAGCGACAGGCGCAACCCCGCCCGTCTGCGTGAACGTCTGGCTGTAGGCCGTTCCGGTGGTTCCCGCTGGCAGCGGCCCCGGCGACGGGCTGACCGAGATCGTCTGGCAGCCGACCGTCACGAGGACGATGTTCGATTTGCCGCCGATCAGGAAATCTTCCGCGCCCCAGTCGGCGCCGTTGTTGATGGCGGTTCCGTTCGCAACGTTGTTGACCGTCACCCGGAAAGCGACCGTCGTGCTTTCGCCGGGAGCCAGCGTGCCGCCTTTGTTCGCCGCAGCGCCCGTGCCCGTGAAGATGTTGATTTGCCCGTTGACGAAGCCTGACGGGAAGAAATCAACCTGATCGTCTCCGCGCGCGTCGGTCTTCGCCCCGGCGTTCGGCCCGGCGGTGATCTGCGTGCTGTTGGCGACGTAGGTCACGTTCGGCGGCAGGTATTCCGCGATGAATGTGTTGCCGACAGCAACCGTTGACTGGTTGCGCAACGTCAGCGTGTATTCGATGGTTTGGCCGCGCGTCACCGTGCTGCCCGCGATGTCCTGACCGGCCAGATTGCGCACCGCTTTGGTCAGCGCCAGATTCGGCGGATTCGGATCGGGGCGAACGCGGTCAATCGTCCGATTGAAACGGCTCGGATCAACGTCCCACGCCGCCTGGATCACAATGTCGTAATCGGTGTTGACGGCCAGTCCGACCGGCAATTCGATTCGGACATCAATGTTGCGCTCTTCGTTCGGATTGACTTCCGTTGGCGTTGTCACTGTTCCGGGCTGCCCGCCTGCGCCCGGATTGAGGCTGACGAATGTCGCGCCGCTGTCAACCGAAGCCTTGACGCTGAATCCCTGCGGGATGGTCGGAGCGCTGATGACGAATTTCCCCGGAATCGCGCCGACGTTCTTCAACGTGTTGATGAACCGCACTGTGCCGGTTTCAGTCGTCATCCCGTTTGAAACGGTCAGGTTCACTCTGCCGCGAGTGAAGTCGTCGTTGTTTCCGGTCGGACCTGTGGCCGCAGGCTGGCCGAAGGGGCCGATCAACGGCGTGGCCAGGCTGACCGTAGTCTCAACGATGTTGGAGACGGAAATCGGATAAACGTCGTTGGCGCCCGCATTGGCGCCGTTCGACACGATGGATTCCACGGTCGCGCCGGTGTTGACCTTGACGCGGAAGGTGGCCGTCGCGCTTTCGCCCGCCGCCAGCGTTCCGCCGATCAGATTGCCGCCCGTCCCGTGTCCGCCCGCGCCGGCGCCTGTGGCGATGTTGATCTGTCCGTTCGCGCCCGCCGCCGGGTAATAATCAACCTGATCGCCATCTACCGCGTCGGTCTTGGCTCCGGTGTTCGCGCCCGCTGTGATCTGCACGCTGTTTGCGATGTAGGTCACGCTTTTCGGGATGAACTCGGCGATGAACGATTTGCCGACCGGATCGAAAGATTGATTGGTCAGCGTCAGCTTGTATTCCAGCGTGTCACCCGGCAACACCTGCCCGCCGTTCAAATCAGTCACGCTCTTTACGAGCTTGAGCGGCGAGCCGACGGTGTTTGCGACGATGTTGGATATGCCCGCAGGATAGATGTTATCAGCGCCCCACTCCGCGCCGTTGATGATCGGAGCGCCTTCGCTCAAACCGGCTTTGACCGTAACGCGGAAAACAACTGTCGCGCTTTCGCCGGAAGCGAGCGTGCCGCCAATCAGTTTGCCGGTGGCGTCGTGCCCGCCGGCGCCTGTGCCCGTGCCGATGTTGATTTGAATAACCCTGCCACTGACGGCGAAAGCGTCAACCTGATCGTTGTCTATCACGTCGGTCTTCGCGCCGGTGTTCGCGCCGGCTGTGATCTGCATGCTGTTTGCGACGTAATCCACGTTGGCCGGAATGAATTCGGCGATGAACGATTTGCCGGCCGGACTGGATGACTGATTGCTCAGCGTCAACGTGTATTCCAGCGTATCTCCCGGCTGCACGAAACCGCCGTTCAGGTCGCTCACGCTTTTAACCAGGCGGAGATTGGGCTGCTGCGCAATCTCGCTGATTTCGCTGAACAGATAGTCGCCGAATGGCGCGAACGTCACTTGCCTCCATTCGGTTCGATTGGGCGCGTCGGGTATCCCGGCCATCTTCGTCTTCTCGAACCCGGAGCCGTTCCAACGCAGCCGCCAGAGCGCGGGCTGGCATTGACAAGTCTCACCTCCGATCTCAGTGACGAGCAGATCGCCGGTCACGCCCGCGAAATCGGCTGATGGCGCGCCCCAGATAGTTCCGCGACTCCTGCTGACTTGATCGTCCTGCTGATCGTCCGTCCGCCGGTCAACCGTGACGCCGAAGAAATTTTCGTTCGCGGGAATGACCAGAAGGTTGTTGAGATGTTGAAGGCCCAGATTAAATGTTTCGACGCGTCCTTCGGCGTCAACGGCGTAAATCAATCCTTGCCGCCCGGCCAGCGCCAGTATTTTTCCGGCCATCGCGCCGTACTTCCCGGAATCGTTCGGCGCCAATGACGCCGCGTCGAATGAGACCGGCGATTCGACGGAGTCACCCGAATGCGCTGTGATCATCGCCGTCACTCGCTGGGCATTGCCTGAGGAATCAATGCGCCACACGCCGCCGCCGCTCGTGACTGCGATCAGGTCGCCGCCGAAAACATTCTCGGCTGAATCCGCGAGCGAATTCCGGTTGTCAAAATACAGGCCACGAACCAGCCCCGATTCTCCCGGCAACGTGACCCAGGCGGTTTGACCGCGCGCTCCAGCATCCGAGGTATCGGATGACAGGCGATAAATCGCGCCGGGCGCATCAGCCCCGACGAAGACTTCACCTGCGATGAATCCGTTTCTGCTTTCGCGTACCGCCGCAAACGCGCCGTGATTGGCTGCGATTCGTGAAAACGGCGTGCGCCTGCCTCCCACGCCGAACAATTCCAATCCGGCGTCCGATGATAAGAGCAATGAATTCGATGGTTGATGATGAACGATTCCCGTTGACCCGTTCGAATCGGAAGCGATTTCGATCAGATGAATGCCTGGCGCAGATTCCTGCGCGGTCACGGCGAAATGTCTCTGCGCGGCCAGGGCCAGCGCCACGAGCGCCGTCGTCAGGCCAAGCGCTGCCAGTCTTGATGAAATTGATGAGCTACGTGTGATCAGATTAAACGCGGCGTTAAGTTTTCGCGTGGTTCTCATGCCAAATTCCTCTCAGGGGCAAAGTTGTCCTGACCCGCGCGATACGCGATTGCCGGGCAGCTTGCCGTTTGTGCTGTTGGTGGCTGTTCACGAAGAAGACAACTGACTTGTCTCTCCGAATGTTTTTCCGGCAGACACCTGATGACCCACTCTTCACCGGCCAGACCGGATTATGCAGACAATTCCCTCAGACAAGTTCGGGGCTTGTTCGGGTTTCGGGGCAATCGAAAATCCGCCGTAAATTGACAATTATCGAGATAGGGAAATACCAGGCAGGCGGCTTCTCTTTTGTGAAGAAGCGGCGAAGACTCAACGTCTCCAGGAATGGCAGGGTGAAGGGTGAAAATCTGAACAGCCTGGTAAAGCTTCTAATCCTGTTCGTCGGATTACGTCATTTATATTGGTTCAGGGGGGTTCTGGTCCAGGGAGACCATGTTTTGGCGGGGCGCATTCTACAACAGTTTATCGAAATTGCACGCAGAATTTTCAGTCGAGCTGAGTTAATGGCTGTGTGGCTGAAAAAACTTTGCGGGTGTTCAGAGTCATAACGACCTCCTGGGAGCGCACGCATCCTTGCGTGCTGGGCCTACGATTCTCGACTTTTGCCAGAAGCCCTGCACGCAGGGATGCGCTCGCTCCCAAAGGCTTCAATCAATTCTTTCCCTGAAAGCGTACGGCGGATAGAACCGCGCTTCCTTCTTTTCATCGCCGAGAATCGCTCCGGCCAGCGACAGGCTCATCGCCAGCCTGACCTCGTTGACCTGCCAGCGGCGGAGCGACGTCATCGTGCGGTCGAAATCCTTGCGCGCGAAGGCCAGAATCTGCTGATCCAGATTTGTGGTGAAGTTTCCGAACTCGCCCGCATTCAATCGCATCTCGACGTCCGCAGCGTTAATGGGCGCGATGGACGGCGCGCCCCATATCCCACTGGTCTGGTCGAATTTTGTGAGTGTCACCACAGCGCTCAACACCACGTTCAGCCGGTCAACCGCCGATCCCAGAATCTCGAAGCTGCGGTCGGTGTTGACGTTCAGGGACGCGACGGCCAGATTGAGTTGCGCTTCGACCTGCGCGCGCGTCTCCATCTGATCGCCCAGCAGTTCGCCCGCTTCCTTGAGCAACGCCTGCTGCGATTTCTGATCTTTGCCGGCCTCGGCTTTCGTGGCCAGTTCGATCAAGGCCAGCGCGCGTTCTTCGTTCGACCGCATCCGTGAAATGCTTTTGCGGGCGTCTTCCAGCTTGCCTTCCGCGAGCGCCTGCGCCCTCTCCGCCTGTTCGATCTCCGCGATTATTGGATCTCCCGTCCCGCCATTCGGCAGAAAGTCTTTTGCGATTTGTCGCGCGCGCAACGTGTCGCCCTGTTCCAGAGCCTTCGCCGCCGCCTGCCGGTAATACATTTCCTTAAACTCGTTCTGCGATTTGGCGGCCATTGCGACCAGTTCATCCGGCGTTTTCTTCGCCAGGTCTTCGAGGATTTCATCCGACGGAACCGACGGTCTGTATAACGCCTTGTCAAACTGGGCGAGTTTTGCGCGCACAGCCTGCGCGCGCCCCGGCAGATTCTTCTCGATGTCCGGCGTCAACATCTGAACCTGCGACAGCAAATTTCGCGCCTGCCCCTGTTCGTTGATGTCCAGGAATTGCGCCGCCGTGATTTTGAGAGCCGCCGAAACGACAAGATCGAGCAGTTCGCGGAACGACTGCCGCATCTCCTGCTGGGACGTTTGCTGCGGCTGTGGGGGCTGTGAATCTTTCGCGCTTTTCTCCGCCGTCTGCATCTGCGCGCGCAGGGATTGCAGCATGGACAATACAACCGACATGGATTGATAGTTTTTCAACACGTCGGATGATTTCACAGCGGAGACAATTTCGCCGAAGAGTTTCGCGGCGGTCTTCGGGTCTTTGCTCATCAGATTCGACCAGATTTGGTAGACTTGATGATCAACGCCATCCTTGAGACTCTCTTCGGCCATCTGCAAGGCCAATTGCGGATCGTTCTCGGCGATGCGGATGGCCAACTGCATTTCAAACTGCCGCTCGAAATCGGGCGAGACGCCTCTGCCGCCGAACATCTTCCCGGCGTCCGGAAGACGCGAAGCGCGCAGGAAGTCCAGCGCCATCCGGCTGTCGCGCGCGGCCAGCGACTGAAGCAATTGCGTGCGAAGCTCGATGCGAAGCTGCATCGTCTGCATGGCTCGCGGGTCGTCGAGTTCCGCAGGCTGTTCAATCGTCATGAACTGGTTGACGGCTTCGCGCAGCAGCGCGCGGGCGCGGTCCTCGTTGTGTTTCCAGAACAGATCAGCCGTCGTGGTCAGCGCGTAGATGCGATTCTCGACCAGTTTCAGCGACATCGCCTCGCCGACCAGTTCGTCGAGCAGGACGAGCGCCTTTTTCTCAAGTTCCTTCTGTTCCTTTTGCGATTGAGCCGGCGCGGGAGTTTGCGCGAATGCAGGCAGGCAAATGAACAGCGCGGCGAGAAATGAGGCCGTAATCCGCTTCAGCGTCATGATGAACACTCCTCTGCAAATCCGCGAATTATGCTCTTTGATCAAATAATGCAATCACATCGTAGGGGCGGGTTTTCCCCGCCCAGGCTCTTCGATAGCGGATACGGGCGGGGAAAACCCGCCCCTACGATGTGGTTGTCGTTAATTTTCAAACGTCATAATTCGTCACTATGTGGCGCGTTTTCATCGTTTCAGGACATCGCCAACAACGTAAAAATTCTTCTACGGGTGTGAGGCAAGATGGCGTCTTGTCCCACGATCAAAGCAGCGTTTGTCGAACAGTGAACGTTTCGGGCCGTTACAACTTGCGCCGGAGCGCCCCGGCAGGGGAGTTGGCAACGGGCCATTTGGCAATGGGAGGATTGCGACGCGGGGATAGACGCGGAAGTCACGCCCAAAGTTCCGTTGATTCCAAAATTGAGCGTGACTTCCCGGGGATTGGAGTTACTGAAGCTCTGCGGAGGTTATTCTTCTTCTTCCTGCTCCTCGTCTTCTGCTTCGTATTCTTCTTCATCTTCCGGCTCTTCGTACAAATAGCGGATGCCCTCTTTACGCAAAAACATCTTGGGGCTGCCGTCGGCGGGCCCGAGGCTGAAGGTGTCCACATCGTAATAGCGCACAAACCCGCGCACTTTTTCGCCCGTGTTGAGCACGACGACGACCGGCGTTTCGCTGGTCATCAATTGTTTCAGGTACCAGGCTTCCATACCGGTGCTTTCGATGCTGGGCGCCGGAGCTTTTTTCACGGCTTTCTTTTTGCGTTTAGGCGCGCGCTTCTTGCCCCTTTTACCGCCACCGGCCGGTTTACCAAACCTGCCGCCAGGTTTGCCTCCGAATTTACCACCGCCCCTGCCCGGTTTACCGCCGGGCTTTCCACCGAATGATTTCTTTTTTGTGGGCTTGCGGCCCCCACCTCTGAATATAGGCATAGAGACTCCGGATTATTTTTTGCCCGGCCACTCCGCCTTGGACGGCGCGGACAGGTTGCGTTGACGTTGTTGCTCTCGAACGTTTGCGATGCGTTGTTGAATGTAGTTCGGCGATTTCGGATCAGGCTCGGTCTGTTCCAGCGTCTGAATCGCCTTGTCGTACTGGAACGTGCGTTCGTAACAATCGGCCATTCCGAAGCGAGCGGAACGGCGAACCATCTGGTCTTTGGTGTGCGCTACGACAGCCTCGTAAGCCGGAATGGCTTCCTCGTACTCGTCGCGCAGAAGCCTGATGCCCCCGATCCGCAGATAGGCGCGCTCAGCCAGTTCATCGTAAGACGCGTCTGCGACCACTTTCTGGTATTCGGCCAGCGCCTGTCCCCGGTCGTTCAGATCGAAATACATGTCGGCGATGTTGAGCCGCAACCGCCGGCGTTCTTTCTCGTCGCTGATCTTCGGCAGTACGCTCTCGTATTCGCCGATGGCCTCGCGGCGCTTGCCCGTCAGCCCGTAACAGGCGGCGAGTTGCATTCGCGCCTGAACGATGTCGGGCGACCGCGAGAACTCCTCGATGAAATGGATGTAGTGCTGAATCGCGCGGTCATACTGTTTCAGATCGCGCTGGCAGACCGTCGCCGCTCTCAAGCGGGCGAACTCCGCTTTGTCGCTCTGCGGATTTTCCTTGAGGAACTGTTCGTAATAATCGGCGGCGGCGGCGTAATCGGCCCTGTCCCAGGCCGCCTGCGCGCTGTCGAGCAACGCGCGGCGGGAACAGGAAGAAGAGAAAACGACAAGCAGAAGACAGAAGACAAAAGACAGAAGACGGAAGACAGAAGGCGGAAGACAGAAGGCGGAAGACGGAAAGCGGAAGACAGAAGACGGGAGATTCGGGAAAGCCTGGTGGCGGCGCGCCTGTCCTCTGAGTAATAATCGCCCAAATTTTTGATCAATCATCTTCAACTCAATTTCATCTGCTTGCGGCCTTACCGCCTTCCGCCTTCCGTCTTCCGTCTCCTGTCTTCTGTCTCCTGTCTACACTTTTTCGGCTTCCGTTTCTTCAGCCACCTGTCCGGTCTGCTGTTCGATGAGCGAGGCGCTGGCGACCAGGTCTTCGCTTGAAGTATCAATCAGCTTGACGCCCTGAGCGCTGCGGCCTGTGGCGCGAATCTTTTCGGCTTCCAGACGGATCAGTTTGCCGTTGCTGGTGATGATCAACAATTCGCTCTCTTTCGTGACCGGCATAACGGCGACGACCTTGCCGTTCTTCTCGGTCGTCTTGATGTTGATCACGCCTTTGCCGCCCCGCGATTGCACACGGTATTCCGAGAGCGGCGTCTGTTTGCCGAACCCGTTGCTGGTCACGCTCAGCATCTGCTCGTCGCCGTTGACGGCCACGACGCTGACGACGTAATCGCCGTCGCGCAGCGTGACGCCGCGCACGCCGCGAGCCTGACGGCCCATGTCGCGCACTTCCTCTTCCTCGAAACAGATCGCCATGCCTTCGTGCGTGGCCAGGAATATCTTCTTCGTGCCGTCGGTCAACTCGACCGTCATCAATTCGTCGCCTTCATCAACTCCCATAGCGATGATGCCGTTGGCGCGGATGTTGGCGAACTCCGATAATTCGGTTTTCTTGATCACTCCCTGGCGCGTGACCATCACCGCGTACTGGCCCTCGGCGAATTCGCGCACCGGGATGACGCCCGCAATCTTCTCGTTCGACGGCAGATTGATCAGATTGACGATGGCCTTGCCCTTGCCCGCCGCCGTCGCGTCGGGAATTTCGTGAACCTTCAGCTTGTAGACCTGCCCCGAACCGGTGAAGACCATCAGGTAACTGTGCGTCGAGGCGATGAAGATGTGCGAAACGACGTCTTCAGACCGCGTGCTCATGCCCTTTCGCCCGGTTCCGCCGCGACGCTGCGATTTGTACATCGTCAGCGGCGTGCGTTTGACGTAGCCCGAATGCGTGAGCGTGATCACCACGTCTTCGTCAGCGATCAGGTCTTCCAGCGTCAACTCGACGCCGCTGTCAACGATCTGCGTGCGGCGCTCGTCGGCGTAATCCTTCTGGACGGCGCGCAATTCCTTGACGATTACATTTCTCAGCGCGCGTTCGTTGGCCAGAATCTCTTCGAGTTCAGCGATCAGCTTGATCACTTCTTCATACTCATCAATGATCTTCTGGCGTTCGAGCGCGGCCAGGCGGCGCAACTGCATATCGAGAATCGCCTGCGCCTGAATCTCCGAAAACTTGAATTTATTGACCAGGCCCTGTTTGGCGTCGTCGGTTGATTTCGACGCGCGGATCAGCTTGATGATCTCATCAATGATGTCAATGGCCTTTTTCAAGCCTTCCAAAATGTGCGCGCGGAGCCTGGCCTTCTTCAATTCGTACATCGTGCGGTTGCGCACGACTTCGCGGCGGAATGAGATGAACTCGTTGAGCGTGTCAACCAGATTGAGAATCCTCGGCTGACCGTTGACGATTGAGAGATTGATCATCCCGAACGAGATTTGCATCTGCGTCATCTTGTAAAGCTTGTTCAGGATGATCTGCGGGACGGCGTCGCGTTTTAGTTCGACGACGATGCGGACTTTCTTCTGCGCGGCTGATTCGCGGTCGGTCTCGTCACGGATTTCCGAAATGCCTTCGACCTTCTTGTCGTTGACCAGATCAGCGATCTGCTCGATCAGTTTGGATTTGTTGACCTGGAACGGAATCTCGGTGATGACGATGGCGTCGCGCTCCTGGGCGCCGCGTCCGATGCGGTCAATGGCGGCGCGCGCGCGAATCTGCATCACGCCGCGCCCGGTCTCGTAAGCCTGCTTGATGCCTTCACGACCGTAAATGAATCCGCCGGTCGGGAAATCAGGCCCCGGCACCATCTTGATCAAATCGTCTGCTTTGGTGTTCGGATGCTGAACCAGTTGGATAGTCGCTTCGATGATCTCGCCCAGGTTGTGCGGCGGAATCTTGGTCGCCATTCCGACTGCGATTCCGTCCGAGCCGTTGACCAGCAGGTTCGGCACGCGCGTCGGCAGCACGGTCGGCTCCTGGCGCGATTCGTCGTAGTTGGGAACGAACTTGACGGTTTCCTTCTCGATGTCGGCGAGCATCTCGGTGGCGATGCGGGTCAGGCGGGCTTCGGTGTAGCGGTAAGCCGCCGCCGCGTCGCCGTCAACGCTGCCCCAATTTCCCTGTCCGTCAATCAGCGGGTAGCGCATCGAAAAATCCTGCGCCATTCTCACCATCGAATCGTACACCGCCGAGTCACCGTGTGGATGGTACGCGCCGAGCACGTCGCCGACGACGTTGGCCGATTTCTTGTAAGGCTTGCCGGGTGTCAATCCCTTCTCGTTCATCGAGTATAGAATGCGGCGATGAACCGGTTTCAAGCCGTCGCGCACATCAGGCAGCGCGCGTCCGATGATCACAGACATGGCGTAATCGAGATAACTACGCCTCATTTCGTCTTCAATGTTGACCTGTTGTTTGAGTTGATTGTCCATAATAAAAACTGAGATAGAACTGGCCGGTTTGACCGCCCCGCAAGAACCAGTTCTGAGGGCGCGCAAAAGCGCGATGGGAAGGTATTTTCACACTTCCATTTGGAATGGTTTGCCATGATGAGCGCTGGACGGACGTCAATGACGCGAGGTCATCCGGCTCACAAAAGCGCAGTCCCCGTCGGCGGCCCGAATCAAACGATGGCCCATTCCATATTCCTGGCGCCATCTGCGGAGCAGGTTTGCGGCGCGCGGCTCTGTGGCGTCATCGAGCAAAATATCGCCGACTTTTGCGCCTCTGTCTGCAAGCGCCGGCAGGAGACCATATCGCCATTGCGCGTGCGCGGCTCCCCACACGTCAAACACAGCCGGGCCATCACACAGAACAAATTCAAAGTAGTTTGGAAGTTCGATCTTCTCAATGTCGTACCAGACAAAGCCGCCATAACTCCGGAGGGGCGTGTGTTTGAGTTCTACGTTACGAATGTTGTTCTTCTTCAATCTGCGTCCGACAAAATCCGCCCATTCGGAATCCTGCTCCAGGCTCCAGATGGTCAGGTTGCGCCGCTCCCCGACCAACGCCGCCACCAGAGTGGTTATGCCGCTACCGCATTCGAGAATGGGAGTGTTGCAGCGTTCAATGCGAGAGACGGTCTCGCTGATATAAGTAGCATCCGCCGAGAAACCCTCGTTGCCCCAGGCGCGGCGAAAATTTTCAATGAAGTCCCGATCAAGGGCGCGACCTGAACGAAAGGCCTGAACCGATCGCTTCAAATGCCAATCACCAACTTTACGCTGAATAGGATCGAGAAGAGTTTGTCGAACGGTTTGTTTTAATGGCGCGGGAATCCTGGATTTTATGTACTTCAGCACCGAAATTCTCCCAATTCGTAACCGTAATAATCCTCCTCACGAAGTTGTCGTACCGCTCAGCGGTTCATTATCCAGACGATTTGCGCTCATTGATTGATATGCGATTTTACCTGCTGAACCAGCAATGCACAAGACGCCCAAATCTTGTAAGACAAGCCCTCTCAGATAAATAAAGACAAGGGGACAGGGGGACAAGGAGACAAAGTCACTTCTGTGAATCCTTTTCCTTGCTTCCCTGTCCCCTTGTCCCCTTGTCCCCTGGTCTTTCTACTTCGGCATTTTCTCGCCGCGCCTGACCAGCGGCTTCAGATTGCCTTTCTCGTCGCGGTAGAAGATTCCGATGTCAACGCCGGTCTTGGGATTTTTGGTCTGAGCGTAAAAGACCACTTCGCCCCGGTCGTTGATCGAAGGCTGAGTGAAGTTGTTGAAAGTTTCCTCTTTGATTCCGCCCGGAACAGGCTGATCAACGGCGGCGATCAGCTCAATGCCTTTCGCCGACTTGATGAAAAGACCTTGATTGCGCCCGCCGTATTTTCCGAGGAACACGATGTCGCCGCGCGTGTTGATCGCCGGATAGAGGAAGTCGGTAAAGGCGAAGTTCGTGTCGCTGATCTTGTCGCCGCTCTTGGCGACGATCTTGATCGGGCCTTCGCCTTTCGTAAACAGGCCTCGCCCGGCGTTCGGGCCGTCGAAAAATCCGACAAAAGCCACTTCGCCGCTGTCGCTGAGCGTGGGCGCCCGATTGCCGAATCCGATGAAATTCGCCTCTTTGATCGGCGCGGGCCTGCCGATGAGGGTGATCAGTTCGATGCCCTTCGGGCGGGAGACGAAAATTCCGCTCTTGTCTCCGACGCGCGCAAGGAAGGCGACTTCGCTGCGCTCGTTGATGTGCGTCGGATAGTAGTGTTCGGAAAAAGTGCCCTCTTCGCCGTTGCCGATGCGCTGGCCGCTGCGGCAAACGAGACGCAATTTACCGCCTTCGACCATAAACAACCCTTTCCCGTCAGGATCGCTGTAAGTCCCGATGAACGCTGTCACGCCCTGGCTGTTGGTCGAAGCGTTGGCGAAGCCTGAGAAATGCGACGGCATCGCCGGCACCTCATCGCCGAGTTTGATCAGGCTCTTCAGCCCGCTCGACGATTTGACGTAGATGCTCTTGTTCCGTTCGGGAGTCTGTACCGACAGCGGGTCGTTCGGATCGTGCGCCGGAGCCGGCGCCGGTTTCGGCCCATCGTCGCCGAAATCGGCGATGAAGGTCAGATCGCCATTGTCGTTGAACGCCAGCAATCCGCCGAATCCGTCAATTCCCTTCGGCAAATTGACGGCCTTCTCGCCCTGACGCGTGACTTTCCAGCTACCGTCGGGGCTGCGCACGAAGATGGATTGAGCGAAGCCGTCTCTGGCCTTCTGCGAGTTGAACAACGAGACGAATGCGATCTCGCCTTTGTTGTTGATAATCGGCGGACGGAAATTGCCGAACGCCTCTTCGCCTGGCGCCTTAGTTTCGGTCTTCTTCTCGACTGCTATTTTGTCAGTAACGGCGACCGGCTCGTCATCTTTTGCTGAGGGCGGCGGCTGGACCGGCGACTGAGCTGGCGGATGAGTCGCCTTTCGCTTAACCGGCGCCTGGTCCTGCCTGGTCGTCTGTTGCGATTTCTTTTGCGCGCTCACGCCGAAAGCGCCCAACAGCGCGCACAAAGAAACCAGCGCGAGAACAAAAAACACGTGACGTTGATTACTACGCATATAACTCGAATGCCTCCGAATCACTGAAGATGGAATGTGAGGGGTTACGGGGTGAGAAGTCGGTGTTTGGTGGTCGGTGGCTGGTGGTTGGCCGGGTCTTTGGCCACCAGCCACCAACCACCGATCACCAACCACCATTTCAAGAATTTTTCAGGGCATAACTGACCGCGCCTTCGGCCCAGGCGCGGAAATCGGGACGCAATCCGACAACGCTGTCAATCAGCTTGCCGTTCTTGTCGAAAACGAATGATTGCGGAATCGGCGCGCGGGGATTGCCTCCATTGGCCTGATTGAAGAGAGCGAAAACATCGAGGGGCGAAAACGCGATCCGGTAATTGATCGAATACTGTTTGGCGAAAGCCCGCACAAAGTTTTCCTTATCGAGTTCATCAACGGTCAGGCCAATGACCTCAACGCCGTTGTCTTTGAACTTACCATGCAACGCGACCAGATCGGGGATTTCGCGGCGGCACGGCCCGCACCACGTAGCCCAGATGTTGACCAGCGTGACCTTGCCGGCGCCCACTAAGTTCGACATTTTGACGTTCCCGCCATCGAGCAGCTTGATGTCGTAATCGTTGATTCGGGAGTCAATCGGAGGTCGCGCGGCGCTGGGCGGGGTGTAATTTTTGGCGGCGGCGTTGATCTCTTCGTCAACAACGCTCTTCGAGCAGGAAAGCGAGAGCGCCACCGAGATTAGGATGAGAGTCAAAGAAGCGCGAATCCATAAGCTTTGAGAGCCTTGGGTGCTTGAGCGTTGAAACATCGGCTTGGTCTACCTTAGTCACTGAATTACTGAAGATCGCATTGCGGTCGCGGGCGCGAGAATGAATGCCCGGTTGCGAATGCGGGCGTATCATAGCCTGCCTGTTTGCGCGTTGACAACCAGGATTTAATCGAACCATCCGTCATCGTGGCGCCGTGCGCGCCAGATGCTTGTCGTATCCCAATTCGACCAGTTTCTCGAAGGCTCGCCAAACGTCATCGGGGATTTCCTGTTCGATCTGAAAACCCAGGCTCGGATAGATTCTGATCCGCTGCAGGTCGCCGACCATGATGTTGATAACCAGGTCTTTCGGTAATTCTTCGGTTGGGTAGTCGGGAAAAGATATTGGCGGAGATGCGGAGATGACCCGCTTGCCCGGCCAGAAATTCATGAACGTGGCGTAAGCGCGCCGCTCCATGTACGGCTTCTGCGCGAGGATCAGGCTGTCGGTATTGATTCCTTTCGATTCGAGCAGGCGGCGGCTGAAGGTGACGTTCTCGCCGGTGTTGGTTGATTCCGCCTCGATCAATATCGCGCTTTCGGGCACGCCCTTTTTCAACGCGATCTCGGCGAAAATCTCGGCTTCGGGCTTATTGAAACGCTCACGCGTCAACGCCCCGGCGTTACCGGAAAGCGCGAGCAACGGCGCCCAGCCCTGCAAGTAAAGATCGGCGGCGTACTCGGCCACGCGCAGATCGTTGCTGCCCAAAGCGAGAATCACATCGCTCTTTTCCAGCTTGTGATTGAGGTGGTGGTAATCCCAGATTTTCTGTGCGAGTTCGTCAATTAGAAATTCCGTCATGATTTCGGCGCGCCTTCTCGAAAGGAGTGGGACGATTTGGCAAATCGTCCCACTCCTGAGGGCTGTAAGAGGTTGAGTCTATTCCGCCGTCTGCCGCGCCCCGATCTCCCTGGTGCGCATGGCTTGTTCGACTGCGCTGGTCAAAGCCGCTCTGCCCGCCTGTGGGCTGAACCCGACCAGCCGTTTAATCAGTTTGCCGTCGGCGCCGAACACGATAGTTTGCGGAATGCGGTAGGAACTCGCCGCGCCGTTGAAGAACTGGTAAATCTGCCCCGGAGCGAAGACGTTCTGATATTTCATGCCGAATTCTCTCACGAAATTCTGAGCCGCCTGCCGGTCTTCCAAAGGGTTCTCCAGATTCAACCCGATCACGATCAGCCCGTTTTTGCCGTGCTTTTTGTCTATCTCGTTCAGATGCGGAATCTCCTGACGGCACGGTCCGCACCAGGTGGCCCAGAAATCGAGCACCACCGGTTTGCCTTCTTCGAGCAGTTTATTGAGGCTGATTCGTTTGCCGTCGAAAGTCGTCACGGTGAAATTCCGGGCCTTGAGTTGATCGAGAGTCGGCGCCGCAGGTTGTGGCTGTTGCGCCGACGCATTGCCCGCGAGTGTGATTGCGAATGCGCCCGCGAGCGCGAACGTGAATGCCAGTGATAAAAGTGTCTTCATTAAAACTTTGCCTTCCTTTGTTTCGTGTTCTGGTTAAACTGCGGAATGGCAGGCCCAGCGCCCGCTTCGATGATTCCGTTCCGTTCGTCCGCGATCAGGGCCGCGCGCACTTTGTTACGGAATCTCTCACTTTGTTCGACCGCCAGATGTTCAACCAGCATGAGCATACGATACCACGAAGACTCCAACTCGTCTGCCAGCCTCGAAACCTGCGTGATGTCGTAAGGCGCGGCGACTTCCGCCACTCCCAGCCGCGCAAAAACCGACAGATACCGCGCCATCGCCAGGTCGGGACACAACAACCGCCGCTTGCCGATTTTCAATTCGATGCCGAGCAGTGTGTGCATGATTTCGATATCGGCTTTCTTCACCGGCGCGTTAAGCGGATAACTGCGCGTGCGCATCGCTCGGATGCGGTCGCGATAGATCACCGAAATCAGTTGATCGCCCAACTGGCGTTTGATTTCGGCGGCAATTGTTTCAGCGCGGACGGCGCCTCGCAGCGGTATCGGATGCGGGTTGAGCGTTGTGACTTCAGCCATAATCGAGCAGCGATTCAATCAGGTTTGAAATTCGACCATCAGGAGAAAGAGTTTTACCACAGGCGCTTGAAGGCGGTGAAGCCGGATCACAATTTAAATCCTCATCGGATCAACAAACGGCTGTCCTCAAACGCGAAAGGCGCAAATGAGATTGAGAGTTCAAACGCTTCAATCTCATCTGCGCCTTTCGTTTTAAATATGCCTGTCAGGACTTACGCAAAATCATGGGAAATCGCCACAGAGACACGGAAACACAGAGAGTGGGAACGCAGGACAAGTAAAACCATTCCTTTCTCCACGTCTCTGTGGCGGATATTCGCTGCCGGATCAGAACGTAAACCTGGCCGCGAACTGGAACGCGCGCGGCCCGCCCGTGCCGAACACCTGTCCGACGCGGGAACTCGGCTGGCCGTAGCGCCCCGAATTCAATCCGCTGTCGTAACCGCCGAGGTTCGAGACGTTGAACAGGTTGAAAACCTCGCCGATCAGCGAGAGCTTGTACTTTTCGCTGAATCGGATGAAGCGGGTCAGTCGCACGTCCTGCGCGAAGAAGTTGTCGCCGCTGTCGAAATTGTCAGGCAGCAGAATCGGATTGAGCACCTCGTCTTTGTTCGTGCGCGGGCGAATCAGGCGCGGTGTGCCATCCGGGTTGGTACCGGCGATTGTGGTTTTCCTTTCGATCTCCGCGTTGTAGGCCGCCACCATGTTGCGCAGTTCGGTCGCAGTGACGCTCCGGCCAAAGCTGTTGAACGAGCTTCCCGGTATCGGCGTCGTGCTATTGCCGTCGCCGTCGAGGTCTACTCCGATGTTGGTGTTGAGAGGCGGCTTGCTGACTATCTGTGAAATCAACGAAACCTGCCAGGTGTTGGCCAGCCCTTTCAGGAAGCGCGAGTCGCCCTTGTAGCTCGGCAGTTCCAACAGACCGCTGAAGGTGAAGCGGTGCGTTCGGTCGGAGCCGATGTAGCCGTTCGAGGCGAACAGGTTGTTGAAATCAATCACGCCGTTAAAGCCCGTGAAACGCGAGAGGGCGTAAGAGCCGGTGAACTGGTAACGCTCGGCGAAGCGCTTGTCCACTTTGACATGCAGCGCCGTGTAACGGTAATTGGCGCTGCTTTCGGAGACCTGGAACGAGCCTTGTGAGCAGATAGCCTTCGGATTGAGCGCCTGCGCGGTCGAAGCGCAAAGCGGGATGATCGGGTCGCGGACATTGGTCACCGCTCCGGTGTTCGGGTTGACCGAGATCACGCGCCGGCGATCGAAGCGGTTGCGGTCGTAATTGAAGATTTCGTTCAATCCGCCGAAATGAATCGAGCGGCGCATGATGAAATCTGCCGTGACCACAAGGTTGCGCGCGACTTCACGCTGGACGCCGATGGTCGTGTTGCCGGCGTAACCGATGACCGTGTTCGGATCGAACAACCCAATCGCCGTCTTAAAGACTTCGACGCCGCGCACCGCCAGATTCGTGCCGTCGCCCAACTGGGCTTGAAGAGCGCCGCGAATGGTCGGCAATTGCGCCAGCAGGTTGGCGCCGAGAAACGGCGTCGGGTTGTTGAAATCCAGCCCGAGCAGCGAACCGGGAATCTGCCCACGCCCATTGCCCGAAGGCCCAACCAGAAATCGTTCGCCCAGCCGGACGTAAAAGACATTCGAGTCGTGATAAATGCCAGCGCCGCCGCGAATCACTGTCTTGCCGTTCTTGCGCACGTCCCAGGCGAAACCGACGCTCGGATCGAAATTGTTCTTGTCCCGCTTGGGCGCGCTCAGATCGCCTCCCAGCAGCGCGCCGAGGATCGCCGGGCGGTCGAGGTCGTGATTGAGCAGTTTGTTTTCGTAAACGTAGGCGACGCCGTAAACGAGCGTGAAGCCAGGTTTGGCGCGCCAGCCGTCGGCGACAAAGAAGCGAAGCCGGTCGTTGCGCGCCGCATCATCGCGGCGGAATGGCTGTGGCTGTCCCGGGTCGCCGATGCCGGTGACGAACGAACGCAGCGGCAGCCGCAAAAGATCAGCCTGGGTCGGAAGCAGGCCGGGATTGAGCGGAACGAAGGTCCGATTGCCGTCGCGCGAAATCACTTTCAAACTCGCGGGCAGAGCGTTGTAGAGAGCAATGTCGGTCGCGGTTCCCGTCCCGCCGGTTGGGAAAGCGCGCGTATATAGCGTTATGGGATCGTGCAGCGTGATGGTCGCCGGATCGTCGAAGGCCCAACTGCCGACGCCATAAAAGTGTTCCCACTCGCCGCCGAAGCGCAGCCGGTGGCTGCCTTTCTGCCAAGAGAGCGTGTCGGTCAATTGATACGTGCGCAGGACGCGGTTTTGCGGCGTCTGGTCGTTGGCGCCGATGCGGAAGCTGCCGCCAGCGCGAATCTGCGGGCTGCCCAGACCGATGCATAAAACCGGGTCGCGGCAATCCTCGCTCGTCGGATTGTTCAGATGGCCGCTGTAGAAGCCGTAGGAATATCGCAGGTCGTTGACCAGTCGCGGAGTGAAGACCGATCCCAGACCGCCGAGAACCTGCGTCGCAACGTTCCTGGTGACGATCCAGTTCGAGGGCATGCGCACGCCGGAGTTCGGATTGTAGTTGTCGTTGTTGTCGGTGCTCAGCCGCAGGAAGGCGTTGTATTTGTCGTTGATTCGCCAATCGAACTTGGCGTTGGCCTGTTTGGCGGTGAGCGGGTTCGGCGCGACGTGGTCGTATTGCGAGAAGATCGAGTGATTGTTGGTGACGGTGAAAACGCCGTCCTGGTTGTTGTTCTCAAAATTGAAAAACCAGAAGAGCTTGTCTTTCCTGATCGGGCCGCCGAGGCTGCCGCCCGCCTGTCGCCGCGCGAAAAACGGATCGTTCAGCTTCGGGTCGGTAAACCGTCGCGGGTCGCGCCCGAAGCCGGGGAAGGCGGCGATGTTGTGATCGCGGTAATAGAAAAATGCGCTGCCATGCAGGTCGTTCGAGCCGCTGCGCGAAACGACGTTGACCGAGCCGACCGAGGTCACGCTGGTCGAAAGATCGTAGTTGAAGGTCGAAATCTGGAACTCCTGCACCGACTCCTGCGAGAAGTTCTGCGACGTGCCGCCAGTGATGCGGTCGTTGATGGTGGCGCCGTCAACCGAGATGCGCGTCTGGGTTTGATTGGCGCCGGCTATCGAGACGCGGAAAAAGTTGTTCGGGCTGGTGCCGGGCGCGGCGGTCGCGTCAACACTCACGCCGGGTTCGAGCATCGCCAGTTGCAGAAAGTTGCGGCCATTGAGCGGCAGGTTCTCGATCTGCTGCCGATTGACCACGCCGTCAATCTTGAAATCGGTGGTATTGATCGTCGGCGTGTCGCTGGTGATGACGACGGTTTCGGAGGCTGCGCCGATTTCGAGCTTGAAATCGAGCGTGATGTTTTCGCCGACCTGAATCGTCACCGGCGTCAGGCTGGTTTTGAAACCGTTGGCCGCCGCTTTCACATCGTACTCGCCGGGCGGCAAATTGCCGATCTGATATTCGCCATCGGCTTTAGTCGCGAAGTGACGTTCGGCGCCGGTGGCTTTGTTGGTGGCGGTCACTCTGGCTCCGGAGATGATCGCTTTCGATGGATCGCTGACAATGCCGCGAATCGCGCCCGTAGCTGTTTGCGCCATAACGGAAGCGGTGAGCGCGATTTGAATCAGTAGGAGCGAAAGAATGTATCTGGCGGAACGTTTCATACAGGTCTCTCCTTGTTGTGAAGGAAGTTGAGGTGGGTGGAGGCATAGAAGAGGCCGAAAGAGGCGGACTCTTTTACGCCCCGGTGAACTCCTTGAACTCTCAGCCAGCCCTCAAATTATCTTTCTGAAGAAACCTTCTCCTGCTTGCGATTGGTTCTCGGTCTGTTATTCAGTTGTCGCTTCGATGAAAGGATAAATACAACAAGAAGGATGATGATGTGACGCGGCGCATTATATGCCAACCGGTCGGTAAGGCAAATTTCTTTGTCCCCGAAATACGAAACCTCGCCTTATCGGCTTGTAACAGACAGAAAAAGCCCGGCTGCCGTTGATGGTAGCCGGGCCAGTTTAATGACAGACGCGATCGGTCGAGCCTAGAAGCTGACTCGCGCGCCCAGTTGCAGCGCGCGCGGGCCGCCGGAGCCGAAGACCTGCGACTGCCGCTGCGTCGGCTGGCCGAACGCTCCAGAGTTGATCGTGAAGTTGTAGCCGCTCAGGTTTGCGATGTTGAAGACGTTGAACATCTCGCCGAAGACAGCCAGCGTGTAACGATCCTTCCAGGTGAATTTCTTGGTCAGTCTGATGTCCTGCGAGCTGAACCAGTCGCCGAACTCGTAGCTTGCCGGAAGGGTCAGGAACGGAATGTTCTGGCCGCGCGCATCTTTCTTGAAGTCCGCCGGGTTGACCGGCGCGCCGTTCGGATAGAAACGCGAGTTCCAGTTCCGCACCGCCGTCTCCAAATCCCGCTTGCCGCAGCCGCGATTGAAGCAGTTGTGACGTTCGACGCCCGGAAGCGGCTCGCCGCCCGAACCGTCGCCGTCCAGGTCCACGCCTGAAATGCCCGGCATCAGCGCGCCGCGCGAAGCCATGGACGAGATGACACCTAGTTCGAATCCCCAGGGCATAACCACCTTACCCGAAACATTGAGGATGTGGCGCGAGCCTTGCGGCCCGTAGCTCTGGAACCAGTTGTCCAGGTTCGCAATGCCGTTGACACCGCTCTGCGCGGTCAGCGCGTAAGACGCGGTGAACGACAAACGATTCGACAACCGCTTGTCGAGTTTCAGCAGCATCGCGTTGTAAACCTGGCGTCCGCCTGGCGTCCAGAAAGATATGCCGCCGGTCGAGCATTGCGCGTTCGGGTCTCTGCGCTGCGCCGCATTCGCGCAGATGGGGATGACCGGCGTGCGCGCGCCGTTGATGAAGCGGTTGTAGCGATTGTAATCAATCTCGCCGAGCAGCGTGTTGACGAAGACCCGCCGCACGTAATCCACCGTCAAAACCATATCCTGGCGCAGTTCGCGCTGGATGCCGATGTTCATGTGATAGCTGCGCTGCACCGGGTATTCTTTCGGGTAAAGCTGCGCGGCGGACTTGTTGAGCTGGATGTTGCGAATCGAGAGGTCGTTGGACAATGTGCCGAACGTCTGCTGGATCGCGCCGATCTGCTGGTTGTAAATCTGCAGAAACTGCCCCAGCGTCATATTGGTCAAGCTCTGTGGCACCGGCGCTCCGACCGGGACAGGAGCTCCGCCCGCGCCCAGGTCAATGATGCCGGGGAAGATGTTGGTGAAACCGGTTGACGGGAACTGGATGCGGCCATTGCCAACCGGGCCGGTGAATGCGCGCTCCTGCAAACGCCGCCACAGCAGTTCGGTTTCCCAGTAGATACCCGCGCCGCCTCGCACCACCGTCTTGTTATCATTGCCCAGGTTCCAGGCGAAGCCGAGCGACGGCGAGAAATTATCGTAGTTGTTATTGGTCGGCGAGAGATCGCTGCCGTAAAGCGGCGCCAGGTATTTCGGCTTGTCCAGATCGCGGTTGACCAGCGTGCTCTCGAAATTCCACGCCAGACCGTAGTTGAGCGTGAAGCTGGGTTTGACCTTCCAGGTGTCCTGCCCGTAAAAGCGCATGCGGTTGTTGATCTTCGCCTTGTCAACGTTGTACGGCGGCGGTTGCGATGGGTCGCCCACGCCGATCACCGCGCCAGCGAACGGCAGGTTGAGCAGGTCGGCGTTGGTGCGGATCGTCGTCGGCAGATTCGGGAAGAGCGCTGCGACGAGCGCCGCCGGAACCAGACTCCGCACGACTTCCGGCGAAAAGAGGCTGGTGCAGCCCGGATCGCAATAGCCCCAGAAACCGGTACTGGGCGCGTGCTCCAGTTCCGTGCCGAAGCGCAATCGGTGCGAACCTTTCTGCCAGGTCAAGGTGTCCGTGAAAGTGAAGCGGCGCAGGTCGCGGCCCTGCGTCGCGTTTTGCGTGTTGCCGACGCGGAAGTTGCTCGAACCCTGAAGGCTGATTTCGGGAAAACCGAGGCCCAGGCAGTTGGGGCATGTGTTGTCGTCGGCGAAGAGATTACGATTCTGCCAATAGGTGTAATTGAAACGGAAATCGTTGGTCAGCGTCGGCGTGAAGACCGACGTGACGCCGAGCACGCTCTGGTCGGAGAAGTTTTTATTCTGAAGCCAGTTCGACGGCAGCACCGGCCCGCCGTTCGGGCCGAAGCCCTTGTTCTGGTCGTGCGAATAGCGCGCGAAGAGATTGTGCTTATCGGACAGTTTCAGGTCGAACTTAACACTGAACAGGTGACCGCGATACGGGCTGGGGAAATTGCCCGCCAGTCCGCGGACTGACGGCAAATCAGGCTGCACCGTGAAGACCTGCGTCTGGTTCATGTATTCGTAGTTTGTGAAGAAGAAGAGACGATCTTTGATGATCGGCCCGCCGACCGAGACGCCGGGGTTACGTCGCGCGAAGAACGGATCGGGGCTGAGCGGATTACGCCCCAGACCCGGATAGGCGGCCATGTTGTGGTCGCGGAAAAAGTAGTAGCCCGATCCGTGAAACTGGTTGCCGCCCGAACGCGAAACGATATTGACCGATCCCACCGAAGTGATGCCGGTCGAAAGATCGAAATTGGTCGAAGAGAGTTGGAACTCCTGCACGACTTCCTGCGAGAAGTTCATGCCGGTGTTGCCCTCGATGGAGTTGCGGACGTTGCCGCCATCAACGGTGATGGCGGTCTTGTCGGACGCGCCGCCGAGCACCGAGACCGAGAAGAGCGAGTTGTATTGCGAGGTCGTGCCCGGACTTACCGTCACGCCCGGCTCCAGAAACGCCAGGTTCAGGAAGCTGCGGCCATTGAGTGGCAAATCCTGAATCTTTTCGCGCGTGATGACGCCGTCAATCGAGTGAGCCTCGTAATTGATCTGCGCCGCGCCAGCCGACTGCACAGTGACAATCTCGGTCGTCTGGCCAATCTCCAATTGCAGGTCAATGGTCGCGACTTTGCCGGTCTCGACCGTCACTTCGCGCAGCAGCGTGCGGAAGCCCTGCACCTGAACCTTCACCTCGTACTGGCCGGCGGGCAACGCTGGGGCGGAGTATGCGCCGTCGTTTTCGGATTTAGTCCTGCGCTCGGCCCCGGTCGCTTTATTTTTAACGATGATCGGGGCGTCACCGATGACCGCGCCCGACGGATCAGTAACTGTGCCTGAGATAGTTCCGACCGGCGCCTGCGCCAACGAAACAGCCGCCAGGAATGCGGCCAGGCACAGGCACGATACGCAACGGAAAAATGAGGACCAACAAGGCCACTTTCCCGACAAGGGGGAACGAACATAACTGGCGAAACTTCGCATAATGGTTATCTCCTTATCGAACTTGTCGAAGAGCTTGTAAGCCGAATGGCTAAAAAGTTGATGGTTCCCGATAAAACCATGACAACCTGCGGCGATATTCACCCAGGATCACGGCCCCACGGAGTTCTTTTTCGACCATTTGAGATCGAGATAAACGCAGGAACGCCCAGCTAGCCTTCAGGAAGGAAAGTTTTCTCCTGCTATTTCGCAGGTCCGTAAATTGTTCGTTGATACGATGTCTTGTCTATTCGTATTTAAATTGATCTCGATTGAGTCAATCAGGTTCTAGTAGCGCGCGCATTATATACCAACCGCTCGGTAAGTCTATACGCTTGTGGCGAAACTCCTGAAGAATTCCCGGCTGGACTAATCCGCCGCCGCTCCGCTAGAGTGCTTCGGATCAGTACCGCGAGCGTTACCGAACGCGTCTTGCCGAGAGGCCGCGTTCGCTAACGCTCGCGGCGCTGATCATAATTAATCGAGGATTTCAGAATTATGACCATGAATTACGTTGAAATAGTCGAAGCTGAGGGACATCTGGTTGATTCGCAGATTCTGTCGAACATTATGGATCGCGTGATTGAGTGCGGCGCGGTCTATGAAGTGATCGAATTCAAACTCGGACGCACCAACGACGAGTTCTCGCAGTTGCAATTGCGCGTGCTCGCGCCGGCCAAAGAGATTCTGGACAAGACGCTCGAAGAGTTGGTCGAGCTGGGTTGTTACCAGGCCCAGATCACTGACGCGACGCTCAAACCCTCGCCGAAAGACTGCGTCGTGCCTGACGATTTTTATTCGACGACCAATCATCGAACCTACGCGCGCATCGGCGGCGCCTGGGTCGAGGTGGCCAGGCAACGGATGGACGCGGTGATCGTAGTCGCTGACGGCAAGGCCGAATGCCGCAAACTGCGCGACGTGAAGCAGGGCGAGATGATCGTCTGCGGCGCGAACGGCATCCGCATCCAACCCGAATTCAAGGAGCGCGACCGTCTGGGCTTCGCGTTCATGGCCAACGACATCTCATCCGAACGCCGGGCCGAGACCGCCGTCCGCAAAATCGCCGAGATGATGCGCCGGATCAAAGCTGAAGGAGGTGCGGAAGGCGGGCGCATAGTTTTTGTCGCAGGCCCCGTCGTCGTCCACACCGGCGGCACGGCGGCGTTTTGCGAAATCATCCGCAAAGGCTTCGTTGACGCGCTGCTGGCCGGAAACGCCATCGCCGTCCACGACATCGAGCATCAACTCTTCGGCACATCGCTCGGCGTTGATCTGGAAAACGGCATCCCGATTGAAGAAGGCCACAAGAATCACATGCGCGCCATCAACGCCATCAACCGCTACGGCTCGATTGAAGGAGCGGTCAAAGCAGGCGTTCTGCGCTCCGGCATCATGTACGAACTGGTCAGGAACAACGTGCCGTACGTGCTGGCCGGTTCGATCCGCGACGACGGCCCGCTGCCCGACACCGAGATGGATTTGATCAAGGCGCAGGAGGAGTACGCCAAACAGATCGAAGGCGCGAAGATGATCGTTTGCCTGTCGTCAATGCTGCATTCGATAGGGGCGGGCAACATGACACCGTCGTGGGTGCGGATGGTCTGCGTGGACATCAACCCGGCGGTCGTGACGAAGCTTTCGGATCGCGGCTCGCAGCAGACGATTGGAGTGGTGACGGATGTGGGGACGTTTTTGAATCTGCTGGCGCAGCAGTTGTGGGTGTAACGAATTTGCCACAGAGCCACGGAGAAATGCAGAAGAAATCAAGAGAGGCGTCTCTTTTCTTTCCATCCTCTCTGTGGCTTGTGGTTCTGTGACAAGGATTCTGCCCCAGAGTTACCCGGTTTGATTTAGTTTGGGTATTCCATCCTCGCCCCGCACTCCTTGCAGAACTTCGGCTTCCCTTCCAGCTCACAGCCGCAAGCCTTGCAACTCAGTTTTGCGTTCATCGGCTGGCCGCATTCCGGGCAGAATTTGCTGTTCGAGTGTGTGCCGCAATTCGAGCACGCCACGCCGACGATTGACGGCGCGTTCGCCGCGTTGGTCATCGGGTTGACCGATGGACGCGACGGCGCCTGATGCACGGCGCCCGCGCTCATGTCGGTTGACGACGCGTAATCGGTCTGCTGCGCGCGTTCGTAAAGCTGTTGGCGCGCGGCGTCGGCTTTGGCGCGCGCGTGGCTGGCGGAGAATTCCTCTTCGTAATTCGGCGCGCAGTCTTCGCACAAACCAGCCGAAGCGTTCCAGCAAACGTCAGGACAGACCCATTTGCCGCAGCGCGTGCATTGATGAAAATGCGGCTTGGCCTCTTCGACCGCGATGGCGAAGGCGTCGTCGTGAGCCTTGCCGCCGATGGCGCGCTGGATGTCGTAGGCGCTATTGCCCGCGCTGCCCAGTATGCCTCCGAAAATGTTTCCGGCTGAGCGAAGCACGTCCGACACGATTCCCACCGTGTAAGGCTGAAACCTGCTCTGGTAACCGTTGCCGCATTTGTCGCAGCGGAAACGGAATTGAAACCCTCTGTCGGTCGAAAGGTCGTCGTGGTTAGCGGTAAATTGGATGAGCGCCATGCAAAAAACTCCTTTGCAAGATTGAATTGTTGGGGCCTGAGATTGACCGGAAACACACCGGTTTGAATGAACTGAATGGGGGGTCGGATGAATTGACGGATGGGGTGTCTTTACTACTCCTTCACTTCGGGCGCTTGACCTTCTACCCATTCCTCGCCGTCTTCAAAAATCTCTTTCTTCCAGATGGGCACGGTCTGCTTCAGACGATCAATCGCGTAGCGGCAGGCTTCAAAAGCTACGCGGCGATGGGGTGAAGTGATGACAATCACGACCGAAGATTCCGAAATCCTCAAGGGGCCGAAGCGGTGAATGATGCCGACGCGTTCGACATCGGGCCATTGCTGGCGAATTTCATCGCCGATGCGCCGCATCTCCCTGACGGCCATCGGCTCATAAGCTTCGTATTGCAAGCTGACGACGCGGCGGCCTTTTGTATTGTCGCGCACGACGCCGTCGAAAGTCACGATAGCGCCTGCGCCGCCGGTCAGCAATCTTTTTTCCAGGCCGAGTTTGTCAATCGGCTCGCGCGTGATCTCGAAAATATCCATACGATTTTTCATCCGCCGGAAACGGGCGGGAAGATAGCCAAAGTGTCTCCATCTTTCAATGGCTGATCTTTTCGCGAGTGCTCTTCGTTGACCGCGAAGAGCGCGCTCCGCTCGAATTTCTCCAGGTTCGGGAAACGGTTTTTGATCTCGGCCCACGCGCTTGCGACATCGGCTGGCGCGGTCAGATTGAATTGCAGTTCGCTCGCGCCAGCCACTTCGCGGCACGCTCCGAACAACAGCACATTTACCTTGATTGCGTTATCGCTCATTGCTCTACGCCTCAGAATCCCGTGGCCGGCGCATCCATCGAGCCGCCAGCCGTGGTCGCCCTGGTTTTTCCGGCAACCGCTTTGCCGTTCCTGTCGCCGGCCAGATTCGCTTCCCTGCCCCTGAACCGCAGCGCTTCGACCAGGAAGTTGTCGAAGATCATCCGCCCATCACGGCTCTCGTTGCGATGATCCCAGTATTTGTCGGTCTGCCAGTCCTGAAAAGATTTCTCGATGTGGAACTGCACGCCGTAAATCAACTGCTCAGCCGTACGGCGCACGATCATCTGGTATTCCGACAGGTAACCTCGCGCCAGTTGTTTGAATCCGTCGGGCAGCCGGTCAAGCTGCAATCCATGATTCTGCCAGACGCGAAGCAGGTGGCGGCGTTTGGTGTATCGCTGCCAGCGCGCGTCGGGGCGGTCTTCGATTCCGGCGAATATCGGGTCGCCCGTGTCCGTGATCTTGACGAACCGGTACTGATATTCGATCAAACGCCCGCTGCGTTTTTCGCTCGGCGGTTTGTCATCGAGCGTTGTGATCTTCGCGCCGAAAGCCTGACCGACCAGTTGATGCCCACCGCAGATCGCCAGGACGGGCACGCGCGTATTTTTGATGAACTGATTGAAGCCTTCGATCAGCGCCGGGTTGTAAAGATCGAAATCGCGGAGCGTGCCGCCGAGGACAATCGCGTCGGGGTCGAATTCGCGCACTAGCTCATCGTTGAGTTGCGAGAGATGAACGACGCGCACATCGGGTTCGACTACCAGCCTGCGCACATTGTTTTCGATGTTTCCCATCGCCAGCGAGGCGATCATCCGTTCCAGCCGCACCCAGCGCCCGGCGTGAAAATCCGGTTCGCGCCGCGCAGCATCGGAATACTGGCCCTCGTCCGCGATCAGGTTATCCACCAGAACGACGCGCATCGTTTGAACACGCGGCGTGATTATTTCAAAGACGCAGTAGCGATCGCTCCACGTCTCACGTCTCTCATTCATTGTGTCCCACGAATCTCCTCTTCGGATGTCACAAGCTTACTACAGCCGCGCGAACGAACGAAGCGGCCTCGGTCACGCGGCAGGGCCTTTGCTGACAAGCTAAAACCTACGACCGAGCGCCTACAACCTATAAACCTTTCTTCTCTATCCCTGCGCCGGGCGTTTTTCTTCCAGCAACTTCAACGCGCGCTCGAAAACTTCCTGCGGCGCGATCCGAGTCATGCACCGATGATCAATCGGGCAATCGCGCAGCATGCATCGCGCGCATTCAATGCCTTCGGCGCGAATCAATTCGGCGCGCGGCCCCATCGGCGCGGTCTCGAATTCGTTCGTCGGGCCGAAGATCGTCAGAGTCGGACGGCCAAGCGCGGCTGAAATATGCGCGGGGCCGGTGTCGTTGCTGACCAGCAGGTCGCAAGTGTCGAGCGCGCCGATCAATTCAGTCATGCTGGTTTCGCCTGCGAGATTGATCGCGCCACGCCGCTTCATCCGCTGAATGATTCGCTCAGCGCCATCGCGCTCCGAGGCCGCGCCGATAAAAACGATTTGCGCGTTGAGCGCATCCACCAATTGATCGGCGAGCGCGGTGAAGCGATCTTCAGGCCAGCATTTCGCGCGGCTGTTGGTGGCTCCGGCGTTGAGCGCGACGAGCGGACGCGAGCCTGATTCGATCCCGCGACTTTGAAGCAGGCTCGCAGCGGCGCGTCGCTGCGTTTGGCTGGCGATCAAATGAGGCAGAGGAGGCGAGATTTGAGATTTGAGATTCCCGCCCAGGAAGACGCGCTCGCATTCGGCGACGATGTCCAGGTAATCGCGAATCTGATGCCGGTTGCGATGACGCGAGCCGCGATGAAGCCTGTGCGTGAGCAACAAGCTTCGCCCCTGCTCGGCAAAGCCGATGCGCAACCGCGCGCCGCCCATCCACGCGAGCAGCGCGGCCTCGAACGCGTTTTGAAACAGCAGGGCCAGATCGAAGCGGCGCGCGCGCAACACCTTCATCGTTCGGAGAAAAGCCCGCGCCCCTTCTTCCCGGCGGCGATATTCGATGATCTCGTCAACAAACGGCGAGCCTTCAAACAGTCCAGCCGTGCGCGGCGTGGCCAGAAGCGCAATGTGAGATTTAGGAAAAGACGAACGCAGGCGTTCAAGCGCAGGTGTGGTCATCACCGCGTCACCGATCCAGTTTGCGCTTCTAACGATGATGCGTTCGATCTGGTTTGAACCGGGCTGCATCTCAATTCGCCAACTGCGGCGGCAACGGTTTATCAACCTTCGGGCGCGTTGGCGCGTTGGCCAGTTTCCACATCGTGGCGTAGATGGTGCGCGCCACCTTCTCCATCTTCTCGTAATCAATCTTGTCGGGGTGATCGGACGCTCGGTGATAATCTTCGTGCACGCCGTCGAAATAGAAAATGATCGGGACGCCTTTCTTCGCGTAGTTGTAATGATCACTGCGATAGAAGAACCGTTCGGGATCGTCCGGCGCGTCATATTTGTAATCGAAATTGAGTTTGAGATACGAGTTGTTGACCTCCTCGCTCAACGCGCCAAGCTGTGTGCTCATCATCTTCGACCCGATGACGTAGATCCCGTTCGGCCCGGTCAGGTTCTTGTTCGCCGGATTGGTGTCGCCTTCCTTCCTGCTGCGCCCGATCATGTCAATGTTCAGTTGCGTGACAATCTGATTGATCGGCACAGCCGGGTTATCGGTGAAATATTCCGACCCCCACAAACCTTTCTCTTCGCCCGCGTGCCAGACGAAAATTACCGACCGTTTCGGACGCTGCGCGCTCTTGGCCAGCGCCTCGGCAATCGCCAGAGTCGCCACCGTTCCCGATCCGTCGTCATCGGCGCCGTTGAAAATCCTGTCGCCGTCGCCGCTCTGGCGCATCCCGACGTGATCGTAGTGCGCGCCGACCGCGACGTATTCGTTTTTCAAAACTGGATCGCTGCCTTCGATAATGCCGACCACGTTCTGCGTCATCGTCGCTTCAGTCTTAGCCGCGACGTTGAAGCTGGCCTGTTTAGCGGCGCTGAGCGCGAACGACTCGCTCGGCGCGCCATCGTTTATCTGCTTCTTGATGGTCTCGTAATCCAGCTTCTCGCCTTGCAGAATCACGGCGGCCATTTTTTCAGAAGCGGTGATGACGGGAATGCTGGCGCCTTGCTGCGGTCTCTCCATCGTCAGGCGCGACGGATTCAAGAAAGCCTTGTAACGGTTCTCCCAGAACGTGATCATTGATGAGTTGGGAATGATGATGAGGCCTTTGGCGCCGTGCGCGTTGGCATAGGTTGCCGGACTATCGAAATCAACGCCGGCTCTGCCGCGCAGATCCTGAAAAGTTACGCCTTTCGGGAGACCCGCGGCGACAAGCAGAATCTTGTCCTTCACATCAATGCCTTGATACGGATTGATGTTTTTGGCTTTGACCATATAGCCGTGACCGGCAAAAACAATCTGGCCGCTTGCCTTCCCTTCGACCGGCGCGGCGATGAAATCTTCGCCGATCTTGAAACTCTGCCCGCCGACGCTGGCCGTCGTCTGTTCGGGCAGCAAACGTCTACTGGTCAGCGCGAACTTCTGAAGATATGTTCCGTCCGTCCCACCCGGTTTGACTCCCCATCGCGACAGGTTCATCGCAATGAATTTGGCTGTCAGATCAAGCCCGCGCGACGGCGTGTCGCGCCCTTCCATCTCGTCGGAGGCGACGAAGTAGAGATAATCTTTCAACTCCGCCGCCGTGATCGCCTCGACATTGCCGAATTGCCCGGCTGTGGCCGTCGCCGCCGGTTTCGCCTTGTCCTGATTGCGCTGCGCAAATGTTGACGGAAATGAAACCGCCAGCGCGCACATCAGCAGAACGCTTGCTGGAAAAAATCTTTTCACAAATCCTCCAAGTAGATTTCGATTTGATTCGAATGTGGATTGGCGAATACGCCGCCGGTGTGAAGCCAGTTGCGGGATTGTTGTAAAAGAGGTGTAAAGACATTGGCCGCGATGGGCGTGATAACCAGCTCACTGTTTATGATCTTTAAGCAATTGGTCGAGCATCGTGGCGCATTCATTGCTGCGCGTGAGGAGCGCCTGATCCAGTTCTTCGTACTTGCTGTTGGCCTTGTCCAGTTCATCGGCGATGTGCAGGGCGGCCAGGATCGCCAGTTTGAGCGAATCCGAAGTCAGGGCGCTTTTCGCGATCTCGCGCATCCGTTCGTCAACCATCGCGGCCAGTTGCTGCGTGCGTTCGACGTTGCCGTCGCTGGCCCGGATGGCGTAGGTCTGATTGTAGATTCTGACGTTCACGCTCTGCCCTTGCGATTCCATATTCCCACGGTTTTGTTTCGGGGCCATCTCGACAAGCTCTGGGGTTACCTGTTGACCGATTCCGCTTCGATTTCAAGGGTGGCGATTTCGTGCAACATCGCCTCAATGCTGCCGCGCATCGTCTCACGCTCGGTCTGCAACCGCTCGATTTGCGATCTCAGACGCTCATTTTCCATGTTCGATTCGGCCAGCAGTTCGCGCGCGTGGGCCAGTTCCGCCTCGAGCCGCTCTTTCTCCTGCCTGAGCGTTTTGCAAGCCTCCAGGGCGAGACGAATCTTGTCCTGCAAGTGCTCGAATTTTTCGAGACCAGTAACCGGCATAACGGATTGCAGATTGCGGATTGCGGATTGCGGATTCATTTGAACCCCAATCGGCAATCTGAAATCGCAAACTGCTTCTGGCGCGAATGAAAACTCTCTTCAATCCGCAATCCGCAATCCGCAATCCGCAATCACTTCATCTGACCTCAGCTCCAAACTGCTGAGTCAATGTTTTGACCACTCGTTCGTGCGCGGCGTTGACCTCTTCGTCGGTCAGCGTGCGATCCGCCGCGCGATAACGCAACGACAGCGCGATTGAATGTTTGCCCTGCGGCAACTCCTTGCCCGCGTAAAGATCGAACAGTTTAATCCCGACCAGTTCCGGAATCTTCAGCGCATTGATGGCGAGTTCGACATCGTCGAACGGAATTGCGGTGTTGATCAACAATGCGATGTCACGCACAACGGTCGGGAACTTCGGCAACGGATGATAACGGACTTCGGCTCGATCAGCCAATAGCATCAGACCCAAATTCAATTCCGCGACAAAAACCGGCTGTTTGAATTTGTACCGGGCCGCCACGCGCGGATGCAGTTGACCTATGATTCCGATCACCTCATCGCGCAGCCGGATTTCCGCCACGCGTCCGGGGTGAAGGAAACCTATGGTCTGATCCGGCTCGAATTCCAGCGCAGGCAGGCCCAGAGCCTCGGCGACCGATTCAATCGAGCCTTTCACGTCGTAGAAATCAACGCGCCCATCATTCGGCGCCCCAGTCGCTTGCCAGTCGTTTTCGTTTCGCGCGCCGGTAGCGACAATCGCCAGCCGCTCGGTCTCATCGGGCCTCTCATCCTCTTCATCCAGAAGCAGGAAGCATTTGCCTATCTCGAATAACCGCACGTCGCGTCTGCCGTGATTGAAGTTGCGTTCGAGCGCCTCGATCAATCCTCCGAGCAGCGTCACTCGCATATGCGCCCGCGTTTCATCAATCGGATTGAGCAGCGCGAGATGCGAACTGTCGCCGACTTCGCTCAACATCTCATCGGTCTCGCCGTTGACGAAGCTGAAGCTGACGGCCTCGCTGTAACCGAGCGTGACGAGAGTCTGTCGCGCGGCGCGGCGTCCGTCTTCGCCCGGCAAATAAGCGCCAGCGCTGGCGCTGCCCGGCAGCGTGTTTTTCAAATTGCCGTATCCGGCGATGCGCGCGACTTCTTCGATCAAATCCTCTTCGATTGAAACGTCAATACGCCACGATGGGGCGACGGCTCGCAGCGAATCGCTTTCGACATCGGCTTCAACGGTGAAGCCCAGACTGCGCAGGATGCGCTCGGCCTCGCCGAGTTCGATCTGTAAGCCGGTCAGAAGCTCATAACGCGCGCGGCGGAATCTGATCCAATCGCGTTCGGCCCTTTGCGGATAAACATCCACCAGACCGCTCAAAACCTCGCCGCCCGCGATTTCGGTGATCAACGCAGACGCGCGATCAGAAGCCGCCGCGACAATTTCAGGATCGGTTCCGCGCTCGAACCGGTACGAGGCTTCAGTGCTCAAGCCCAGCGCCTTCGATGTCGCGCGCACCTGCGCCGGCGCGAAATAAGCCGCTTCGAGCAAAACATCGGTGGTCGCCTCCGTGATGCCGGAATCTTCGCCGCCCTTGATGCCGGCGAGCGCGACGGGCCTTTCGGCGTCGGCGATGACCAGCATCTCCGAAGTCAGTTCGCGCTCTTCACCGTCGAGCGTCGTGATCTTCTCGCCGCTTTTCGCCGCGCGGACGATGATTCGCTCGCCTCGCAGTTGATGCAAATCGAAGGAGTGCAGCGGCTGCCCCATCTCCAGCATCACGTAGTTGGTGATGTCGGCCACATTGTTGACGCTGCGCTGCCCCATCGTTTCAAGCCGTTTGACCAGCCAGTCGGGCGACGGGCCGATCTTCACGCCTTTGATCACTCGCGCGGAATAACGCGGACAGAGATCGGGATTGAGAATTTCGACCGAAGTCACATCGCTCGATTTCGCCTTCGCTTCGCTGATCTTCGTCTTCGGCGTTTCAAGCGTCTTGCCCGACACGGCGGCGGCTTCGCGCGCGATGCCCAGATGCGACAGGCAGTCGGGCCGGTTCGATGTCAGATCGAATTCGAGCGCGTAGTCATCACCGTGTTCTTCAACCGCGTCAACAGCCAACCCGGCCATTGTCAACTTCGCCGCCAGATCGCGCGGCGGCAGATCAACATCAACAAGTTCCTTGAGCCAGTTATAACTGATTTTCATATTTTGAATTCTATGATCACGTCAACAGTCAATCTCTGCTTGTCCGGCTTCAACTCCGTCTTGAGCAGCTTTGCCAGATCGGGAAGAATCACCTTGTCATCAACGAGTTTCTTGACGAAATCGCCGAGGTAAGAGTCGTCGTAAATTTCGCCTGTCTTGAGCGCCCATCTCCCTTTCAACGCCGATGCGGCTTGTTCGGTGACTCCCTTGACGATGAAATTTCCCATTCGGAACTGAGGCCCTTCGGTGATCGCCACGTTCAGCGTGATCTGTTTTTTGACATCGTCGAAATTGGGCCTGGGAGCTATCTGCGCTGTGACGTATCCCAGTTTATGGTAGACGATGTAGGCCGCCTGCAATCCGCCGTCAATCTTCAGCCCATCCGCAGGCTCGCCCGATTTCAGTTCTATCGCAGCGTTGAGCGATTGAGACGACAACGCCTGATTGCCCGTCCACACAGCCTTGTCCCAAACGTATGCGATTCCTGGTTCGGCTCCGATCTTGATCACGACGCTGTTTTTGCAGGATGGATCAAGCTCGGCGGAAAGTATGCGGGCGCTGGCGCGCAGGTAGCCGTATTTCCGATAGACCTGAATCACGTCGCCTTCGATAAAACTTCTGGTGATGACTTTCGAGTAATCCTTGTTGGCGAGCGAACGCGCCGCCTGCTGCAAATCCTTTTCGAGTTGCGGAGGCGAGTTCTGGAAAACGAGTTTGCAGACCGGAATCTTGGCGTCGCGCGCGACGAAGACGTGCTCCGGGCGATACTGATACCCGCCGCCCGAAAAGAAGACGTATTCGACCTGGCTTGGCAGTCCCTTCTTCTTCAGCATCCGTTCGAGCGCGCCCAGAATCTTCTTGATCGAATCTCCGTCTTCAGGCGCCGCGCCACCGAACGATGGCAAGTCCTTGCGAATCTCGTCAATGATCTCCTGATCTTTGAACCAGACGAAGTTGTCGAAGACGACAGGAATGGATTGTTGTGGCGCCGGTTCTACGAACCGAATCGGCGCGGAGTCTCCACGCGCAAAAACAGCGAGAACGAACGCAAGCGCCAATGGGGATATGAAAATCAAATATCGCATAACCTCGAACAAAACTGCTTTCGAGAAATGGACGAGAAGCGGGGAAAACTTCACGCAGGGATTATCAATAACTCGCAGTCGTAGAGAGTCTTCGCCAGATAGTTGGCGAAAGTGGCCGCGCTCATTTCAACCTTGCCTCTCGACAACTCGTCGAAGATTCTGCGGTTCGGTGAAACCAGCGAAACCATGTCGCCCGCCAGGCTGTGAAAGAACTCGTCATCCAACGATTGCGGCTCCAAATCTGAAACGATCCGCTTGACGGATTCGGCGAAAGCCTCGCCGTGAATCGCGCCGTCGAGCCGTCGCGGCTTCGG
>JAJVID010000041.1:57038-79807 GCA_022072205.1 Acidobacteriota bacterium
GCCGAGACCACTAAAATTGCAGGCTCGGAGCGGAAATCCTCAACAATAAATTTCGCGTCGCTCGGGTCAAAGCCTCGGAATGTCTGTTTCTTCCACATGACGTTGCCGAATTCAGCATAGATGAAGTCCGGGGCCAGAAAAGACAGGGCGCTCGCTTTATAGGCGGCGAGAATACGACGCGCTTCCGCTGAGTGATCCTCATCAACGAACCATTTGATCGCAACACCGCTATCAATCACCAATTCCGTCATTAACGCTCCCGGTCCTCTCTGATCAATTCCACGCTATCCGGCATTCGACCATACTTGGCTTTCATGCGCTCGTATATCGCATTGATTCGGTCCACCTCCTCCCCTCTACGCTTAAGCTCTGCTCTATGCTTAAGCTCCGCGTCCTTTTGCTTCCATTCCTCGACCGCCTGCTCAATCAACTGCTCGATGGTTAATCCTAGAAGTTGAGCGTCCGTCTGCAAGCGACTATAAAGGCTCTCGGAAATCGCCAATGTCTGATTCATAAACACCTCCAACGGTATTTGGGATTTTAGTTCAATACTCACCTGAACTGCTCCAGGAACCTGACATCATTCTCGTACAACAGCCGGATGTCATCCAGCCCGTACATCAGCGCGCACAACCGATCCAGCCCCAAGCCGAATGCAAAGCCGGTGAATTCTTCGGGATCAATGCCGACCGCGCGCAGCACGTTCGGATGCACCATTCCCGATCCGCCCATTTCGATCCAGCCCGAGCCTTTGCAGATGCGGCAGCCCGCGCCGTTGCATTTGAAGCAGGTGTAATCAATCTCAGCGCCCGGTTCGACGAACGGGAAATACGACGGGCGGAAGCGCGTCCGGGTTTCAGGGCCGAACAGACGCCGGACGAACTCTTCAACTGTGCCTTTCAAATCGCCGAGCGTGATGCCGCGATCAATCAGCAAGCCTTCGACCTGATAGAACATCGGATTGTGTGTCGCGTCAGGGGTGTCGCGGCGGAAGACGCGGCCCGGCGCGGCGATGCGCAGCGGCGGACGGCGCTTCTGCATCGCGTGAATCTGCATCGTCGAAGTCTGCGAACGCAGCGCCAGATGGTCGTTGATGTAGAAAGTGTCCTGCGGGCTGCGCGCCGGGTGATTGGCCGGGATGTTCAGCGCGTCGAAGTTGTAGAAGTTGGTCTCGATCTCCGGCCCGTCTTCGATCTCGTAGCCCATCGAAACGAAGATGTCTTCGATCTTTTGCCGCAGCAGCGTGATCGGATGCAGATGGCCGGCCTCGATGCGGCGTCCGGGCAGCGTCACGTCAATGCGTTCTTTGACCAACTGCTCGGCCTCGCGTTTCGCGGCGAAATCGGCTTGCAGCTTTTCGATCTCGGCCTCGACGTAATCTTTCAGTTCGTTGAGCCGTTGCCCGGCGACGCGGCGATCTTCGGGCGAAAGCTTGCCGAGCGTCTTCATTTCGGCGGTGATCACGCCGCTCTTGCGGCCCACCCAGCGGTCGCGCAGGGCGTTCGCGCCGGCGTCGGCGCTGACCGCTTTAAGCTCGCCGTCGAAATCGTTGCGCAGTTGTGTAATTCGATCTGACATAACTGAAGCCTATCAAACAAAGACCCAAGACATCCGGCCTGGTTAAACACCGGGAGTCTTGGGTCGGCAAATTCTCGGATTCTTTGGAACAGGCTCAAGCGGCGGCTTTGCCTGATTCCAACGCCTTCTTCGCCGAACCCGCGAGTTCGGCAAAAGCCTGCGGCTGATTGACGGCCAGGTCGGCGAGAATTTTCCGGTCGAGGTCAATTCCGGCTACTTTCAGGCCGTGCATAAACTGGCTGTAGTTCAATCCGTTCAAGCGCGCGGCGGCGCCGATGCGGATGATCCAGAGCGAACGATAATCGCGCTTCTTGACCTTGCGGCCCACGTAGGCGAATTTGAGCGCGCGCTGAACCGATTCCCTCATCGAACGGTAAAGCTTGCTCTTGGTGCCGCGATATCCTTTTGAAAGTTTCTCCAGTTTTTTGCGCTTGTCTAAACGCTTATTCCCTCTTTTTGCTCGAGGCATAAGCCCCTCCTTGCATGATTGTCCGGCGAGCTGCCAGTTCGCCGCGGGTTCCAATGAATGATGTATTGCGAAGTCAACGGCAAGCTGGCAGCTTGCCGGACAAATTATTTGCGGCCGTAAGGCAGCATCGCCATCACACGCTCGAAATCGTTTTCGGAAACGAGCACGTCAACATCGAGTTGGCGTTTACGTTTCGTCGTCTTTTTGGTCAGAATGTGGCGCGCGTGCGAATGACCGCGTTTGATCTTGCCTGTGGCGGTCGTGCGAAAACGCTTCGCGGCGCCTTTATGTGTTTTAAGCTTTGGCATTATTCCTCCGTTAATTGGCGCTTGGTGGTTGGTGGCCGGTGGTTGGCCAACCAACCACCAAACACCAATCACCAAACACCGTCCTACTTCTCTTTCTTCGGCGAAAAGATAACTGTCATCTGCATGCCCTCGACTCGCGGGCGGAACTCCGGCGAGCCGCTTTCGGCCAGGTCTTTCTCCAACCGGTCGAGCAATTGCATTCCGAGTTCCTTGTGCGTGATCTCGCGGCCACGAAATCTGACCGTCGCCTTCACCTTGTTTCCGTCGGTCAGAATCTCTTTGGCATGCTTCATCTTGAAGTTGTAATCGTGCTCATCGGTCATCGGGCGGAACTTGATTTCTTTGACTTCGATGACGACCTGTTTCTTCTTGGCCTCGTGCGCCCGCTTCTTCTGCTCGTAAAGATATTTTCCGAAGTCAACGATGCGACAGACCGGCGGCTGGGCCTGGGGCGCGACTTCGACCAGATCGTAGCCCCGCTCGCGCGCAATGGCGATGGCCTTTTGCGGCGTCATAATGCCCAGTTGCTCCCCTTCCTCGTCAATCACGCGAACTTCTTTCACGCGAATGCGCTCGTTGACGCGAACGCTCGGCCCTCTGGAATCGCGTCGTCCTCTGAAACCGCCTTGATAACCGTTACTGATAAATTCACCTCCGTGAAAATCTCAAACCCCGAATCTCAAATCAGGATTCGATCAAGTCTGCAAAGCGCGCGTGCCAACCAACTCTTTCAATCGCGCGCTGAATTCGGCGACGCTCACTGCGCCGGTATCACCCTTGACGCGGTCGCGCACGGCTACTGCGCCTGATTCGGCCTCGCGTTCGCCAATAACCAACATAAATGGAATTTTCTTGAGTTGCGCGTCACGAATCTTCGCTCCGATCTTCTCGCTGCGCAAGTCCGCCTGAACGCGATGTCCCTCGGACTGCAACTGCCGCTCAACCTCGACAGCGCGCTCGTTGAACCGATCCGAAATCGGCAGAACTATCGCCTGAACCGGCGCGAGCCAGACCGGGAACGCCCCGGCGTAGTGCTCAATCAAAATTCCGAAGAACCGCTCGAATGATCCGAGGATCGCGCGATGCACCATGATCGGTTGATGCGGTTTGTTGTCCGAGCCGATGTACTCGATGCCGAATCGCTGCGGCAGATTGAAATCGCATTGGATCGTCGAAAGCTGCCACGTGCGTTTGATCGCGTCCACGACCTTGAAGTCAATCTTCGGCCCGTAAAACGCCGCTTCATCTTCCATCCGAGCATACGGCAATCCATATTCGTTCAGAGCCTTGGTCAGCGCGTCTTCAGCCATCGTCCAGACTTCGTCCGAACCCAGATATTTTGAATGATCCGTCGGATGGCGAACCGAAAGCTCGGCTTTGTATTCGAAGCCGAAAGCCTTCATCACAAAATCCACCAGATCGAGACAGGCCACCACCTCGCTCACCAACTGCTCCGGCGTGCAGAACAGGTGCGCGTCGTCCTGCGTGAAGCCGCGCGCGCGCATCAATCCGTGCGTCACACCCGAACGCTCGTAGCGATAAACCATGCCGTATTCGGCGTAACGCTGCGGCAGGTCGCGGTAAGACCGCTGCCGCGATTTGTAAATCTGGATGTGGAACGGGCAGTTCATCGGCTTCATCCGGTACTCGATCTGCTCGTTCTCCTTGTCCGTCATCGGCGGATAAAGGCCTTCCTGATAATTCTCCAGATGGCCGGAGATTCGGAAGAGTTCCGACTGCGTGACGTGCGGCGTGTTGACGAAGCTGTAACCGCGCCGGTAAAGCTCCTCGTTCAGAAACTGCTCGATGACCTTGCGGATCAGCGCGCCGTTCGGATGCCACAACACCAAGCCCGGCCCGATGGCGTCGCTGAAACTGAAGAGGTCAAGCTCCTGCCCAAGCCGCCGGTGATCGCGCTTCTCGGCCTCTTCCTTCTGCCTGATCCATTCGTCAAGCTCTTCCTGCGAGAAGAACGACGTGCCGTAAATGCGCTGCATCTGCTCGCGCGATTCGTCGCCTTTCCAGTGCGCGCCGGCGATTGAAAGCAGCTTGATCGCCTTGATCTTTCCCGTCGAAGGAATGTGCGGCCCCAGACAGAAATCAACGAACGGCGTGCCTTCGATGGTGTAGCAACTGACCTGCGCGCCGGCCTTCTCTTCGATCAACTCGCACTTCAAAGGCTCGCCCATCTCGGCGAATTTCTTCTCGGCCTCAGCCTTCGGCATTTCAACGCGCCGGTATTCGAGATTGCGCTTGATCAAATCCTTCATGCGCTTCTCGATCTTCGGCAAATCTTCGGGCGTGAATCGCTCACCGCCCGCGCGTTGAAAGTCGTAAAAGAATCCGCCCTTCGGATCGTCGAGCAGCGCCGGGCCGATGCCGAGCTTCGTGCCCGGATAAAGATCGAGCACCGCCGCCGCCAACAGATGCGCGGTCGAATGACGATAAACCTCGAGCGCGTCATTGCCCGATTCGGGCGTGAGCGGCTCCACGCTCTCGCCTTCTCGAACAACATAGCTCAGGTCAACAGGCTCTTCCTGCCTGACGCCGTGCTGGTAAAGGCGCGCGGCGATGGCTCGCTTCGCGCTCTCACGATCCTGCTGTTTCAAAATTTCAAGAGCCGAAAGGCCCGATGAATTCGATGATTGCTGATTAACTTGCTCTGCGTTCACTGCTGTCTCACTCATTTCTTGTCGGCGCCAACCGTACAAATGGCTGTCGCCCGGAGTCCGAAACTCGAACCCCGTGTCTAAATTTACTGGTGGACAGTCCCAAAAGCTTCCGAATCAGGATAATTGCTTCAGGTAAGGTCCTACGCCAGCGGTTGTCGCGCGGAATGCTGCAATGACGCGTCGGGCGACGCTCGATCATCGCAGCTACTTAGTTCGATTCGTAAATCGTTTCCGCATAATTTGACAACTCTTCGGGAGCTGACGTTGAACTCGGGCTGTGTATTGCAAGCCCGGAAAGCAGCCAATGAGTCATTGGCGAACTTAAATAGGCTGGAGCGGATTTGAACCGCTGACCCCTACCGTGTCAAGGTAGTGCTCTACCCCTGAGCTACCAGCCTATATTTCAATGAGGCGGCAAATTAGCAAATGGATTGCGAGACTGTCAAGCAAGGCGAAATCCTAAAGTGAGAAGATGGTGGGACAATTTGGCAAATTGCCCCACCATCTTCTCACGCGGTCATCGCCGCGTCGTTGTTCTGCTCGACATATTCGAGGAAGAGATACTTGCGCCATTCAGGGCGAGACCTCGCGGCGTCGCGCCAGGCGGCCCGCTCCAACCCGTAATACAACGCCGCCGGATTGGTGAGCAGCGGCATGCGCGCCTCTTCCGGCGTGCGGTCGCTTTTGCGGTTATTGCAAGCCTTGCAGGCGGTCACCAGGTTTTCAGCCAGCGTGCGTCCGCCGCGCGACCTGGGCAGAATGTGATCGAGCGTCAGATCGAACGCGGTTCCGCGCCGCCCGCAATACTGGCAGCGGTAATGATCGCGCGAGAAGATGCGATGACGATTGGTCACTCGGTTCTGCCGCGATCGCACGTCAATGTAATGCGTCAAACGAATGACCGAAGGCGCGTCGAAAACAAAACGCGGCGAACGAATCTGGACGCCTTTGTCGAATTCGAGCGTTTCAGCCACGCGCCGCCAAACCAGCGTCAAGGCTTTCGGCGCGGTCACAAGGCTCAATGGTTCGTACGAAGCGTTGAGGAGTAAAACTTTTCTACCAGTTATCATAAATTCGCCTCAAATGGGTCTGGCAGGACTCGAACCTGCATTGTCTCGTTTAGAAGACGAGCGCCTTGATTCCAATTAGACCACAGACCCGGAACAGAATGCCTCTATTATTTTGCAAGCCCGCAATCGGAATCGAACCGACGACCTCTCGCTTACCACGCGAGCGCTGCTTCACTCTGAGCTATGCGGGCGTATAAAAAGGTGATGGTGAGATTCGAACTCACGACCTTCAGTTTAGGAAACTGATGCTCTCAATTCCGCTGAGCTACATCACCAGATTCAGTGGTTGGGGTCGGCATCGAACCGACGACCTCCGGCTCTTCAGACCGGCGCTGCTACCATCTGAGCTACCCAACCAGGTGATGTCCGTGGAGAGACTCGAACTCCCGACCTCCGCGTTCGTAGCGCGGCGCTCTCAAGTTCCAACTGAGCTACACGGACAAAGTCAGGATGGCAGGATTCGAACCTGCGTGAGCTTGCTCCCAAGGCAAGTGGGCGACCGCTGCCCCACATCCTGAAACCCTCTGAAGACTGATGGAATCGGCGGGACTCGAACCCGCAATTTCCGGTTTGCAAGACCGGCGCCTTGCCAATTTGGCTACGACCCCAAACTGTCAAACAACTTCGATAGGAGCGGTGGGATCGAACCCACAGCTTTTTTATTTGGCCGCTTACGAGACGGCTGCTCACGCCATTGAGGTGCGGCGGCAAAACAAGAGTGAGCGGCGGGAATCGAACCCGCTCGTTCCGGTTTGGAAGACCGGCGCGCAGCCATTCGCGCTCCGCTCACAAAAAATCGGAGTGGCAGGATTTGAACCTGCGGCCTCACGGCCCCGAACCGTGCGCTCTTCGCAAACTGAGCTACACTCCGAAACTGGCTGAGGGAGTGGGATTCGAACCCACGATCTCTAGCGCCTTGCCGCTTGGCCATCCCTCATCGAAATTCAAACAACCGATCGCCCTCGTCAGGCGGCAATCACTTTCGGACGATTGCCGCCTGACACCCTGAGTGGTTGTCACATCCAACCCCGCAGCGACGAAAATTCGTTGGTGGATCGGGTGGGATTTCAACCCACAACCTTCTGCTTATAGCGGTTTGCAGATGCGTGTGGCGTGGCAGTAGCCCGACCGTGAGGGAGGGCTTGATTCGCAAGCCCTCCCTCACGGTCGGGCTACTGCCACAGAGTCGCATCCAAGCGCAAACCGCTATAAGAGGCAGACACTCTGGGCGATTGAGTTACCGATCCATTCAACTTTGGCGGGACTGGTGGGAGTTGAACCCGACGATCTCAGCGTTGACAGCGCTGCGGCCACTCCGCTGGCCCACAGTCCCGTAAAGATGTACCCGGTAGGAGTTGAACCTACAACCGCACGGTCATCAACCGTGTGCTCTGCCAGTTGAGCTACAGGTACAAAACTGGGATGCGAGGATTCGAACCTCGACAGATAGCTTCAAAGGCTATCGTCCTGCCAGTTAGACGACATCCCATCAAGTTTTCAAAACGCCAGGGCGAGTGGCCGGACTCGAACCGGCGACGATCTGGTTCACAGCCAGACGCTCTGCCACCTGAGCTACACCCGCCATAATTCTGATGCTCCCGCCGAGATTCGAACTCGGATCACGCGCTCGTCCGGCGCTCGCAGGGTATAAGCCTGCCGCTTTGCCAGTTAAGCTACAGGAGCAGGCGCCAAATACCGTGATGAGTCCGGTGGGGGTCGAACCCACATCTCGCGGCTTAAAAGGCCGCTGCCTTACCGGTTAGGCCACAGACCCATAATTCAGCAGGGCGTGCGGGATTCGAACCCGCGATTTCAGCTTTGAAAGAACTGCGGCTTGACCTCTTGCCCAACGCCCCATATTTGATTGCGGGCCTGGGTAACGCTCCCAGCGCGCCGGGCTTATGAGACCCAACTGAGCGCTTGCTCGCCCGCGATATATGCCGAAGGTGGGAATCGAACCCACAAACAACGGAGTTTTAAATTCCGCGCGTCTGCCTGTTGCGCCACTTCGGCAAATCTGGAGCACGGCGCCGGAATCGAGCCGATCTGACGTGGGCTGCAACCATGCGCCTGAATCCAATCGGCCAGACGCGCTGAAATGCGGACGAGAGGATTTGAACCTCCAACAACAGCGTTCTCGGCGCTGCGCGTCTACCGGGTTGCGCCACGTCCGCAAGAGCATCGGGCGAGACTCGAACTCGCGTCCTCAGGCTTCGGAGACCTGCGCTCTCGATTTCCAACTGAGCTACCGATGCAAAAACATTTCAAACAACAAGTGAATAACTTTGATGCCGACGGCAGGATTCGAACCTGCAACATCTAAGTTCTGAGCTTAGCGCGTCTGCCGTGTTGCGCCACGTCGGCTCGCGTAATCTTGACGGAGAGCCAGGGACTCGAACCCTGATGAGTGTTACCTCGGCAGTTTTCAGGACTGCTGCCTTACCAATTAGGCTAGCCCTCCGTAATTTTATGTTACTTTTTGCTATCTCTTCCTACTTCCACAGTAACTCCGATTAACTCTGACGGAGGCGGTGGGGATCGAACCCACACGAGACAAAGTAGCTCTCTGGTTTAGCGGACCAGCGCGATTACCATTTCCGCCACGCCTCCGAATAACTCAATTCATAGCAGGAGCGCCGGGACTCGAACCCGAAGCTACGGTTTTGGAGACCGCAATGTTATCCAATTACACTACGCTCCTGTAACAAGACACACTTATCCCGAAGGCAGGAATCGAACCTGCTTGCAGCTTCAAGCTACCGCAGTTTTACAGACAGCCTCCAGACCATCTGGCGATCCATCCGGCCTCTTCGGGCCATTCCTTCTGTCAGCTTCTTCCGGGTGGGCATTCGCGCATAAAAAACGAGCGCGACAAAAAGCAAAGAGCGGACAGCTCTACAGCATTTGCTGGAGCGGCCCGCTCGACCTAAAAACCCTTTTCGATTTCGGTATTCGGATTTTCGGGAGCGGGAACTGCCGCTCCCGCAAGACTATTGACGCCTAAAGAGATAATCGCCAAACTGGCGTTCAGTCGAACTGCCCTGTTGCTCTCTTCGCGGCATCCCTGACGTGGCTAAGGTGTTGGTTTTGACCAGCCGAAAGCACACAAAAAGGCCTGGCCACGAGCAGGTCAGTCCTGTCGCCATCGCGCCGTTGGCTATCAGATTTTTATGTCCTTTGAGCGTCATAACTATTTGAAGATTTCTGAACCTTAATTTGATGCTTGCCGGATAGCTTGATTACGCTACCCAACCGAGGCCAGCTTATACTCCAGTCGTCGTTATCCAGTCAAGAAAAATATTCCTGATGCTCGAAAAAATGTTTTCAAGCTACTATCGAGTAACAAGTTTCAGCATTGAATAACATAACTAAACCCAAGCTACTTACCTTTGCAAGCAATCTGAACGTAATCACATAAACATCTTCGTAACGCCGGATTTCACCGCCGCCAATCCGGAGCGCGCTTTGGCAAACACGCTCATGCCTTCCAGCCCCGCGAGCAATGAGTAGGCTACCGGCGTTACAAGCAATGTCAACAACAGGCACAAAGTCTGCCCGCCGATGATCGTCACAGCGATTGCCGAACGCTGCGCCGCGCCCGCGCCGATGCCTATCGCAGTCGGAATCAATCCCGCGACAATCGAAAACGTTGTCATCAGGATCGGCCGCAACCGCACGTGATTCGCCCGGATGATCGCTTCGCGCAGCGGGACGCCTTCCCGTCGCAACTGGTTGGTGTAGTCAATCTGCAGGATCGCGTTCTTCTTGACGATGCCGAGCAGCAACAGCACACCGAGCGCGCTCCACAAATTCAACGACCTCCCCGTCGCCCACAGCGAAAACAGCGCGAACGGAATCGAAAGCGGCAGGCTTAGCATGATGATCAGCGGGTGCAGGATGCTCTCGAACTGCGCGGCTAGAACCATGTACATAAAGATTGAAGCGAGCAGGAAGGTGATGATCAAATTCGCCGTCGTCTCTTCCAACACTTTCACCTGGCCGAAAAATTTGAATTTGTAGCCTTCGGGCAGCGCGACACGCCCCATGGCTTCCGTCGTCTGGCGCGCGCCCTCGTCGAGCGAAACGCCCGGTTTCAAATTGGCGTTGAGGCCGACCTGGAATTGACGGTTCAAACGTTCAATGCGCGCCGGGCCTGTGCCGCGAGTGATGGCCGCGAGGTTGTCCAATCGCGTTTGGCCCAGTTTTGAAGACGGGACCATCAACCGCGCCAGCATCTCAGGGTTGTTGCGCTGTTCGGGCAGCAACTGCATCGTCACCAGGTACTGTTCATCGCCTTCCTTGTAGGTTGAAATCTCGTCGTCGCCCGAAAACATCAATCGCACGGCGTGCGCGACATCAGCCACGCGGACGCCGAGATCAGACGCCTTCTGCCGATCAACCTTGACCTGGAATTCGGGGTTGTTCAGATTCAGCCCCGGCTCGACATCAACCAGCCCCGGCGCTTTCCGCATCTCATCGTTGCTTTGCTTGGCCAGTTCCACAACCTGGTTGAAATCCTGGCCGAGCAGGCTGCCGCGAATCGGATAGAACTGCGCCTCGCCGCCTCCGCCCAACGCCGAAGGGATGTTCACGCGAAAACGCATATTCGGGTATTGCGCCATAATCTTGCGAATCTGGTTGGCGATCTCAATGTTCGTCTCTTTGCGTTGGCGCGCGTCAACCAGCTTGATGTAAGAATGCGAATGGTTCATGCGGCCTTCGGGCGGCACCTGCGGCACAACAAAATCAACGCCTTTGACCTCGTTCTTCATCCGCTCAGCCAGTTCTTCAATCCGGTTCGCAGTCGTCTGCAACGAAGAACCTTCGGGAAGGTCGAGCGAGACCATCAACTCGCTTTGATCGTCGGGCGGAATCCAGTCGCGCCCGATCCACGAAGAGAGCGGGAACGTAGTCGCAAAAACACCCAGGCACAGGATCACGAAGATCACGCGATGGCGGAGCGACAATTCCAGAATCCATCCGTAAGCGCGATCCATCCAGAGAAAGAGCTTCGATTCTTTCGATGTGTGCTGCGCATGGCCTGAATCTACGCGGTCATTACCGCTGCCGGCGCTGCTCTTCTTCAACAGCCGCGCGCTCAGCATCGGCGTCAGCGTGAACGAAACCAGCATCGAGACGATGATCGAAAACGCCATCGTCCAGCCGAATTGATAAACGTAGCGGCGCGCGTAGCCGGTCATAAACGCAATCGGCACGAAGATGATCACCAGCGAGAGCGTCGTCGCCATCACCGCCAGCGCGATTTCTTTCGTGCCGTCAATCGCGGCGCGGAACGGGTCGTAGCCTTTCTCTTCGACGTAGCGATAAATGTTTTCGAGCACCACAATCGCGTCGTCAATCACGATGCCGACCGAGAGCGTCAGCGCCAGCAGCGTCATGTTGTTGAGCGTGAAATCGAGCGCCTTCATCAACGTGAACGTGGCGATGACTGAGGTCGGAATCGCAACCGCCGCGATGAAAACCGAACGCAGGTTGCGGATGAATATCCAGACGATCAACGAGGCCAGCAAACTGCCGAGCAGCAGATGCTCCATCAGCGAATCAATCGAAGCGCGGATGAAGACCGACTGGTCGCGCGTCACGCGCATTGTGAATCCGGGCGGCAGTTCTTTCTCGATGTTCGCCAGCCTCGCGCGAATCGCGTCAATGATCTTGACGGTGTTGGTTCCCGACTGGCGGCGGATGTCGAGCAGGATCGCCGGCTTGCGTTCGATTGACGCGAAGGTGCGCGGCTCCTGGATGTCGTCTTCGACGCGGCCAATGTCGCGCAATCGGATCGGCGACCCGGCGACGTTTTTGACGATGATGTCGCTGAATTGCGAAGAGGCGTCAATGCGGCCCATCGTGCGCACGCCCATCTCGCTTTCGCCGCGAATGATGCGGCCTCCGGGCGATTCGACGTTTTCATCGTGAACCGCGCGCTCGACTTCGTTGATCGTGACGCCGTAGGCGCTCAGTTTTTCAGCGTCAACGTAGATGCGAATCTGCCGCTCGCGCCCGCCGCTCATCGAAACTTCGCCGACGCCGTCAACCGTTTCGAGGATGCGGCGAATCTGTTTGTCGGCGATCTCGGTTGTTTCGCGCAGGCTGCGGTCGCTGGCGACGGCGACGGTCATCACGGGTTCGGAATCGGGATCGGCTTTTTGAATGACGGGCGGGATGACGTTCGGCGGCAGTTGGCGCATCGCGCCCGCGACCTTTTCGCGCACGTCCTGCGCGGCGTCCTCGATGTCGCGTTCGAGCACGAACTGGACGGTGATTGTCGCGCTTCCTTCCACAGTGCGCGCGCGCAGTTCGTCAATGCCGCTGATGGTCGAGAGCGCCTCCTCGATAGGCAGCACAATCTGCGTGACCATCTCTTCCGGCTGAGCGCCGGGCAGCTTGACACTGACGAAGACCGTCGCGGGATCAGCTTTCGGGAAAAGGTCAACTCCCAGATCGCGGAACGAGAAAAGGCCGAGCACGACCAGAAAGCCGATGAGCATTACCGAAAAGACAGGACGCTTTACGCAAATTTCAGCGAGTGTCATTGAATCACCAGTTTCTTCCGGGAGCGCACACGTCCCCGCGCGCTGTCTTTCTCAGGAGGCCCATTGTGGGGAAAGGGCCGCCTTCGCAAGCAGGCGCGCGGGGACGTGTGCGCTCCCAGGTGTTTACGCCGCTGTCGAAGGGCGAGTCTTTCCGAATTGAGTAGCTTGTTCAAAAGCGAACGCCAACTGCAAGACATCGAAATCGCGTTGATGGCGACCGACGATTTGCAGCCCGATGGGCAGCCCGTCTTCGGTGAAGCCGCACGGGACAGAGATTGCGGGCAAGCCGGTCAGCGTGATGAGGTAACACGTCGCCATCCAATCAACGTAGCTTTCCATCCTGACGCCGTTGATTTCTCTGATCCAATCTGTCTCGATGGAAAACGGCGCGACCTGCGACACGGGCAGGATCAGAAATTCATACCGCCGCATAAATTCGCGCACGCGATGGTAAAGCTGCGTGCGTTGCGTTTCGGCGCGCGCGATGTCCTGCCCGCTCAACCCCATTCCCTGTTCGATGTTCCAGATGACGGTGTCTTTCATCAGCGAGCGATGCTGTTTGAAATCGTCGCCTCTGGTTTGCGCGAACCCCCAGGCTCGCAACGTCTGAAAGATTTCGTCGGCGCCGCTGAAATCCGGCTCGCCGTCATCAACCTGACAGCCGAGTTCCGCGAAGACCGCGCGAGCGTTGTCGCACACTTCGTTGACGACAGGCTGCACCGGATACCGGCCCAGATTGCGGCTCCACGCGATGCGCGCATTTTTGAAATCGCGTTGAAGAGGTTTTGAAAAGACCGCGCCGGGTTCATTGATCGAGATCGGCGATCTGTCATCCGGTCCTGCCATCACCGAAAGCAGGAGCGCGATATCCTGAACCGTGCGCGCCATTGGGCCTTCAACGGGCAGCGTGTTCCAGGCAAGCATCGTCGGATGCGAAGGGACGCGGCCCGGCGAAGGGCGAAAGCCGACGACGTTGCAGAAGCTGGCCGGATTTCTGAGCGATCCTCCGAGGTCGCTGCCGTCAGCCAGTGGAAGCATCCCGCACGCGAGCGCGACAGCCGCTCCGCCGCTGCTGCCGCCGCAAGTTTTGGTCAGATTGTATGGGTTGCGCGTCGCGCCGAAGACTTCGTTGAACGTCTGCGAACCGGCGCCGAATTCCGGCGTGTTGGTTTTACCGATGATGATCGCGCCCGCCTGTTTGAGGCGTTCGACAAAGAGCGCATCTTCGCCGGGAACGAAATCTTTGTAGATGCGAGAGCCGAACGTCGTGCGAATGCCCGAAGTCAAAGCGAGGTCTTTCACAGCGTGCGGCAGGCCGTGCAGCGGGCCGACCGGTTCGCCTTTCGCCAGTTTTTCATCGGCCTCTTTCGCGGCGCGCATCGCGGCCTCTTCGCCGATGAAAGTACAAATGGCGTTGATCTGCGGGTTGATCCGCTCAATCTGCGAAACGAACGCGGTCATCGTTTCCGTCGCGGAAACTTCCCGCTCGCGGATCATCCGCGCCAGATCAACGGCGTCTTTGAAGCAGAGGTCTGTAGCCAGCGCCAAAATCGTTTCTCCTTTGCGGGTGAAAAATGTGGTTACGGAGCCGCCGGGATTACCTCGACTTCCATCCCGTCTTTTAGCTGCGCGCCGCCCGCGTTGATCGCGATCTTTTCGTCGGCTCGTAATCCTTCGATGATCTCGACCAGATCGCCGAGGCGGTCGCCCAGCTTCACTTCGCGCTCTTTGACCGTCTTGCCTTGAACGACGAAGACTTTGTACGCGCCGAAAAGATAGGTAGCGGCGTTGTACGGGATGGCCAGAACCTGATCAACTTTATCTGATTGGATTGTGGCTTTGACGAACGAGCCGGGCTTGAGTTCTCCGCTGCGGTTGGCGACCAGGGCTTCGATCTCGAACGTGCGATTCTTTTCTTCGACTGAAGGATTGATGCGCGAAATGCGGCCCGTGAATTCGCGGTCCGGAAAGGCTTCCAGGCTGAGTTTGACTTCGCGTCCAACGCGCACCCAGGGCGACATCTTTTCCGGCACGTTCAACCGCACGCGCAGCGGATCAACGTTGACGATGGTCATCACGGGCGTTTGAACTTTCAGATACTGGCCGACCGTCACCTCGCGCGTTTTGACGTGGCCGGCGAAGGGCGCGCGAATCTGCGTATCGCGCAATCGCTTGTTGGCCAGATTGAGCGTCGCCTGAGTCTGCTGCATCGAGGCGCGCAGATTTTCGACCTGCTGCATCGCCAAATCGTAAGTCGCTTTGGCGGCTTTGTATCGCGCCTCGGCTTCGTCGTATTGCTGGCGCGGGATGACGCCGGTTTCGAGCAAACTCTGCGCGCGTTTGTATCGCTGTTCGGCGTCGGATAGATCGGCTGCGGCCTTTTTGACTTCGGCTGCCTGACGCACGTCTTTCAACTCGCCTTCATCTTCGCTCAGGCCCAATCGCGCGCGCGACTGCCTGAGCGCCGCCTGTTGCTGATCAACTGTCAACTGCAACTCGACTGGCGAAACGCGGGCCAGCACCTGCCCTTTGCCCACGCGGTCGCCGACATCGGCCATCACCTGTTCGACGCGGCCTTCGGCTTCTGAACTTACGGTGACTTCATCGAAGGCGAAGAGCGAGCCGACGGCTTCTACTGAACGTCGCTGCTGCCGCTGCTCGACTGACGTGATTTTGACCTTAGCTTTCGCCTGCGTCGCGCGCGGCTTCTCATCGGCGGGTTTACCGGCGGTATTGCGCGCGCAGGATGAGCCGATCAGCGCAACGACCGTAAAACCGGCGAGAAAAGCGGCTCCGCGAATTGAATGGATGAACGCCATTAACTTTCAGCCTCGTCTTTTCGATTAATTCCTGGGAACGCGCGCGAACCGCGTGCGCTCCCAGGTTGTTACTTCGCGCCGACTTTCGAGAAAACCGCGCTGCCCAGCCGCACGAACGGCCCGCCGTCTTCCGACAATTCTTCCGCAACAGTGAACGAATGCGCTGCGACGACCGAGATGGTGCGGCGCAATTGCAGTTTCTGCTTCCCAACTGTGACCGGATCAATCGTGAAGCGGATCGAGATCGGGCTGCTCCAATCGCCTTTGCTCGTAAGCGCGACGCCGCTGCCGAGCTTTTCGGCGCAACTGAGTGTTTTCGACGCTTCGTCGAACGTGATCGCCAGGTGGTCTTTGAACGCGCCGCCTTCGTGTTTGCACTCGGCCACGCCATCAACCGATTTGCCGTCGGCGCGTTTGGTGAACGTCACCACGCATTCGCGCGGCGCAGGCCACAGTGCGCTTTCGCGACCAATGTATTTATAGCTCCACTGGCCAACGAAATAATCAATTGACTGTTTTTGCTGCGGCTGCGGCACGTCCATGCGCTGGCGCTGCTGCCCCTGCTGCCCCTGCTGCCCCTGCCCTTGCTGCTGCTGCGCCGGGGCTTGTTGCGCGGATGCGGCGGCTGGCGCATTGGCGTTCGCGCCGACGCGTTTGAGGTCAATGTCGAACGTGATGGCCTGGCCGCCAATATCGAGCGCGCCCTGCCCCTTCATCGTCTCGCCCGCGAGCGTGAAATTGTAGTTGATGGTGATGGAGCCTTGCGGCGTTTCGACATCGGCTCTGGCCGTGACCTTGTCGCCGTCAATCTTGAAGTCTTTGAGATTTAACTCCACGCCACGCATCCCGGGCATTTTGCCCGTGTAAACATCGCCTTCTTTCGTGATGACCAGATTCGTCTCGCGCTCGCCTTGCACCGATTGAACCTTGCCCTCCCAACGTCCGGCGAGTTTGTCCTGAGCCGGAGCGGAAATGGCTAGCAATTGAATCGAGAAGATGAGCATACAAACGACGCCACAGATATTGAATACTCGTCGCATCAGTCGTTCCTCCGAAGTCGAGAATTGTTGTTCGCGTGTAATGATGTGGCCAGGACGGCGCACACCGGTTAATACGGCGTAATGCGGGAAGCAGTTACTTCAAATGCGCCCGTCTTTCATATTTCATACCTCATATCGAATATGAAATATGAAAGACGACCGCCGGCAATCAAACGTCGAAAGCGTCAAGCCCGGTGATGTGCTTGCCAATCGCCAGCGTATGAACTTCGTGCGTGCCTTCGTATGTATAGACCGATTCCAGATTGCACATGTGGCGCATCGGCGGATAGTCAGCCGTGATGCCGTTCGCGCCCAGAATGCCGCGAGCCGTCCGCGCGCATTCCAACGCCATCGCCACGTTGTTCATCTTCGCCATTGAGACGTGAACCGGCTCCATCGTGCCCGCGTCTTTCATCCTGCCGAGTTGCAATGCGAGCAGTTGAGCTTTGGTGATCTCGGTCAACATCTCGACCAGTTTCTTTTGCGTCAACTGGTATCCGGCGATGGGTTTGGTGAACTGCACGCGCTGTTTGGCGTAATCGAGCGCGCTCTGATAAGACGACATCGCCGCGCCGATGGCGCCCCACGCGATGCCGTAGCGCGCCTGCGTCAAACACATCAGCGGGCTTTTCAGGCCTTTGCTTTCCGGCAAAATGTTCGATTCGGGAATCAGGCAGTCTTCAAAGACAAGCTCCGACGTGACCGAAGCGCGCAAGCTCAGTTTGTGTTTGACTTCAGGCGCGCGGAAACCCGGCGTGCCTTTTTCGACAATGAAGCCTCGGATCGTGTCGTTGTCGTCGGTCTTAGCCCAGACGACCGCGATGTCGGCGATTGTGCCGTTGGTGATCCACGCCTTGCTGCCGTTGAGCAACCACCCATCTTTCACTCGCTTGGCGCGAGTCTTCATGCTCGCCGGATTCGACCCGGAGTTGGGTTCGGTCAATCCGAAACAGCCGATGACCTCTCCGGCGGCCATTCGCGGCAGATATTTCTGCCGGTGCTCTTCGCTGCCGAACGCGTAGATCGGATACATGCACAACGAGCTTTGAACCGAGACGAAGCTGCGGATGCCCGAATCGCCTGCTTCAAGCTCCTGCGTGATCAAACCGTAGGTCACGTTGTTGACGCCCGCGCAGCCGTACTTTTCAGGAAGGTTCGATCCGAACAGACCCAGCGCGGCCATCTCAGGAATCAACTCCATTGGGAATCTGCCCGCGTCGAAGCATTCGCCGATGATCGGGTTGATACGCTCTTCGACGAAAGCCCTGACCGAATCGCGCGCCAGTTTCTCTTCGTCCGAGAGCAATAAATCCAGTTTTAGAAAATCAACATTTGCGGAACTCATAATTGCGTCCTTTCCTGGGAGTGCGCTCCCAGAGTTAACTCCTCGCCTTTGCAGTCCAATAAATCACGCCGCCAATCAGTATAAATCCGAGCGCCCCGCCGATCACTTTCAATCTGAAGATCATCGGGTTTGTGTTATCCGGCGGAGGGATTGTTGCCACGATCATCGCAAACAGCGTGATAATTATCCCGCTCAAGCCGACAAACCAACCGCCAATCTTCCCGCCTGGCGCCATCACGACATCGGTTGCGCTCTCGCCGCGACGACGATGAATCAAAAATACAATGAACAGGTAAAGGTACGGGATGAAATAGATCAGAATCTGGGTGTCGAGCAGGATCAGATAGACTTCTTCGACGCTCGTTCCCCTGCCGAGCACTGAGAGCAGCAGAAAGACCGTCGCGAGCGTCGCTTGAACAAGGATTGCTACGTAAGGCGTATGCCAGCGCGGATGCACCGCCCCGAACGCCTTGGGAAAATAGCGATCCAACCCGATCACGAACGCCACGCGCGCAGGCCCGATCAGCCAAGCCCCGACGCCGCCGATGTTGCCCAGCGTGTAAAGCGCGGCGCACAGCGTAGGAATCCACCTCAGCGCGGGCGAAAGGTTGTCGGCCCCGGCCTTGATCGCCTGCAAAAATCCGGAAACGACGTTGACATCTTTGTTCGGCAGCCACCACAAAACCGCCGCCGTTCCGATGATGTATACGATGGCGATCAACGGCGCGGAGATAAAGATGGCGCGCGGCAGATTGCGTCGCGGATTTTCAACCTCATCGCCCATCGTCGAAGCCAGTTCAAGCCCCGCGAACGCGAACGCAATCGAAGCCAGCAGATTCAACGCGGGCAGGTTGCTCAAATCCGGCGTCAGTGTCGTCGCGTTGAGAACGTTGGCCGCAGGTCTGGTCATCGCGCCGTAAACGCCCAACAGGATCAGAATGAATCCGGGGACGTACGAGCCGACGCCCCCCGCGTTCTGCAACCATTTGCCTGCGCCCAGACCGACAATGTTGATCGCAACCGCCAACCACAACGCGCCGAGCGTCACCGGCAACACATACGCCCACCTGTCGCTCAGCCCGCTCCCGCCTTCGCCGAAGATAAAAGTGGCGATCACCGCCGCCGAGATCAGCAGGTTCGGGTAATAGAGCACGTTGCTGATCCAGTAACACCAGCCGCACAAAAACCCGTGTCCTTCGCCCAACGCGCGTTTAGTCCAGAAATAGATTCCGCCCTCTTTCGGGAACCGCGATGACAACTCGATTACGGCCAATCCCTGCGGGATGAAAAAGAAGATGGCGGCGATCAACCACATCAGCAAAGAGCCTGGGCCGAATTTCGCCGTTGTCCCAAGATGCCTCAGTCCCAAAACAGCGACGAGATTGAAAAGAACCAGATCGCGCAGTTTGAGCGCGCGCACGAGTTGCGGTGAGGATTGAGCGTTTTCCATGTCTTCGTTTGTTACGAGAAGTGATCGCTACATCGTTTGTTATCTGGCCTTCGCTTTAGCGCTCGCCCTGGCGCCTTTTGAAGCCTGTTCGAACTTCGCGGCCATTTCCTTGTAAATCCGCGCGGCCAATCCGTCGGGATAGGTTTGATAGCTGCCGTAAAGATTGCCGTGATCGCGCCCCGGCACAAGCTCGCACACCGCGCCGCTGCCTTTCTCTTTGAAAAAGCCGCAGAGCATCTTCACAGCCTCATTCAGCCGAAACGTGTCGGCGTCGCCGCAGATGACGTTGATCTTGCCTTTGAGCTTTGGCCCCAACGTCGCCCAGTTTTTATCGAGGATCAATCGGATGTCGTAATTTTGCCAGTATTTCAAAACATCCTGATTCAACTCGCCCGACTCGCGGTTGAAGAGTTTCATCGGGCGGCCGTCCTGTCCGCGCGGACTCCAAACCCACTCGAATGATGCGAACTGACCGCCGTAATCGCCGGTGACCGCTTCCTGCCGCGCGAACTCTTCGATGCTGACGATGAATTTGCCGCCCATCCGCACCAGTTGTTTCGGCGAGCCGTCACGCTCGCGGTAAGCGTTGTCGGTCGAGCCGGGCGTGGCGTCAATGCCAGTGAAGCTACGCAGATCAACCGGATCAGGCGCGGTTGACCACGTTCCGCCGAAGAAATCGGGATAGGTCACTTGCAGCCAGAGCGTGCTCCAACCGCCCGACGAATGACCGGTCAGAAAACGCGCGTAAGGTTTGTTGACCAGACGGAACCGTTTTTCCAGATGCGGAATGAACTCTTCGGTCAACGCCTTTCCCCAGGGGCCGTTGTTGACCGAATCGGCGAATTCGTGATGGCCAGTCGGGAACGAACCGTCGAGGAAGATGTGAATCATCTCGGCGTGTTTGCCTTCGCTTATTTCTTTAGCGAGTTGCGCGCCCTGCCGCCAAGCGCCTGTGTGATCGCCGCCGAAACCGTGAACGTGGTAAACGCCAGCGTAATTCTTCTTCGGGTCTTTGCCGTAACCCGGCGGTAAAACGACTCCGGCGCGCATCGTGATCGCGCGTCCCCAGAATCTGGTCAGCATCGAACTTTGAAATTCGACGAGCTTGACGTTTTCTGTGTCGGCGGGTTTGAAACGCGCGGGCGCCGAGCGAGTGAGCTTCAATTCAATCGGTTTGGCGTCCGCTGGATTCAGGTTCTCGACTTTGACAACTGCGCTCGTCAAATCGCCTTCGTCATCGCCGTGATAAGCGTAAGTGTGATCCGTGTCGAGCAGCGCCATCACCTGATACGTTCCCGGCTTGGCTTGCGAAAAAGGCTTCGGATAAGCCTTCACGTCGGGATTGAGTTCAATCGTCGCGCCGGGAGCGAAATACTCGACCTCCGTCGCGGCGATCCACGTCGAGCCGGGAACGAACCCAATTCTGATCGTTTGCATCTCCTGCGGCGCGCTGGTCATCAGCACAATCAAGCGCCCTGACGCGGCCTTCGGCGCAATCTCTTTCGAGAGCGTGACGCGAAAACGCAGCGGCGATTTGTGTTCCTGATTTTGTGTCGCGGCGGAGGATGAGAAAAGAAGAAACGCGCAGAGCGCGGAGAAAACGAAGCTTGAGCGACGGAGCATCGAGCAAATTCCTTTCGGTTATTTTCGAGTTGAGACGATTTTGATTCTGAATCGCGCTTATTCTTACCCAAACCCACTCATCGCGCCAGCGCTCAGCCTACACTTCGGCGTCCCTCGCCGATTTCGCGTCGCAGCCAGGCTTTGGCCAATGTCCAATCGCGCATCACCGTGCCAGGTGAAACACCCAGCGATTCCGCTGTCTCTTCAATGCTCAAACCGCAGAAGAAACGCAATTCGACTATCCTGCCCATGCGTTCGTCGAATCGGGCGAGTTCGCTGAGCGCTTCATCGAGCGCCACCACATCAGCCGCCCGCTCATCGGACACGACCATCGCTTCGTCGAACGGCGCCAGATGCGCGCCACCGCCGCGTTTGGCGAAGATCCGCGCGCGAGCGTAATCCACCAGTATCCGCCGCATCATCCGCCCCGCGATAGCGAAGAAGTGGGCGCGGTTCCGCCACTGAGTTTCTTTCTGACCGACCAGGCGCAGATAGGCTTCGTGGACGAGCGCAGTGGGTTGTAGCGTGTGACTGGCGCGTTCGCGGTCCAGATGGCGGGAAGCGAGCCGGCGCAATTCCTCGTAAACCAGTGGCATCAATGCAGTGAGCGCTTGTTCGTCCCCCTCGCTCCAGGCGACGAGCAGCCGCGTCACTTCTTGTGGGGATGGCGTCGTCATATCAATCTGTCTGTTCGGGCTGTTCGGACTGTTTGGGCCGTCCGCGTGATGAATCCCGCCAGGAAGGCGCGGATTATATCCGGTTACTTCCCAGCGGGTAAAAAATCTTCACGGCCTTTAGAGGTTCGCCGCATGGTTCTCGCGTATATGGATGCGCTCCCCAATCGCAGGCGTGGCGGTTGGCCGATAAGCGTTGCCATAAAATCACAAACCTGGATCGGATTTCAATTGCATGGACTATAGAGGAGATTTGTATTTGAAACAGAACACTGAGATCAATCCCAGACCGCCCAGACGGCCCGGACTGCCCAGGCTGCCCAGGCTGGTTGCTATCGCCGGGCAGCTCCAGAACACGGTCTTTCCCCTCACCGAAACGGAATGCTCGATTGGCCGCGAACCATCCAACCAACTTTGCCTCATTGATCCCGCCGTTTCGCGGCGTCATTGCCTTATTCAGCGCGATGCGGATCAATTCATCCTCCGCGATCTGGAAAGCCTCAATGGGGCCTTCGTCAACGGCGTGCCGATCAGGGAGCGTCCGCTGGCGCATGGCGATTGCGTCAAGATCGGCGACTCGATTTTCATCTTTCTTCTCTACGAGGATGAACCACCTCAAACTCCAGCCTCGGCTCATAGCGATACCGAGCGTCTCACCTGCTCGACCGCATCGCAGGACGGTCTCGAACGGTTGTACTGGCTGGAACAGGAGAACCGCCGGCTGCAGGAGCAAATCAACCTCGAACACAATATGGTTGGCGAAAGCCCGCGAATGCGCGAGGTCTATCAATTCATCGCCAAGGCGGCGCCCGCGGGTTCGACCGTCCTGATTCGCGGAGAATCGGGCGCAGGCAAGGAGTTGGTCGCGCACGCCATTCACCAGAACAGCCCACGTGCGCGCATGCCGTTCGTGGCCATCAACTGCGCGGCGCTGACTGAGACCTTGCTCGAAAGCGAGCTTTTCGGCCACGAGAAGGGCGCTTTCACCGGCGCCATCGCGCAAAAGAAAGGCAAGCTTGAAATAGCTCAGGGAGGAACTCTCTTCCTTGATGAGATAGGAGAGATGGCCCCATCGCTTCAAGCCAAGTTGCTGCGCGTTTTGCAGGAGCGCGAGTTCGAACGAGTCGGTGGGACGCGCGTGATGAAGGCCGACATTCGCCTGATTGCGGC
>JAJVID010000041.1:79907-82148 GCA_022072205.1 Acidobacteriota bacterium
TGATTGCCGCGTGGCAGCAGCGCGAATGCAAAGGTCACTGAGGAATAAACGATCTAGAAATTTTGAAAGGGAAATTGAAATGACAAAAAGAAATTACCTGTCGTCTCTTATGAAACTGACACGCGCCGGATTGCTGGCGGTAGCCTCCGTGGTGATTTGGGTGGCGCTCTCGCAGATTACGTTCGCTCAAACTGATCCGGCGGGAATCAATCTCCAGAGCGGCAATATCCCGACGCAACACGTATTCGGCCGCAACGCCGAGGACGATCTGATCCATTACTACTGGGATCCGGGTAACAGTTGGGCCGCCGAGAACCTGACCCAGCGTTCGAACATCGGGGAGGCATATCGCATCCAACGTCCTCATGGGCTTAAGGTGATCAATGGTCCGACATACTCTCTCGACGCTCCGGTCCAACACGTCTTTGGACGCAATAGCAGTGGACATCTGATTCACTATTATTGGTTCAAGCAAGGGGGCTGGGCGGCCGAGAACCTCACGACTGGACGCGCCAACATTGGAACGGCCTATCGTATCTTCGGCGAACCGGAGGTAATCAATCTCCAAAGCGGCAATATCCCGATGCAGCACGTATTTGCTCGCAATTCCGACGGCGACTTGATCCATTACTACTGGTCTCCGGGCGATAGTTGGCAAGCCGAGAATCTGACCGAGCAATTGCTCAAGCATCTCGACACGAATGACAGGACCCCTTATCGCCTCCAACATGGCCTTAAGGTAATCAATGGCCCGACATACTCTCTCGACACTCCGGTTCAGCACGTCTTTGGACGCAATAGCAAAGGAGAGTTGATTCACTACTATTGGTTCAAGCAAGGAGGTTGGAAGGTCGAGAACCTCACGAGGGACCGCTCCAACATTGGAGATGACTTTCTTATGGACAACTAGCGGTTCCTTTATCAGCCTGCGCCGCGGGCTGAACTCTGAGCGCCGGCCGCCGAACACTCGAATAGAGCTATTCGGCGGCCGGCGCTATTTTGATTGCCCGGCAAGATGAGCTGATTACTTGCCGCCGCGCGCCGTCACAATCTCGCGCGAAGCGGCCCACTGCGCGATGTCCTGGCGATTGATTGCAGCCGCCATCAATTCTGGAAACAGGTCAGGCGTGCAGGCGAAAGAAGGAATGCCGAAGCCGGCGAACGCCTCGGCGACGTTATGATCGTAACACGGCGCGCCGTCGTCATTGAGCGCGAGCAGCGCGATGAATTGGACTCCGGCGCTGACCAATGACGCCGCGCGCTTGAGCATCTCCTGCTGATTGCCGCCCTCGAACAGATCGCTGATCAAAACCAGGATCGTGTCTTGCGGCTGCCGGATCAAACCCTGGCAGTATCCGAGCGCGCGATTGATGTCGGTGCCGCCTCCGAGTTGCGCGCCGAAAAGCAATTCAACCGGGTCGGAAAGCTCAGCGGTCAAATCAACAACCGCCGTGTCGAAGACCACCATTTGAGTCGGCGCCGACGGCAGCGAAGCGAGCACGGCGCCGAAGACGCCGGAGTAAACCACCGAAGTCGCCATCGAACCGCTCTGATCAACGCACAGAATGATGTCGCGCAGCGCCGACCGCTTGCGGCCATAACCGATGCGCGTTTCAGGGATGATCGTTTGATAATCGGGCTGGTAGTGTTTGAGGTTGGCGCGGATGGTGCGCGGCCAATCAATCTCGTTGTGGCGCGGGCGGCGGTTGCGCGCGGCGCGGTTCAAACTGCCGATCACCGCTTGTCGCAGCGGCTCGGCCAATCGGCGTTGCAACTCTTCAACGACGCGGCGAACGACAACACGCGCGGTCTCTTTGGTCTTCGCGGGCATCACGCCGCCGAGAGCCATCAGGTCGGCGACCAGATGAACATCAGGCTCGACCGCTTCGAGCATTTCCGGTTCGAGCAGCATTCGCCGCAGGTCGAGCCGTTCGAGCGCGTCCTGCTGCATCACACGCACAACCTGCGACGGAAAGTATTCGCGGATGTCGCCGAGCCATCGCGCGACGTTCGGCGCTGAACTTCCCAACCCGCCCTTGCGAGCGGAATCGTAAAGCGCGGCCAACGCCCGATCCATCGCCAGATCAGCGCCGCGCAAATCGAGGCCCGTGCCATCGTTTTCATCGCCGCCCAGAATCAATCGCCAGCGGCGCAGGCGTTCGTCATGCATACTGATCATTTCACATCGCTCGGATGAACAAGTGTGATATTCGAGTAGTTTTTGAAGTCGTCGGTGTTGAA
>JAJVID010000041.1:82248-85157 GCA_022072205.1 Acidobacteriota bacterium
TCGTTTTCATCGCCGCCCAGAATCAATCGCCAGCGGCGCAGGCGTTCGTCATGCATACTGATCATTTCACATCGCTCGGATGAACAAGTGTGATATTCGAGTAGTTTTTGAAGTCGTCGGTGTTGAAAGTGAGCAGGTGAGTGACACTATGCGCTTGCATCACCGCGACGAGTCTCGCGTCGTGAACTTTCTTGCCTTTGACGCTGTGCGTTATCACAAGACTTACCCAGTTGGTAAGAATGGCGGGCGTGTCATCCAGGAGCGGAAATTTGTTGAGCAGTTGATCAATCTCCACGCGCGTCTTTTGCGTGTCCCAGCCAAAACCGTTAGCGTCAATCGGACGAGTGGCGACCGCCCAGAATTCGATCAGGTTTTGCGCAGTGAGACAGGGCCAATCCCCGCGCAGGCGCAGCTTCTTGATAGACTGATCGGCAAGCGCCTGATGCGGCGAATTGCCGTCGCTCAATCGCAGCAGCAGGTTTGTGTCCAACAGAAAGGTCGTCATTACTCGTAGATACTTTCCCGACTCAAGGCTTCATCCGGCAGATTCGGTCCATCTTTGTGGCTTGACACCCATTCTTCAAAACTCTTCACCCACTCTTCTATCGTGGCCGTCGCCCAAAACGGTTTGGAACCGGGTTCCAGGCGCAGTAATAAATCCTCTCCCTGCGGCTCCACGACAAAACGAGTATGAGGCTCGACGTGGCCGATCAATTCCGCAGGCAAATAAAGCGCGCCGTCTTCGTTGACTTCAACTACTTGTTCCATAATTCAGCCTCCGCGCCGATTATAAAAAGTTCGGCGCGATTGCGAAACTCAAATCGCCTTCACGCCCAACAATCGCGCAACCAGCGGCAGCACAGCCTCGGCGCGCTCCCGATCAAAATCTTCAGCGTCAGTCTGAACACCGACGACCGCGCGATTCACACTCGTCATTCCGCGACGCGCCCGCTCGCCTATCTGCCTTCGTTCGGGCGCCGCGAATGTCGAGAACGTGCGGCGCAGCAGCGGCGCGAGCATCGTGAACGCGTCGCCCGGCAACGCCGGCAGCCAATCATCCAGCGTCCGCCACAACGCGTCGTCGTGCAGCAGCAGCAATCCGCTGCCTTTCAAAAAACCTTCGATCCACGCCGCCGCCTGAGCAGGCTCGTTCGCCGTCGAAAGCGCCAGGCTCAATCGCCGCGCAGCTTCGTCCGCCGCCATCGCGCCCGCATCCAGCAAGAGCCTGCAACACCGGCCCGCGACCAGGCCGTGCAGCCCGCGTTGATCGGCCAGCAGCGCCATTACGTCGCGCCACGCCGCCGAATGCTCTTCGTTCTGCAACAATCCGACAGCCGCGTTGACCGCGACGACGCGGTCGAACATCGCCGACGCCGCTTCGTCGTTGAGCGACGCGCATGCGCCCGGCAATCCGATGCAAATGCGAGCGATCAATCCGGCGACAATCTCGCCCACCATCGCCGCATCGGTTCCGCGCACGTTGCCGTAACGCTCGACATTGGCGAGCGGCGGCAACGCGTCCATCAAATGCGCGACATCGCTTGCTACGGCGGCTTCGGCTTGCAAACGCGACATCACGTGGCTGACCGCGCCGGGCAAATCGGCCAGCAATGCTCGATCCAGCAGTTCGGTCAACGCGGGCAAATCCTTCGCGCGATCAGCCGCGTCGCGCGCGAAGTTCGTCGCGGCCTCGATGATCGTGTTCCCCCAAACGCCCGCTTCGATCAGCGCGACGACGAATTCAGGCTGCCATCGCAACCGCCAGATTTCGTGGAATGTGCCCTTGCCGCCTGATGGTTGAATCTCGCCCCAGCGAACGCCGAGCAATAACAGACGATGCAGCAAGCGGCTGCGGTCAAGATCGTTCGGCTTGCGCAGATCGAGGTCGAGCGTGCGCTCCAACGCCTCGGCGGGCAAACGCAATCGTTTTTGCTCGCGCGTCAAATCCTGCTGCAACGGCGCGAGCGGCGTCTCTTCGGGCACGGAGCCGAGCGTTTCGCCGACGATCAGTTTTTCGTGAATCAATCGCAGCGGCAGATCGGAGCCGAAACAGAAGACCGCTTGCGTCGCCTCGTTCAACTCCGGCAATCCGGGCAGCGGGCGATTGCGCACAGCCGCCAGAGTCTCGGCCAATCGCACCGCCTCGATCACGTGCGCGGAAGAGACATCCAAATCTTCTTCGCGCATCAACCGCGCCACGCGAGCCATCCACCGGATTGGGGCTTCGTCGCGCGCCGTCCACAAATGATGATACCAGCCGGGCGATTCGACGCCCGCGCCGTAGCCGCTGCGATAAGACAACCGCCCGTAGGTCCACGGCGTCCACGTCGCCTGCGTTTTGATTTTCGGCAAACCTTTCAACAACCCCGCGTCCTCTTTCGCCGACGGCGTGTTCCCGGCGTCAATCGTCAGCGCGGGCGCGTGCCAGGCGCCGCAAACAACCGCGATCCGCTCGAAGCCTTCGCGCACAGCCGCGCGAATCGTCTGCCTCATCCAAGCCTCTCTTTGGGCCTCGCGTTTAGCTTCGCGTTTGGAATCCTGCTGAGCTTCCGGCTGATCCTCGCGTCCGGCTTCGGTTTGATCGGCGGGCAAGGCCGATTCGCGCAGCGCCGTCATCGCTTCCAAAATCGCGGCGAACAGATCAGCGCCGTCGCGCCGATGCTCGACCATATGCTCCCACCAACGTTCGCCGTCGCTGTAACCGGCGGCGGCGGCCAACTCGCCAATCGGATCGTCGTGGATGCCAGATTCGAGATTTGAGATTTGAGATTCGAGATCGCCAGCCATCGCCAGCCGATGCGATTGCGGCAAATCCATAAACCGCACGGCGACGTTGCGCTTCAATCCGTAATCGAGCGCCTGCCATTCGGGAGAAAAGACAGCGAAAGGATAAAAGACCGCGCGCTGCG
>JAJVID010000019.1:0-6309 GCA_022072205.1 Acidobacteriota bacterium
TATTTCACCCAATTCAGATTGTCGTGATCGTACTTGAAGAGCGGCACGCTCGTACCGGGCGCCGCTCCGCCCAGATTCGGGTAAGTGACCGGCACGACGCCGTTGCTGATGACAGCGCTGCCCGGCTGGCTGGTGTAGACCAGTTGCGTCGCAATGTTGATGGTATTGCCGGGCGAGATTTGGAAAGTCGCCGGCAGCGGCGCAGGCACGCGGTCAATCGGGACGGGCGTGAGCGAAGCCCGCGTGATCGCCGCGCCGTTGCGGCCTACGATCCTGGTTCCCGCAGGAATCGTCATCGCCAGGTTCGGGACTTTGGTATTGGTCACCGTGACGGTGGAGGCGACATTGCCGTTGACATCAACCTGTATGTCGTTGACCGCGCCCGGATCGGCCCAGTCAATCTTCGGCAGGTAGAAGATGTATGGCACGACATTGGCTTGCCCGGCGATGATGGTGGCTGGTTCGCTGATGATCGGGTATGTTTCCGGCGGAGGTCCCGGAATGTTGGTGGCGTTAATCATGACCTTGCTCGGCTGACCGGGCGGGCTTGGCGCCACGCCTGGGATGAAGAAATCACCCGCGGCGTCAGTCGTGCCGGACGCGCCGCCCACGGCGACCAGAGCGCCCTGAATCGGCTTCTCGTCCGTGTCGAGCACGCGGCCTGTGAGTATCGTCTGGCCGTTTCGGCTCATCACCGTGAGCGAGCCGCCGGCAGTACGCGAGACCGTCGCGCCGTCTATGGTGGCCAGTCCCTGCACGGTGAACGAATAAGTCGTGGGAGATAAATTGTCCGGAATCGTCAGTGTCAGTGTTGAATTGCTTCCGGCAGTGATCTGCGCAGGCGCGAAGCTGGCTTGTATTCCGGCGGGCAGTCCGGTGGCGGAAAGTTTGATCAGTTGAGTGAAGCTGGATTGCGGGCTGGTTGCGGAGACGACGTAAGTCGCCTTGCCGCCCTGAACCATCGTCTTGGAGGACGGATTTAAAACAAGGGCGTAATCCTGTGTTGACGTTACGATGAAGGCGCCGGCGGTCTGCGTCATCCCACCCGAAGTCGTCAAATCAATCACGCCCGTGACTGCGGCGGTCGGAACGACAACAACCACCTGAGTCGGAGTCGAGGAATTGATCTGCGCGGAGAGCCGTGTGTTGTTCTGCCCCTGGAAAGTCACCACGGGGTCAACGGCTCCGCTCTTGAGCGACGAGCCGGTGATGGTCACGATGGTTCCGACAGGCCCGGTCTTCGGGTTGAAATCGGCGATCGCTGGCGCGCCGCCGAGCACTGTGAAAAAGCCCGGACTGGTTCCCGTGCCGCCCGCGGTCTGAACCGACACTGATCCGGTAACTGCGCCTGTCGGAACGGTCGCATTGATTTGCGTCCGTGTCACGGAACTTACAGCCGCCGTGACCGCGCCGCCGCCCGAAGCCGCGAAGCGCACGGTGTTGTAGCTCGGCCCGCGTTCGTCAAAGCGATTGCCGGTGATCGTCACGCTCGTTCCCACGCTGCCCTGCGTCGGGTTGAGCGATGCGACCATCGGCGGCAGCAGGATTTTTCGCAGGGTATTGTTGCCGGTGTCGGCGACGATGACGGCGCCGGATGTTGTGACGGCGACGCCCGACGGTTTGTTGAATTTGGCGACGTTGCCGGCGCCGTCCGTCGAACCGCGTTCGCCCGTGCCCGCCAGCGTGTAGACCGCATTCGGGTCTCCGTTGATCGCGCGCGCCGGATCAATTTCGCGGATGAGAGAGTTTGTGGTTTCGGCGACGATGACGTGGCCCGCGCCGTCTACCGCCACGCCCACCGGATCGGCGAAGCGCGATTCGACGGCTGTCCCGTCTTTGAAGCCACGATCGGCGCCCGCGAGGGTGATCACGGTATCAACCTGATCGAGGCGGCGAATGCGATGGTTGTTGGCGTCGGCGACGTAAACGTAAATCTCATCGCCGTCAGCGGCGATGCCCGCCAATCCATTGAACCGCGCGTTCGGCGAATTGTTCGAGCCTGCCGTGCCGTCGCCGGCCACCGTCGTCACATTGCCGTTGGTATCAATTCGGCGAACCGCGTGATTGCCGGTGTCGGCCACGTAGACTCTGCCCAGTGTGTCAACCGCCACTCCGCGCGGGCTGTTGAATCGCGCTGCCGAACCTGCGCCGTCAACAAATCCCGCCGTGCCGTCGCCCGCAAAAGTCGTCACGTTTCCGCTGGTGTCAATTTTGCGGACGCTGTGGTTGCCGGTGTCGGCGACGTAGATGTTCCCCGCGCTGTCAACCGCCACGCCCTGCGGGTTGTTGAACTCGGCGAAGCTTCCCTGATCGTCCAGAAATCCGGGCGCTCCGTCGCCCGCGACAGTCGTCACTGCGCCGCTCGCGTCAACGGCGCGAATGCTGTGGTTGCCTGCGTCGGCCACGTAAATAACATTGCTCGGCCCTGCGGCAATGCCCGCCAGATTGCTGAATCGCGCTGTTGAGCCTGTTCCGTCAACGAATCCCGGATTGCCTGCGCTGCCCGCGAGCGTTGAGACTGTGGACGAAGCCGGGCCGGGCGGAGTCACGGCGTTGACTGTGAACGCGTCAACGCCGGTGATGATTTCGCTGCCGGTCGTGGTTGTGATCGTGCGCGGCCCAAGCGCGGCGGTTGGTGAAATCGTGATCTGCGCGGTGGCGCTGGTTGAACCGGTAACGTTGAATGAATCAACCGTGATCTCTCCGCCAAACGAGGCGGTGGTCTGTCCCGGAATCCAGTTCGTTCCCGTCCCGGTCAGCGTGACGCCCAAGGTCTGCCCCTGCGTTCCGCTCGACGGAGACGCGGCGAGCGAAGCCTGATTGGCGGTGATGGTGATCGTGACGTAAGAGAGCACAGGGCCGACCAGCGTGACCTGGATCGTGTTGTTGGCCTGAAGCGAAACTGTTCGGACCTGCGGCGAAGGATTGACGCTGTGATAGCAGGTGGGCGAAAGAACGTTCGCGCCGTTGAGCTTGACGCAGGCGCTTGTGACTTTGCGCGTGCCGTCGGTCGCGCCGTTGCTGATCGTCAGTTGATACGGCGCGATGGCTCCGGCGGGCAGCGAGAAGTTGGCGGTGTAAGTCGTCGGGGACGGCTGCTGCACGACCTGCTGCGGCCCCCAGACGGTCATCGTCTGCCCCTGGAAAACAGCTTTCGCGGGCTTCGCTGATTTCGAGGAAGTTTTGGACGAGCGACGGTTTCGAGCCGAGGCTTCGGCGGCGGGAATCGCGGCCAGATTCCAGATCATCGCCAGCATCAGCGACCACACGACGGCGGATTTCAGATTGCGGATCGAATTGTTGATCACCATTTGAATTGATTTGATCGTCTGTTTCGTCATCGCTTTTTCCTCGGAAAATTCCTGGTGCGCATCGCTTCCAGCGTGCCTGACTCGGCAGTTCGCCCATTTCCTGTCAATCCGCCTGTCGCAGATTCAGGCACGCTGGAAGCGATGCGTACCCAGGGCGACTTTCATTCAAAATCACACTTGCGTTATCCGCTGCTTACGGAGTGGTCAGGTTGACGGTCACATTCCCCGCATTCGTCCCGTCCGGGTCTATCCTGACCTTGTAAGTTCCCGGCGCGAGCGTTTGCGGCGTCAGGTCGAAGGCGATGGAGGTCGAGGTCACTGTCGTGACTACCGTGTTGTCCGATCTGAGCAAGCTGACGATGGTCTTGTTGTCGCCTCCGACGAAATTTCCGGTGATACGTACCGTCACTGACTGACTGGAAGCCACACTGAAGATCAGCAACGCGGCCTGGCCGACGGAAGGGATGTTCACGGTGGTCGGTTGAGCGCCGATGGTCAGCGCGCCGGTCACGTCGGGCGGCGTGTCGTACAAGGTCAATATGGCTGTCAGCGTTTTGCTCAACTCCGGATCAACCAGAATCGTGTAAACGCCGTTCGCAGTCAGCGTGGTCGTGTCAACGAAGAAGCTCGAGGTCAGCGTGCGCGAAATCAGCGGCGCGCCGCCCGGATACGTTCCTGGGCTGTAGACCTTCACACCGGTTCCAAAAAGCGTCGAGCCGTTTTGCGATCCCTGCAGACAGATGCGTTGCCCATTGAGGCCGTCGAAGGTCAGGATCGCGTTCTGCCCCGGAGCGTTGAAAGTGACAGGCCTCGGCAGGCCCGGCGAGATGATCCCCGCGCTATCGGGCGGCGTGTCGTACAGACGGACTGTCGCGCCGAGGCTGCGAATAACGCCGCCAGAGCAGAGTTGCGTCGGGTAAGAGTCGTTGGGATCAATCAGGATCGTGTACTGGCCGGTCGCCGGCAGAGCCAGCGCGTCAACATAGGCGAAAGGGGTCGGACTGCCGGTGAAGAAATAATTCTGAAACGGGACTGACGCGAGAACGGCTCCCGAAGGCGAGACGACGGAAATTTGCGCGTAGGCGTAGGGCGGAGGGTTGGTGTTGGGAGCACACACCAGGTCTTCAACAACCAGGCTGACACGCTGCCCTGCAGAACCCGCAAACGACATCGTCCCCACATTCGTCAACTGCTGGCCCGTAGGCGGCGGCGTAAACAGAAACTGCACAGACTCCCCGAAACCGATCGGCAGGGAAAACTCCACGTTGCTCCCTGAAACGACAAAGTTTCCCGCGCTGTTTGCCGAGCCGTTGGCGTTAGTCACATTGATCAGCCCGGTGGTCGCTCCCGCAGGCACATTCACTGTCAATTGAGTTTTGGTCGCGGCGGATACCGTCGCGCTCACGCCGTTGAATTTCACGGTGTTGGCCGACGGCGTGGTCAGAAAACCCGTCCCGTAAATCTTCACCTGCCCGCCGACGCCCCCGGAGCCGGGGGTGAAATCAATCACTGAGAGTTCGTTTGCCGTGCGGCGGGTGATCGAAGTGAAATTTCCCGCCGGATCGTAGTTGTAGATCGCGGCTTCGCCCGTAGGCGAAAGTACCGCAGTCAATCTGCCGTTGGCGTCATAAAAATAATTGGCTGCGCCGCCCGTTTGCGCAGAGGCCGATTGAAACCACGTGCAAATCAAGGCTGCGACAAGAGCGGTTACAACCGGCAGCCTGAACCCGATTTTGCGCTTGATGGATTTTCTCAGGATCATTGTTTCACCTCGCCGACTCAATGTTTGTGTTCGTAGTCTCGTCGGATGGTGGGACAACTTGGCAAATTGCCCCACCTCAACGATCAGGCGCTGCCTGCGCCCCGGCGACGACGGGGCGATGCGCCGAATGTTGGCCGTGCGCGTGCGCTCCGATGCGTTCGTCGGCCCATTGCGGATGCGCGGCGAAAAATCGCAGCGCGATGTCGTAAGCTCGCGGGTCGTCGCGCCATTGCAGGTAGAGCGATTGCGCGCGTTCGGCGTCGGCTTTGCGGTTCTCGCTCGCGTAGATCGAAGTCAGGAATTGCCAGGCTCCGAAATCGGTCGGATCAATCGCGGTCACGGACTCGAAGGCTAATCGGGCTTCGGCGATGCGGTTTAGAGTAAGCAGCGTCTGGCCCAGACTTCTTTGCGCTTCGCGGTCGCGCGGATAGCGGGCGACAATCTGTCTCAATTCATCGGCGGCTTCCTGCAATCTGCCATCGCCACGCAAAACCAATGCGCGGTAATAACGCGTGCGCCAATTCGACGGATCGAGGCGCAAAGCCTCTTCAAGCGCCGATGACGCCTTGCGCCACTGCTCGCGTTCGGGGCCGAAGCGTTCGGTGCGCATCTCGGCGATGGCGATGTTGACCATCAGGTTCGGATCGTTCGGATTGAGCGCGCTCGCGCGGCGGAACGCGTTCGCCGCCGGGCCGTATTGGGCTTGCTCCAACAAACCGATGCCGTAATCGTTCCATCTTCTCGATTGCGGATTGCGGATTGCGGATTGCGGATTTGAAGGTTTGCTCATCGCAGGATGACCGCCCACATGAAGCTTCACTTCGGCTTCCGCCATTTGCGTGATTGGAAGCGCAAACTCGCGCCGCTGCCGCTTGAGCACGTAATTCGTATATTCCTGATTGAGGCGGCGGTAATTGACTCGCCCTCGCAGGGTGATCTCGCATTCGTTCCGCGATCCGCAATCCGCAATCGGAATCGCGCGATGTCTGATCGTCCCGGCTGGATCGTGTTGTCGTAGGCCTTGATGTTTATCAGCCAGATTTGATGGCGCGTGATCGGGCGAGCTTGCTCGTCGAGGATGATCTGTTTGTAGACGTGAGCGCTTTCGTCGAGCATCCCGTCGGCTTTGATGAAGCCGCTGTGAAAGACGGTCTTGCCTGCGGCGTCAATCGCTTCAAACTCGACCCAGGCTTCGTAAAGGTCGCGGACTTCGGGCGGGAATGAATGCGCGGCGTT
>JAJVID010000019.1:6409-59818 GCA_022072205.1 Acidobacteriota bacterium
CTGCTCGTCGGTGAAATCGCCGTAAACGGGCGTTCCGTCTTCGCGCGCGAGCAGAGCTGGGCGGCGGATAGTGAAACTGCCCGTGCCGTCGAGCCGCGCTTCGGTGATCGAATGGCAGACCGAACAGGTCACACCCTCGTCGTCGAGCGGCGTGAACGGCGCTGCGGTCTTTCCCGAACTCTTTGTGAGAGCGCCGGAGAAGAGAGCGACCGGCGTGTGGCAGGATTCGCAGTGGCGCGTGACTTCGATGCCGCGAGTGCGGAGCAGAATGTCGGCGCTCTCGCGGTAGAAAGGCTCGCGGGCGGCGTTGCGATGGAGCGATTCCGCCCAAGCCGTGTGCGTGTCCTGATGACATTTGGCGCAGCGCGAAGCGGGGAAGAATTGATCAACAGGAATCAGCTTGCCGTCTTCGGTTCGCGCATTCGAGGGGCTGAATTCAGACTGTGGACTTTGAATTGCGGGGGGTATGCAGAAACACCGATGGTTGATGCTTGTGTGTTTGAGAGAATCGAGAGCGCGCAATAACCCGCCGCAAAGAGCGCGATGGTTGATTTGACGGCTTTGACTGCTTTCAGCTTGTTGTGGGGACCTGCTTCGGGCATATCACTCCCTGACCACTGCGTCAGAGAGGGCAAGACACACGCCCGCCCCTGCCGAGTAACCGGAAAATGTTGAAGACACCTGCGCCGTTATTTGGGCGCCTGATTGTCTGAGAAAAGCGCCTGAGTAAAGCTGATTCGACCGCGCTTCCGTGTGACTGATCTGGGCTGTTCATCGAAAGCGCGCAGAGGTTACACGCGGGCGGAAAACTCTGTCAGGACGTGAACGGGTTATCCGCGAAATAAATTTCAAATTGCTCCGGGAAAAATACTCCGGATCTACATTATCGAGCGATACCACTCGATGGTCTTCTTCAACCCCTCTTCGACGGGCACGCGCGGTTCCCATCCCAAAACTTCTTTCGCGCGCGAGATGTCCGGCTTGCGCGTCTTCGGGTCGTCCACCGGCAACGGGCGGTATTCGATCTCGCTGCGGCTTCCGGTCAGCCGCAGAATCAGCTTTGCGAATTCGAGGATCGTCATCTCGTTCGGATTGCCGATGTTTACCGGTTTATTGAATTGCGTCTCCATCAGCCGCCGGATGCCTTCGATCAGATCGTCAACGTACTGGAAGCTGCGCGTCTGCCGCCCTTCGCCGAAGACCGTCAGAGCTTCGCCGCGCAGAGCCTGATTGATGAAGGTCGGGACGACGCGGCCATCATTGACGCGGTTGCGCGGGCCATATGTGTTGAAGATCCTCACAATGCGCACGTCAACCTTGTGCTCGCGGTGGTAGGCCATCGCCACCGCCTCGGCGAAACGCTTGGCTTCGTCGTAAACGCCGCGCGGGCCGATCGGGTTGACGTTGCCCCAATACTCCTCGTGCTGCGGATGCACCAGCGGGTCGCCGTAAACTTCCGAAGTCGAAGTAAGGACGAACTTCGCGCCTTTGGCTTTCGCCAGACCGAGCGCGTTGTGCGTGCCCAGCGCCCCGACCTTCAAGGTTTGAATCGGCAGTTGCAGGTAATCAATCGGGCTGGCGGGGCTGGCGAAATGCAAAACCCAATCCAGATCGCCCGCGACGTGGATGTGATTGCTGACGTCGTGATGGATGAATTCAAAATTCGGATTGGAGCGGTGATGAGCGATGTTGGCCAGATCGCCCGTCACCAGATTGTCCATCGCCACCACCCGATGCCCTTCGGCGATCAGACGGTCGGTCATGTGGCTGCCAATGAAACCGGCGCCGCCGGTGATCAGTATTCGCATTTTCTCTCCCTATCTTCCAATTCCCCGATACTTGAATCCCGCCTCTTCGACCACTTGTGGATCAAGCAGGTTGCGCCCGTCAATCAGCACTCTCTGATTCATCACCTCGCCGATTTGATTGAGGTCAAGCGAGCGGAACTCTTCCCACTCGGTAACGATGACAACCGCGTCGCAATCTTCGGCGAGCGCAATCGCGCTCGCGGCGTATTCGATCTTCAGGTCAGGGTTTTGCCGGCGGCACGCTTCGTTCGCAATCGGATCGTAAGCTTTCACGCGAGCGCCCATCTCAATCAACTCTTGCGCGATCCCCAGCGCCGGAGCGTCGCGCAGGTCGTCCGTATTCGGTTTGAAAGCCAATCCCAACAGGCCGATGGTCTTGCCTTTGATGATCTTCAGCGCCTCCTGCAGCTTTTGCACGGGCACGTGACGCTGACGTTTGTTGACGTCAACTGCCGAATGCAGCAGCGCTGGCTCGTAGCCGTATTCTTTGGCGATGTCCACCAGCGCCGAAACATCCTTGCCGAAACAGGAACCGCCCCAGCCCACGCCCGCATTCAGGAACTTCGGCCCGATGCGGCTGTCCAGTCCGAAGCCGCGCACGACTTCCTTGATGTCGGCGCCGACGCGCTCGCAGATGTTGGCGATTTCGTTCGCAAAGCTGATCTTGGTCGCCAGGAAGGCGTTGGCCGCGTATTTGATCATTTCAGCCGAAGCCAGATCGGTTGTCACCACCGGCACGGCGGTGACATCAGCGGGACGCGGCGCCGAAGCCGGAGGCGTGAAGGTCTGTTCGACGATTGGTTCATAAAGCGCCCGCAACCGCTCAGCCGCGTAAGCGTCCGTCGCGCCGATGACAATCCGGTCGGGGTAGAACGTGTCGCTGATCGCCGAACCTTCGCGCAGAAACTCCGGGTTCGACGCGACCAGAAAAACATCTTCGGCTTTGAAGCCGTTCAAACGGCGACTCGACGCCGCGCTGCCAGTCTGCAATTTGGCCGAACTTGCGAGTTTGTCACGCCAGACCGGGTTATCGTTCAAGCCCTCCTTGACCAGCATCTCGACCCAGTTGCCTGAGCCGATGGGCACGGTTGATTTGTTGACGATCACGCGGCGCCGTTCGCAATCCAGCGCGCGACCGATTGAGTGCGCCACTTCTTTGACGAAAGACAGATCGGCTTTGCCGCTCGGTTGCGGCGGGGTGCCGACCGCGATAAAGATAATTTCGGAATCTTTGACCGGCTTCGACAGATCGGTCGAAAAACTCAGGTGGCCGCGCTGCATCCCGTGAGTGATCAATTGATCCAGCCCCGGCTCGTAAATCGGCGATTTGCCTTTGCGCAACATCTCGATCTTGCGTTCGTCAACGTCAACACAAACTACCGAATGTCCCAGGTAGGCCAGGCACGTGCCCGTGACCAGACCGACGTACCCGGTTCCAACAACGCATACTTCCACTTAAAACTGCCTCCTAAAAACAACGCCAGTGAGCTACGCGGGGAAAGCCGTTTGGCGAGAAGATAAAACGCGCCGGTCGTGAGAGGCGCGTCGAGGGCGAGACTATATCAAGAAGGGAGAATACGGAACAAACGGAAATAACGGAACAGACGGAAAATTGGAGAGGTTTTTAGTTCCTTCCGTCCATTCCGTTATTTCTGTTTGTTCCGTATTCTCCCTTTACTGTCTTAACCCGCTGATTCAATACTGGTCCGAAGCTCGAACCTGAAGATCACCTGTTTCTACTTCTCTCGTAGAGGTAGGCGCATTCAACCAGCTTCACTTCTCGACCGTCATGAACAGCGAATTTGTCGCCCTTCCACAACGTGGCCGCGCCGTATTCGCCTTTCTTGTTGACGGCGTAAAAATTGATGCCGCCGAGTAAATCCAGTTCTTCTTTGTTATTGCCGTAACGCGCCGCGACGCGCTTGATGGCGTCCATCGCGGCTTCGGTCGGCGACATCCCGCGCCTCATATTTTCGACGACCGTGTGCGCGCCGTTGATGTAGATGCACTCTTCGCCGCGTCCGGTCGAGCCAGCCGCGCCGACCTCGTTGTCAACGTACAGCCCGCAGCCGATCAGCGGCGAATCGCCGACGCGTCCCGGAATCTTCCACGCCATCCCGGAAGTCGTCGTCACGCCGGAAATGTCCCCATTGGCGTCAACGGCCAGACAGTTGATCGTGCCGGTCGGGGGGTTGCGCACGACCTTCCCGATCCAGTCGTTGAGCGCGACTTCTTCGGGCGAAAGTTTCGCCTGCGAAGTTTTCACGCCGCCAGCCGGCGCCGTCTTGTGCCAACTCGGCCCCCAGTAGTCTTTCGGGTTCAGGCTTTCGCGCCAGGCCAGCCACGCCTTGCGCGATTCTTCGGTCAGCAAATCCTCTTTCTTGAATCCGTGTTTGAGCGCGAAACGCAGCGCGCCTTCGGCCACCAGCAGAATGTGATCGGTGCGTTCGAGCACGAGTTTGGCGACGCTCGCTGGATTTTTGATGTGATGTAGATTGGCCACCGCGCCCGCGCGGCGCGTCGGCCCGTGCATCACGCTCGCGTCCAGTTCGACTTCGCAATCTTCGTTCGGCAATCCGCCGTAGCCGACCGAGTTGTCGTCCGGGTCATCTTCGACGATGTTGACGCCCGCGACGACGGCGTCGAGCGTGTCGCCGCCCGCTTTCAAAATCCGCATCGCGCGTTCAAGACAACTGACGCCGCGAGGTTCGACTCCACGCTTCGGAACGTTGGCGCCGTTCGCGCTGGAAATCACCACAGGGCGCGCCTGGCCCTGGGCGGACAACTGATTTTGTTGCGACGTTCCGGCGAAAGTCCCGCCGGCCAATAGCGGGGCGCTCAAACCAGCCGTAGCCGCGCCTTTGATGAACTCTCTGCGTTTCAGATTGTCGTTGCTCATTGTGTCTCCTGAAAAGGAGGGAGTAGGGAGTGGGGAATGGGGAGTGGGGAAGGTCTTCTCCCCACTCCCCATTCCCCATTCCCTACTCCCTACTCCCAACTATTGTTTTCGTTCAGTCTTCACACTCTGCTCTGCCTGACTCTGCAAGGCTGATTCAGGCTTGCCGGATTCGATACTCTTCAGCGTGTCTTCAGCTTCCTGGATTTTTCGTTCCGTCTCGCGGCTGATGTTCTGATAAATGGTCAGCGACGCCGTCAGATCGGCTTCGAGCTTGCGCAACCGTTCCTTCTCGGCCTGGGTCGCGCGGTAGCGCGCCTCGTGCTGCAATTTCAACTGCTTCATCAAATCTTCGCGGTTGAAGGTCGCGGCGGTCGCGGTCTGGGCCATCAATCCTTCGCGCGTCATCGCCTGCAACAGCATCTGCTCGTCGGCTTCGAGCGCGGCGATGCGGTCGCGCACCGGCCTCAGTTCCCGCTCGTAATGATCAATCCGCATGTCAACGCGCGTCATCCGCAACATCTCGATCTGCGTCTGCTCGCGGATGTTCAGCGAGCGAAGTTCCTGGCCGAGCGCGCGCAACTCGGCGGCGAGCGATTGAACCGCCCCGGCTAACGTGTCGGGCTGCGGAGCCGGGGCCGCGTCCTGTGATTTGCTCTGCTGATTCTCCTGCTGGTTTGCTGGCTGCGCGTCTTTGTTTTCCAAATCAATGATGTTTGGGAACTGCGGAGGATTTTTGACCGGACGTTTCAGCTTCGATGGCTGCTGAGCCGCCGCCGGAACGAGCAGAATGATTGCCAACAATAATGCGAATAAGCAAAGCTTTTGATACTTCATAAAACCTCGATAATTTGGCGGGAAGCGTTGGACGAGCAGTCCAACGCTTCCCGCCTCGATTCAAGCCCTCTTGAGTAATCCAACCAGGAAGAGCAAAACTACCGCTCCTATTGTGGCTGTTATCAACAGGCCAATCTCTCTGCTGGCTATGACTGGCATTCCGAGTTTTGCGAGCAGCCAGCTACCCAGAAAGGCGCCGATTACACCGACGACTATATTTCCGATCACACCGAATCCGCCGCCTCTCATGAGTTTTCCGGCGATCCATCCAGCCGCTGCGCCGATGAGCAAAAAAATTATCAACCCAATAGCGTCCATACAGTCTCCTTTGTCAGTTAAACTGCATTGATGGTGTGAGGAGTTTCAATTTGCCGGCGCTCGCCGGACGTGAAACCGCCCCGGGGCAACTACAGGAATTATTGCTACCGCGATGAACGAACGGGTGCTTTCGGAAACGCAGGAACGCTGGCGTTTCCATCTTTATCAATCGCCTGCACGGCGAAAAAGTAATCGTCTTTCGACAAGCCTTTCATCGTGAACTCGGTCACGGGGCCGACATCAACGCTGCGCTGCCAGAACGGCTGATATGTCTCGCGCCAAACGATGCGGTAACCGGCGACATCAGGTTCAGCGTTCGGTTTCCAGGCCAGGACGGTGTTGTATTCCTGACGAAACGATTTGAAGGCCACGCCGGAAGGCGGCGCCGGCGCCAGAGCCATTGAAGCCATCGCCGACGCGTTGACGCGGGCGACCTGCGCGATGTACGGGAAATCAACCATCCCGATCACGTCGCCGTACTTGATTCCATTCTCTTCGCGGACGCGCTGATGCTGGCGCGTGAAATCCTCGTTCGGCTCGGTGAAGCGCACCGCCGGATAGCCGCGCTGCAGAAACGGAATGTGATCGCTGCCGCGTCCGTAACGGTCGCGGCGAAAGACGAGCGTGACTTCAAAATTGTTCAGATACGTTTCGGCGGCCTCTTTGATGTAGCGTGCGAGTTGCCGCGACGGGCTGTCGTTTTCGCCGCCGACCGATTGCCGCGAGCGGGCTTCAGCCTCGGTTTCGTTTGATGGCACGCCTTCGGAAAAGACTCTGATCCGCGCGTTGTCTCTCACGCCGTTGCCGCCGAAGGTGTTCCCGACAATGTCGTTGGTGAACATCGCGGCGACGTTCAGGCTCTTGTTCTTCGCTTCTTCGGCCCAATGCGTCGAGCCGAGCAAGCCCTGCTCTTCGCCCGCGACGGTCAAAAAAACCAGCGTCGCGTCGAACTGATATTTCGACATCACGCGCGCCATCTCCATCACGGCAGCCGTGCCCGAAGCGTCGTCGCTGGCGCCGGGCGCGTCGCTCGTGGCGTCGGTCATTCCCTGCGAACAGACGCACGAATCGTAATGCCCGCTGACGACGTAGATACGATCTTTCGATTCGGGCTGCGATCCGGGCAGCGTGGCGACGATGTTGACGAGTTTGGTCGCCTGCGGCACGCGCGGCGACGGCTGCTGAATGAATTCATCTTCGGCGACGATCAGCCGCCCGCCCGATTCGCGGCTGTAGCGATCCATCTCCGACTTGATCCAGCGCGACGCCGCGCCGATGCCGCGCGCGGGATCGTCCTGCGACGACAGCGTGTGGCGTGTGCCGAAGCTGACCAGCTTGCGCATGATCGCTTCGATATTCGCCGCCGATATTTCATTGACGATCTTTTCGATCTGCGGATTCGGCTTCGATGAAATCTGGGTCTGCTGCGCGTTCGTCACCGGCGGGCGCAAAACCACAAGAAGCAGGCCCGCCAGAAAGACAGGAACGAATCTTTTCATTGAATGACTCTCCCTCTGATGCGCGATGGATGTGTGGTCGCGTGTAAAAAGCGTGGCGATTATAGAAGGTCGAATGAAGGATGGGAAGTTGAAGGAAGGTGCTGATGGTTTTCGGCCAGCCGCCGGTTACCGCACTCTATAAATTTTGTCTTTCCAGAGAAGGATGATCGGGCCGCGATCGAAGAACTCTTTAAGCAAAGGCTCTTCGGACAGAACCTGCTCGTATTGTTTGCTGCCGCGCTTCAGCGTCGAGACGCGCCACTGCATCTCAGGCTTGTACGCCTGATCAATCCACATATTGCCCTCGAAACGGAAGACTTTGTCCCTGATCCGAACCGTCATCGGCTTGAACGATTCGTCATCCAACGGCTCAAGCTTCTTCTTCCCTCCCGATTCAGACCTCGATACGGGAAGAAGCGATCTGGAAAACGCAGACAAACGCGACGGAGGCTTTTCAGCTTGCGCTTTGCCACGCGCCGGCGCCGGCTTCGGTTCGGAATTCATCGGGTTGATTCCGGGCGGCGGTGTCATGCGGGCGGTAATGTCATTGCTCGCCTCATTGCGTTCGGCCTGAATTGGCGAAGTCAGCGCCTGTTCTCGCGGATCCTCTCTCAATTCGGCCATAACCTGCCTGCCCACGCCGCCCAACCCGGGCGCCACCGAAGCAGTTGATTGCGAAGCCGGAGTCTGCTGAGCATCAGCGCTATTTCGCTGGGTTTCGATGGGCGTTTGCTGTCTTGCGCTGAAGCTGAACTGAAGCGCCCCGCTCGGCTGCGGCGAGTTCATTTTCGACAGTTCGCCAAGGGGCGCGGAGGCGACGCTCGCCTCGCCGTCTTTTGGCCCAACTGTGGGAGGCGGTTGAGGCACGGAAGCTCGCGTGGATTCCCGCTGAACCGCGACTAAATTTCCGGTGTCAAGACGCTGCGCGTCTTGCGGCGAAGGTTCGGGAGCAGGCGATTGCGGCGTTTGCCCTTGATCAGACTGCATCGCAGGGGACACAGGCGCCGAAGCGGCGATGTCGGCGCGTCTGGATTCCTGCCGCCACGATTGCACCCCAATCGCCGCAATCAGAACAGCGAAAGCCGCTCCACCAACTCCGACCATCTGCCATTTCAGATTCCAACCCGAAAGATCGAACCAGCCAGCGATCTCTTCTCTCCAACGAATCCCTGCTTGAGTCCATGCCGGGGTTTGAACTACGGCAGTTGCAGACTCGTGCGGAACCGCCTGCGCCAGACGCGACAGTTCGATCAGATGGCGGCGGCAGGCGGCGCAGCCAGCCAGATGCGATTCAAAACCCGCGCGCTGAGATCCGCCGAGAGCGTCTTCCAGATACGCGCCGGCCACGTCGAAATCAAAACCAGCGCAGGCCGCGACCGGCGCGCCGCCACTCTTCAAGTGACGCCGCAGCATCGTTTCAAATTCCAATGCCGTGTTGTTCCGTTCGGTTGCCACTGCTGATTTACTTACCGTCAGGTAAGTTCTCCGTTGAATAATTTTTGAGATTTGTTTTCTATCTCCGCCCAGACCACTGAACGCGGGAGCGGATCAATCTTGCGTGTCGCGCTTGCGTGTCGTGATGATTGCGCTCACGGAGCGCGTTCGATTGATGGGCCGTTCACATCCACAATCAATTTCCGCACATCGAGTTCGGTTCGCGCCGCGATCTGCAAACACTCGGCAACTTCGGTTCGGCGCAAACCGTAGCTGCGCTGCAAAATCTCCTCGGTCTTGCGTTTGACTTCGCGCTGAGCTTTGGCCAACCAGCGGCTGATCGTCGCTTCGTGAACGCTCATCATCAGGCCGATCTCGCGCAGCGTCAGATCGTCGAAGTAGTAATAATTCAGGAGCAGCCGGTCGCGCGCTTCGATTTCAGCGAAAGCCTGAGTCATGGCTTCTTCCGTAGCCTGCCGCAGCCGTGTGTCTTCAATGTCGTCCGGTTGAGTGATTGGAGCCGAAAGCCTGCCGTTGATGTGAGCGGCGGCCTCGTTCGCCAGGCGGTCGAATTCGGCGACCTCCTCGACCTGCTCGAACCGCGATGTCTGCCGCTTGCGATCAATGAAGGCCTGATAGATGACCGCGCGCAGCCATCCGCCCAGACTCCCGCGCCCGGAATAATGCGCGAGTTTGCTCAAGCGGCGGTCGCCGTCCAGGCGCACGCCGTACAGTTCGCCGAAAACGAACTGGATCAGGTCTTCGGCCTCGGCTTCGTCTTTGGTCAACGAGCGAGCCGCGCCCTGCATCGTGTGGCGGTATTCCGAGTCGAAAGCGCGCCAGGCCGATTCATCGCCTTTTTCGCAGGCGATGGCCAGGCACAGCTCACCAGCTTTCAGATTTGAAATTGAATCTGCGGCGTCCGCTACTTTCGATCCAGTCGAATTATTTGTGCGCGCAAGAATGGCGGCGAGCCGTTCGGCGAACTCCCGCTCAGTAACGCCATAGGTGGCCGCAACGGTCTTCCACAACGCGGCAATCGGTCTGGCGTGACGCGCGATGAAATCTTCATTAGTCATCACAGCAAAACGGCCATCAAAGAAGAGACGGCTTCCGGGGGCGGAAGTCGGGCCGTATTCTAAATCGAAGCCAGCCAGATTCAAACAAAAAGATTCTTTGGTAGGCATTCCGTTTTGATTATTCGCGCCGCCGAAGCGCAAAAGCGGCCAGGGGACGCATCCGCCGCTCTCTTTAATAACTGTCACTGCGCTTGATCAGGGAATTTTCGTTCAATAAGTCTCGATCAGTTCAGCCAACTCCCGCACCCGCTCCTCCAACACCTCGCCATCAATTCTTTCTTCCTCACGAACTGCTCGTCCGAGATGGAACGCGCGGATCGGCGACGCCTTGCAAAAAATTTTAATTGCATCCGCGTCAGTCCCGCCGCCGAGCAGCATTCCAATCTCCGGGCGCGCCGCTCGCTCCCATTCGATGAACCGGTTGAGTTCCGTCGCCCACGCCTCGCCCCGGCCTCTGGACAGAATGCAATCAATTTGAGGATGGCGTTTGAGTTCGCCAATCGCGCCAATCGGGTCAGGCAATTCTTCAAAGGCGCGATGGAAGGTGGTTTTTAACTTTGGCGCGCAGGCCAGGACGCGCGCTACGAGATCGTGGTCAATCTGAAATCCGTCCGGCGCGCCCTTCAGAAATCCGAGCACGAAACCATCAATCGGCAAGTCGGCAAAGGCGCGCGCCTTGTCGCACAATTTTTCGATCTCTCCCTGATCGTTCACGACGAATGACTCGCTTTCGCGCAGCATCACACGCGCCGGAGTTTTGACCGCCGCGGTGATCTCGCGAACCAGATCGAATGATGGAGTCAGCCCGCCTACATCGTAACGGCTGATGACCTCCAGGCGATTGGCCCCTCCGCGCTCGGCGGCGATGGCGTCTTCAACCGTGCAAACGATGACTTCGAGAATCGGCATGCGATGTCCTTCGGTAATCCGGGAGCGCACGAGCCGCGTGCGCTCTCCCAGGGTTATGGTTTTTCCTTCTTCTTGAAACTGTCCAGCACGCCTTTCAACAAATCAGCCGGCTTCGGTTTGCCAGCGTCTTTGCCTGGCTCCTTGCCTGGTTCCTTGCCGGAATCTTTGTTCAATTCTTTGTTCAGCCTGTCGCTGAAACTCTCGACCAGCCGCTCCTTCGCGCGTTTTTCCAGCATTGAGGAGTTCAATCCGAAGGCGGGCTGATTCATCGGTCCGCTCATTTTGATCGGCACGACCATCGCGTCCCCCTCGACGAAGAAATTGCCGAGCTTGGACGTGACTTTGCTGAGGCCTTGAATCAGCGATCCGACTCCGGCGTCGCCAGACTGCGGCATCACGCGTTTGGTCAATCCGGGACTCAACCGCGCCAGCAGATCGTAATCAACGGACGGCGCATTACCGAGTTGCATCGCGCCTTCGCCGGTCACTGACAAGTCATCCATCAAAAGCTGCAACGCGCTGGTCGTCATTCGCCCGCGATCGAATCGCAGATTGGTCTTGAGCGAACGGAACGCCGTGCCCGCGCCGCCCGTCGGCAGATTGACCAGTTTGCCGAGGAGTTCGACCTGCTTCATCAAATCGAAGCTGGCGAATTTGCCGTCGCTGATGGCGATGAATCCGTTTCCAACCAGCGTCTTCGCCAGCGCGTCGGGCGCGTCACCAGTGCGGCCTCGGACGTTGAGCGAGCCGTCAGCGCGCCCATAAATCGCGCTTTTCTGCCCCGACGACGAAAGGAACTGGTTGATGTCCAGTCCGTTGAAATTTCCGTTGAGCGCAATCTCCGCCGGATTCTGCGATTGATCAATCCGCGCCGAGCCTTGATAAGCGCCGCCGAACAGCTTCAGCGACAGCGGATCAAGCGTGATTACATTGTTCGCCATCGCAATCCTGCTCGACATGTCGGTGGCGGTCAGACCTTCGAGAATCAGCTTTCCGACCGCAAGCTGGCCATCAGCGCGCATCGGGCTGGACGATTTCTTCGCGCTCTGCCCGCCGCCAAGCGCCTGCTGCAATTCGGCGACGTTCAGTTGATTGGCTTTCAGATCGAAAGCCGCAAGCGGTTGATCGAAGTTTTTCACCTGAAGCCATCCGTTGACCTGGCTCGATCCAAGCTGCCCGGCGAGATTGTCAACGCGCAAACTGTCTCCCGTGAAACTTAAATCGGCGTTGGCCACTTCAATCGGTTTCGCCGCTCCCGCCATCTGCAAACGCGCGCCGGACAACTTGCCCGAACCGCTGATGGTCGTCGCGCTACTCGCTTCGCTAAGGCCGGCGTCAATCGCGGCTTTGAGCGAAGCATTCCCGCTGCCTGTCACTTCAGGCCGCGCGCCGAACGATTCGGCGATCCTGATCAGGTCGTCGAGTTGCGCGTTGCTGGTCGCAACGTCCAGATGCGCGCGCGGCTGTTTGCCGTAATCGCTGATCTTCAGATTGCTGAAATCAACCGTCGTGCGCGAGAGCGTCGCGCGAAACGGCGAGGCGGTGATCTCCTGCGGCGTGCAATTCAATTTGAGTTCCGAGACGGTCATCGCCTGCGGCATCGAAGAGTTCTGAAATTTCAGATCACGAATCCCGGCCTGTCCGTTCAATGCCATTGATTTCACGTCGCCGTTCACTTTCAGGTTGACGGTGGCCGCGCCGCTCGCCTTCGTTCCCGGCGGCGGGCCGAAGCCGAAGGCGTAAGCTGATTCGAGCAAACTGTCGAGCGCCACGTCGTCGCCATTGATCTGCAGATCAACTGCCGGATCGTCGGGGATGCGGCTGATGTGGCCTTTGATGTCGGCCTTAGTCTTTCCCAGTCTCAGTTCGCATTGATCAATCGCCAGCGAGATTGCGGATTTCTCCGCCGATTGCGCTTCCGACTTTGCGGTCAGCGCGAACTCCGCTTCGACCGGCGTGCGCGCGGGTTCAACGCCCGCGATCAGGCGCAACTGATCGGCCTTGATCTCGCCTTCGGCCTTCAGCCCTTCGGCCAGCTTGCCTTTGATCTTCACGTCCATCGTCAATCGCCCCGCGCGCGGCGACGTTACGCCGAGCAGCGATTCCAGACCGGCGATGTCCGCCTCCTCCATCCGCACGCGAGCGTCGAGCGGCGTGCGCGACGCGTCCTGAGAATCAACAGGCCCGGCCTCGCCCTCCATCTCCACCTTCCCTGCTTTTTCACCCGGCATCGTCAGACCGATGACGAAATCGAAAGCCTGTCGCGGCGAGAAATCATCGAGCGCGACGTTGACGCCGGTGTAACTTCGTTCGACCGCCGGATTGACGCTGCGATCAATCAGCGTGAATCGCCCGTCGCGCACCAGCAGATCGAACGGCGGCTGCGACGAATCCTTCTCCGCCGATTGCAGCGGCTTGAGCGTGCTCCAATTCCACTTGCTCTCTTTGGCCTTAATCAGCGTCACCGCAGGCTCCACCAATTCGATTCCCGAAACTTCAGGGCTGCCCTTGAGCAGCGACCACAAGCCGATCTGAAGCTTCACCGATTTGGCCTTCACGAAATCGGCCTGGGCGAATTGGGGGTCGTCGCCAATCACGACTTCATCAACTTTGATCTTGACCGAAGGCAACAGGCCAAGCTCCATCGCGCCGAGTTTCACGGAGCGGCCCAGCGTCCGTTCGAGTTGAGACGTGATCTGGCCGCGATACGTGTTGATGTCAATGAATCGCGGGATGACGAGCAGCGCGAGCAACAACACTACGACAACGCCCGCCGCAATCATCGCCGGTTTGAACCATTTTGAAGAACTGGAAAATTTCATCTTTCGCCTCCCAGGATTGTCGTTCGACCAAAAAATTAAGCGAGGCAGGGAGAATATCCCCGCCTCGCGTGTTTGTCACTATTTTTGCCGCGATGTTGGTCAGGCTTTGACCTTGAGCAGGTCGCGGATTTCGGCCAGCAACGATTCGGTCGGCGTCGGAAGCGGCGGCGGCTCCTCTTTCGCCGTATCCTTTCGGAGCCGGTTGTACATCTTGACCAGCAGGAAGATCACGAAAGCGATGATCAGAAAATTGATCAGGCTCTGAATGAAGCTGCCGTATTTGATCGCCACCTCGACAAGCTTGTCGCCTTCGAGTTTCGTACCGAGCGATAATTTCAACGCGCTCAGGTCAATGCCGCCCAGAACTTTCCCCAAAACGGGCGAGATCAGATCGTCAACAACCGACGAGACGATCTTGCCGAACGCCGCGCCGATGATCACGCCGACCGCCAGGTCCATCACGTTGCCTCTGCTGATAAACTCCTTGAACTCACGCCACATAAACGTCCTCCTGTTGAATTTGGGTTGGAACTTGAAAAGCGGTGTACTGCTGCTATTCGTGAATATTCGTGTTCATTCGTGGCTGAGAAAAGCGCCGCGCAGATGTCTGCGGCGATAAATCCTCGCCGACGACGCCGCTGCGGCGCTCAAAGTTTAGCCTACAATTTCGATTTGATGAAGAAGTCGGGCGCGAGATCGAGCGAGCTTACGCCTGCGCAACCTCACACTACCTGATGGCGACGCGGCTCAAAAGCCGCGTGTGAGCGAGAAGTACACCAGGTTGGTTTCGTTGCTGTGCCCAAGCTCGATGCGCACGGCGAATGCTCTGTTATAACGATAAGTGACGCCGCCGCCGACACCGAAGCGCCAGTTGCTCGAACTGAATTTATTGTTGGCCAGGACTTGCGGATCGGTTTTCGACCTGTTGTCGCCCCACGCCTGCCCGGCGTCGCCGAAGGCGTGAATGTCCAGTCCACGAGTATCTGTCTGCGCCCAGACAGTCTGACGCAACTCGGTTGAGAGCACCAGCGCGTTGTTGGCGCGGAAGCGGAAGTCGCGGAAGCCTCGCACATAAAGACGCCCGCCGATGAAGGATTGATAGTAAAACGGAATCTGGCTGCCGCCCTTCGGGTTTTCAAATGAGCCGAAGACGCGCGCGGCAAACGATGTCTTGTCGCTGGCGAGCGGGATGTAAGCCCTCGCGTCGAACAATCCCCACAACCAGCCATAATCGGTAAACAGCGCGCCGTTGTCTATCCCGTCCCAGGAGCCATACATTCCGTAAAGATAGAATCCCTTGGTCAATCCGCGCTCGTTGTTGCGCCCGTCGTATTCGCCATAAAGACCGTAATAGAAAATTTCCGCGTTCATATCCAGCCCCGGCGCCCAGGCTATGACCGGCGTGACCGCCGGATTGCCCGAAAAGAACTGATTTATGGGCGGCACGTCTGAATTCCCATTGGTGGCGCCGGTGTTGGACAGACCGGAGTAAACACCGGCTTTCATGCGGTAAGTAAAATCCCGCTGGAACAGGCCGTTGTAAGACCGCTTTTCCAGTTGGAAACTGGTTCTTGTCGCCTGCGGTGTGCGCGGGCCGAGGCCGTAAAATGGCCAGCCTCTGATCAGCATGTAATTGAACCAGAGGTTAGCGTGCGTCCGCTCGTCGCCAATTTTTGGGAAGACAGCGTCGAGCCTGAACCGCCGATCAAGCAGTGTGGAGACAAGCGCTGTAGCCCGGAACTCGACCCAGGAAAATTTGTCGGCGGTCGTGAACTCGAGGCCGAGGCCGAGACCCGCCCCCTGCTCAAAGCCGCCCACGACCCCGTTGACGTATTTGGGGCCGAATCTGAGAGCGGCGAAGACTTCGCGCCACGGCGCGAGGAATTCGCGTACCTTGACCCGGTCGGTGGGCTTGGCGGTTGGTGTCGGGCCTGCGGGGCCGGTAGCTTGCGGATCGGGTGTAGGCGGCGGTATCAACACGTAGTCTTTTAATACCCGCGACCAATTCGGGGTGATGATATTCGCGCTTTTATCGCTGTCGGTAGTCGCAATCGCCACGCTCGATTCATCGTTCCCGCCCTGAGCCTGGCAAGGGAAGGCAAACGCCAGAAACGCGGTCAAGGCCAGTCCTGTGGTTAGAACGGTGGCCAGCTTCAGCGCCGATCTGATCATTGGAAATACTCCTCCGTCTCCTGGTGGTTTTAATTTTTTCCGGGGAGTACAAAATGTGGGAGTGATCTGGAGTTGAACGCAGTCTACTACCGCAAAGCGAAGCCGGACAAGCCTCGCCTTGCCAATTCACTGAAGCGGCCCGGACAGGCCATAAAAATCGTGGCGAGGCCTGACATTGGTTGTATACTCTGGCGGTAAATTTCGGCGCTGGCGTGATCCGAACACCGACGCCCGGCGTATCTGAAAAGGAAGTTTGGCGAAAAGACAGGACGACACGGAATGAGGACGGCGGATCGAAACTCATCATTTGATGCGGACGCGCAGGCGAATTGATTCAACCTCGACGGCGCCCGACGGTGTAAGATTCCCCCAGCCAAACACGACAATGCAATCACAAATCCAACGCTCAATCATTCGGAGGAACAAAAATAATGAGTAGGTCTCTGCGAATTCTTTCCCTGCTGTCAGCCGCGGCTCTGGCTTTGGCCTTGACGGCTGCGGTTGACGCCTTCGGCCAGTCGTCGAACGCATCCGCCGACGTTCAAAATTCAGCTTCCCCAAGCATCGCATCTTCGGTTTCAACGCCGCCTCTCGCTCTGGGCAATTACCCGATCATCGTCCCGCCAAAATCCGGCAAAACTTCCAACGCCAATAAAACTACGAACAAAACGGAGGCGGACAACAACAACGCCAGCAACGCGACTCCCGCTCCCGCTCCAGGCCCGCAATCGCAGGTTTCCCAGTTTTCCGACCGCTCGATCTCGCGTGACCGTAATGCGCCGGTTCGCTCCAATCTCAACGCCATCAGAATCGTTGACCACGTCAACGCGCTTCTTGGCGGTTTCGCGCAGGGCGGTGGATTCGGCTTCGGCGTCGAATTTACTACGGCCAAAAGTGAAGAACTCAAAGGATACGAAGTCTACGCCCGCGCGCTGGTCTCGACCCGCCTTTACACCAGCGGCGAAGTCGGCGCCCGAGTTGGCAACAACAACACGCGCGGTGAAGTCTGGTTCAATTACACGCGCCGCACGCGCGACAATTTCTTCGGCATCGGCCCGCTCACTTCCGAACTGCTCGAAACCAACTTCGGAACCGAGCAGCGCAGCTTCAATGCGGTTTTTTCTCAGAGACTCGCCAAGAAGTCGGAAGTCGGCGTCTATGCGCAGGTGTCCAACACGGGGGCGTTCAATGGCAAAGACGATAAGGACGCGCCGATTGACGTGCTCTTCTCCGGCAATCCGAATGTCGTCCCGATCACACGTTTCATCCCAGGACTTGGGCAAAACGTAAAGCTCTTCAGCTACGGCGCCTACGCCGAAGTTGATCTGCGCAACAATGAGCGCGGGCTGACCAAAGGCGGGTATCTTTACGGTAGGCTGAGTTCGTTTGACGGTCTGGACAACGGCAATGCGTTTTCGGACTTCGGCTGGATCGAGACCGAACTGGACGGGCGCGTTTATATTCCGATCTTCAGCGATAAGACATCGCTGGCCTTGCGCGCTTACACAACTCTGAAAAACCCGAAGCGCGGCAGCCAGATTCCTTTTTACGATCTTTCGACCGTTGGCGGACGCAGCTACCTGCGCGGCTTCCGCAACTTCCGCTTCCGGGCCAATAACGCGCTCATCTTCGCGGGCGAAATCCGCCGAACCATCTGGGCGCAAAACGATGACAACACGAAAGGGCTTGACCTGATCGTTTTCACCGACGTGGGACAGGTCTGGGGCGACAACAGGTCGAAGACCGACCCGGCGATTCTGGTCAACGACAAGTTCAGTTCCAGGAATTGGCGCACCGGATTCGGCGGCGGAGTGCAATACAGGCTGAGCAAGAACTTCGCCTTCCGCTTCGATGTCGCCGCGTCGAACGAAAGGATCATGGGCTACCTCTCGCTGAGTCCCGGATTCTAGATAGGCGGATGCGATGAAGAATATGCCGTATGTAATATGCGACTTCGCGTATTACATACGGCATATTCCCTTTTATCCAATTTCTTCCCCGCAATGCGGGCAGGTCGTTTTCCTGGTTTTCTGTTTTTGAATCTCTTCGACAAACCCGGCGCCGAAAATTCCCACCGGCAGGGCGAACATTCCGATTCCGAGTATGGCGATCAACATCGCGAGCGCTCTGCCCAGAGGCGTGACCGGAAAGACATCGCCGTAGCCCACCGTCGTGAGCGTCATGACCGACCACCAAACCGTCGAAGGGATGTCGGGGAACTTGTCCGGCTGAGCTTCGTTTTCGGCGAAGTACATAAACGACGCCGACATTATGATCATCACCAACATCATCATCGCCGTGACAAAAAGCTCTTCCCGCTTGCTCCTGAACACGCGCCCGAACAGCCGCACGGATGACGAATAACGGCCAAGTTTCGCTACCCGGAAGAGACGGAAGAGCCGCAACGCGCGAACAAAGCGCAGGTCGGCGGTGAAAAACGTCAGGTAAAAAGGCAGAACCGCCAGCAGATCAATCATCGCCATTGGCCGAAACATAAACCGCAGCCTGCCGAACACCGGGTGTGAATATCTGCTCTGCGACGCGCAGGCCCACAGTCGCGCCAGGTACTCAATCGTGAAGACGGCGACTGAGAAGACTTCAAACCAGCGCAGGGCCGATTGAAAGCGGACTTCGACGGATTTGACCGTGCCGAGAATCACCGCGATGACGTTGAGGAAGATGAGAACGAGAATGAACACGTCAAAGGCGTCGTAGACCTTGCCTCGCGGCTCGCCTGGTCTGTCAACTTCCAGAATTTCCCAGACTCTCTTTTTTAAATCCATAACCCGCGCATCCGACTTGCTCAATTGAGGGGCTTTATTTTTTCAGCCAGCGCCTTGAACCTCGCATCGCCGCGCAAAGCGTCCAGCATCGGCTCGACCCTGATGAACGCCAGAAATCCGGACCGTTCCTCGTAAGCCTTCTCAAGCCACTCGAAAGTTTGATCCAGATCGCCAAGTCCCAGATGAATCATCGCGATGAAATAAGACGATACGTACTGGCGCTTCGACACACGCTCCAACTGCGCGATCATCTGCCGGGCTTCGCGTTCTTTGCCCAATCGGGCGTTGGCGTATCCGAGGTAAGAGATAAAAGTCGTGGCGGGGCCGGAGAGGCCGATCGCTTTGCGCAGCGCGGTGACGGCGTCGTCGAACTTTTTCTGCTGGATGCAGGCCATTCCGCGATGCCAGTAAGCGAAGCCGAAGTTCGGGTCCATGTCGAGCGTCTTGCGTCCCTGCTCCATCGCGCGGTCGTACTGGCGCGCGAAGTAATAAGCCCAGGCGTGACTGAGCGTGATGAACAGCGACAACGGCTCAAGCTCCTGAGCGCGCTGGCAGGCGCGGATGGCGGCTTCGCGCTGGCCTGTGGCTTTGTAATAAAAGCCCAGACCGTCCCAGGCGTTGGCGAAATTCGGGCTGAGTTCGACGGCGCGCTTGAACTCGGCTTCGGCGGCGGTGAAATCCCAATCGAAAAGCAGCCTGAAAAATCCGAGCGTGCAATGCGCCTCGCCGAGCGCTTCATCGAGTTCGAGAGCTTTCAGCGCGGCGGCTTTGGCCTTCGGGTAAGCCTCGCGCGGCGGCTGGCCACCAGTTGATGACGCGAGGAAGCCGTAGGCTTCAGCCAGTCCGGCGTAAGCCAGCGCATAATTCGGGTCGAGATCAATCGCCTGCAAAAAACACTCGATGCCTTTCCTGATCCAATCGGGCGTGCGTTTGTGAACGTAGTAGCGGCCTTTCAGGTAAAGGTGATAAGCCTCGGTGTTGTCGGTGTAACGTTTGACGAGTTTCTGCCGCTCCTCGCCGGTCAATTGCAATCGCAGCTTCTCGCTGATCTCCTGCGAGATTTCCTCCTGCAACGCGAAGATGTCGGTGAACGGGCGGCGGTATTGCTCGCCCCAGAGTTGCGTGTGTTTCGCCACGTCAACCAGTTCGGTCTTGACGATCAGCGAGTCGCCGAGTTGCAGGATGCGGCCCGTCAACACGGCGCGCACATCGAGTTCCTCGCCGATCTGCTGCGGGTCAACTTCCCGACCTTTGTAGCGAAAGACCGTGCTGCGCGGGATGACGCGCAATTGCGGCAGTTGCGCGAGCGTGTTGATGATGCTTTCGGTGATGCCGTCGCCCAGATATTCCATCTCGGCGTCGCCGCCGTCGTTCGCCAGCGGAATGATCGCCAGCGAATCAACCGCGCGGCCCGAACTGCGGCGAATCGGGGCGGCGATGGCCTGATTCACAGCGCCGCTGATTTCGGTGGTGACGGCTTCGCTGATGGCGCCGCTGATTCGACCGGACGGCTCGGCCAATCCTGTCGGGCCGATGCGGGCGAATTCGGCTTCAAAATCGAGCCGGTTTTTCAGATGTTTCAGATCGCTCAGAAAGCTCTTGATCGTCTGGTAACGATCATCGCGTTCCTTACGCAGAGCCTTGTTCAAATTCCATTCGAGTTCAGCCGGAACACCCGCAACGAGCTGCGAAATCGGTCGCGGGTCGCTGACCAGGATGGCTGCGATTACGTCGCTCGAAGTCGCGCCGTCGAAAGGCGGACGCCCGGTGATCATTTCGTAAAGCGCGACGCCGAGACTGAAGATGTCGCTGCGCGCGTCAACGCCAAGCCCGCGCGCCTGTTCGGGCGACATATAAGTCACCGTGCCCATCACCGTGCCCGGCAAGGAGAGTGGGGGAGATGGAGAGTGGGGGAGTGGGGGAGCAAGTATCAGCGTGTCCTCTTCCCCTGCTCTCCCTCTCTCCCTCTCTCCCTCTCTCTTCTCAGTCAGCTTGGCCAGGCCGAAATCGAGAACCTTGACGTAACCGTCGGGGCGGATCATCACGTTTTCGGGTTTGATGTCGCGGTGCGTGATGCCGGCTTCGTGCGCAGCCTGAAGCGCGCCAGCGATCTGAATCGCAATCTCCAAAGCCTCGCGCAACTGCATTCCGGCAAGCTGCAAACAGTGGCGCAGCGTGCGGCCTTCGATGTATTCGGTGGCGATGAAGTGAACGCCTTCGTGCTCGCCGACTTCGTAAATCGTGATGATGTTCGGATGATTGAGCGCCGATGCCGCGCGGGCTTCCTGTCGAAAACGCGCCACGCGTTCGGCGTCCTGAGTGAATTCAGCAGGCAGGATTTTCAGCGCGAGTTTGCGGCCCAGCCGCGTGTCTTCGGCCAGATAGACTTCGCCCATCCCGCCCGAGCCGAGTTTGTCCAGGATGCGATAGTGCGAAATCGTTTGTGAGATCACTTTGTGACCGCTCGTTGTGAAATCTGTCGCGCTGATGGCTCCGGATGTTTATCATCTGTAACTGCTCAACCCTCTTCGTCGCGTAGCGACGGTTTGATTTTAGGCAGGTCGTTTACGGCCTGCATGAGGCGCCGAGTAATATATTTCGTCGCGTAGCGACGATTGAATCAATTGCAACGCTGGTTTCAACCGTCGCTACGCGACGTGAAAATCGTTTGCCTTTGCATGCAGGCCGTAAACGACCTGCCTAAAATCAAACCGTCCCGCTGGGACGAAGAAAGGCTGAGCAGTTACAAAGTGAATTGATTATGGGTTGCGAGATAAGTCGCCGCTTTGGCCGTCGCTGTTGGATGACCGCGCAAAATGGCCGAAAGAACATCGGTATCCAACAACACCTGCGTCATTGAATTCTTTCTCCAAAGAAATCATTCCTATCCAACGCAATCCGTTCAATCTCATCAATCTCGCTTTCAGAAAGCCCTTCGTAAACCTGGGCGGCCAATTCCAATGGATTTGTTTCCGATGTTTGTTGCATTGCGGCATTCTCCTCGCTTTTCCAGTTTCATCCGCCACGATTTTACGCCATCCTCCCTTTCGTGGCGATGCTCTGACTGCTTCTCTTTTACTGACGCCTCAGCCGCCAAGCCCCTGTTTCAAATAATGCTCTGACAGTTCGTGATAAATCTTCGCGCTGCGTTCGACCGAAGCCAAAGCTCCGCCGGAGAGTTCTTTTTTGACGACGGCGGGAGAGCCTGCGGCCAGCGTGCGCGGAGGAATAACCGTTCCGGGAGTGACCACGCCGCCCGCCGCGACCATCGCCTGTTCGCTGACCACAGCCGCGTGCAAAACAATCGCGCCCATCCCGACAACCGCGCCGTTCTCAATCGTGCAGCCTTCGAGCAAGGCGCCGTGTCCGATGGTCACGTCTTCCTTGATGATCGTCGGGATTTCGGGCGTCGTATGGATGACCGCGTTGTCCTGCACGTTCGAGCCGCGCCCGACGGCGATGCGGCCTTCATCGCCGCGCAGCGTGACGCCGTACCAGACGCTCGCGCCGTCGCCAATCTCCACATCGCCAATGATGACCGCCGTCGGGGCGATGAAAACATCCTTGCCTATTCGCGGGCGTTTGCCGTCGTATTCGATAATCATTGCCGTCACCAAAATCTTGAAGAGTTACTTACTGCTTTGCGCCGATTCGAAACTTTCGCGCGCGCGGATGTAAAACTGGCGGAAGTAATCGTACATTGACCAGCACGACGAAATCACGACCAGCCACAACAGCCCGCGCCCCAGTCCGTAAAATATCATCCGCCAATCGAGCCAGTTCACATCGCCCGGGCCGAACAGGTGCTCCAAAGCCGCATGCATTTCAGGCACTGTCCAAAAAGCGATGATCGGAAACGCTTTGGTTTCGACCGGCGGCCCGCCGTCAACCGACGACGTGATCAGCAGCGAGATGGTCACCACCTGCGAAAACATCTTGAACTTGCCCGCCTTCGACGCCGGAATCGCCCAGCCTTCGGCTGCGGCCACAGCGCGCAACCCCGACACGGCAAATTCGCGCCCGATGACGATCACGACCGCCCAGGCCGGCGCCAATCTGTTTTCAACCAGCGAAATGAAGGCAGCCGAGACAAGCAATTTGTCGGCGATCGGATCGAGCAGAATTCCCAGGCGCGAAACCTGTCCGCGCCGCCGCGCGATCCAGCCATCCAGAACATCGGTGATCGCAGCGAACAGGAACAGACTCACACCGGCGATGTGCTGCGGCAACCCGACCCAGTCTTCGGAAAACCTCGTCAGCAACACCACCACCAGCAGCGGCGCGATGAAGATTCGGACGAGTGTGAGCGCGTTCGGAAGGTTCATTGCAAGGTGTCAGGTGTCAGGTGTCAGGTGTCAGGTGTCAGGTGTCAGGCCTCAGGTTTCAGCAAGGAGCGGCGCTTTTGCTCACACCTGAAACCTGACACCTGACACCTATCCGTGAAACTTGTTCGTGATCGGCATTCGCCGGTCGCGTCCGAAGGCGCGGGGAGTGATTTTGACGCCGGGCGCGGCCTGGCGGCGTTTATATTCGTTGATGTCAACCTGACGGACGACCCAGCGGACGGTCTTTTCGTCGAAGCCTTCGGAGATGATCGCATCGGCGCTCAAATCCTGTTCGACATAAAGTTCGAGGATCGCGTCGAGAATGTCGTATGGGGGCAGCGAGTCCTGATCGGTTTGATTTTCGCGTAACTCGGCTGACGGCGGGCGCGTGATGATGAAGTCGGGAATGATGGGCCTGGCTCCGCGCCGGTTGACGTATTCCGAAAGTTCGTAAACCAGCGTCTTCGGCACGTCCTTGATGACCGCGAAGCCGCCGGCCATGTCGCCGTACAGCGTGCAATAGCCGACGCTCGTCTCGCTCTTGTTGCCGGTCGAAAGCACCAGCGCGCCGAATTTGTTCGACAGCGCCATCAGGATGTTGCCGCGAACGCGCGCCTGAATGTTCTCTTCCGCGACGCCCATCGGCGCTCCGGCGAAGGCCGGTTCGAGCATTTTCAAATACTGCTTGAAAGTGTCTTCAATCGGGATGATGTGATAGGCCACGCCGAGATTCCTCGCCAACTGTTCGGCGTCGCGCGCGCTCTCATTTGACGAATAGCGCGTCGGCATAAAAACGCAGGTGACGTGTTCGGCGCCGAGCGCGTCAACAGCGATGCACGCGGTCAGCGCCGAATCAATCCCGCCGGACAATCCAATCACCACACTCCTGAATCCGTTCTTTCGCACGTAATCGCGCACACCGACAACCAGAGCCTGATAAACCTCCTCTGGGAGCGCCGCCCGTCCCGGCTGCTGTCTTTCAATTCTCGGCTTCTGGTTTTCAAAAGGCAGCTTCCTCAATTCGATTCGGTCAACGCCGGCGACTTCAGTCATATCAATCCGCTCCTGCCTGCGACGCGGATCGTGCAAACGTTCCTTGAAAACTCTTTCGGCGTTGATGTCGGCGACGATCAGATCTTCCTCGAACAATTTGCCGCGCGCGATGATGTGGCCGCGTTCGTCAATGATCAGGCTCTGACCGTCGAAGACCAGTTCGTCCTGCCCGCCGACAAGATTCACGTAAGCCAGCGCGACGGCGTTGTCTTCGGCGCGCGTAGCCAGCATCCGCTCGCGGTCGCGCCCTTTGCCGGCGTGGTAGGGCGAAGACGAGATGTTGATGATCACTTGCGCTCCGGCCAGCGCCTGAGCCTGCGTCGGCCCGCCCGGATACCAGATGTCTTCGCAGACGTTCACGCCAATGAGCACATCACCATAAGCGAAAATCGGCGCCGATCGCCCCGCGTCGAAATAACGGTATTCGTCGAAGACGCTGTAATTCGGCAGGAAATTTTTGTGATAAACGCCTTTCAACCGTCCGTCGCAGATCACAGCCGCCGCGTTGTAAATGTCAGTCGTCCTGTCCACAAATCCGACTATCGAGACAATGCCGGTCGAGGCGGCGATGATTTGATCCAGAGCTTTCAGATTGGCCGCGATGAATTGCGGTTTGAGCAACAGGTCTTCAGGCGGATAGCCGGTGAGCGCGAGTTCGGGAACTGCGACGATGTCCGCGCCAATCGCGCGCGCGCGTTCGATGTCGGCGATGATTTTGGCCGTGTTGCCGGCGAAATCGCCGACTGTGGGATTGATCTGGGCGAGGGCAATGCGGATGGTGGTCATAACAATGGATCAATCTTCAGCAGACTCTGAGACTCGCAAAAATTCTTCGATCTCTTTTCTGGTTAACGCCCAAACTTCGCGCACAGCCTGCGCGATGATCGCCATCCTGCTCCAATCGAAACGTGATGAATAGCCGTGACGAAAGAAATGGCGGAATGACAGGTATTCTCGCAGAGCCTCGGCGGCTTCGGCTGAAACCACTTGTGATCGGCGCTCAGAGGAACAAGCCATCTGCTGAAGCAGGTCGCGATGCCATTGTTCACCGGTGGGAACGTGCTGATCAATCTTCTTGGCCACTCGCATAAATATATTTTCCAGCCCGTTGTAGAAGGAATGGAGAATTGAGGCGAGAGCAGCGGTCTCAATCAGGTTGGGCGTGTCTTTTTGAGCGCGCTGCAGCAGGTCATCATAAGTAGCAAGCAACTCATCAATCAGCCCCATTTCGAATCTGATTTGAGCAAAAACTTTTTTAGCCAACGCGGAGCATCTCCTCATTCTGGATCAACCATCGTGCAAAAGGATGGTCAGCGTCCAGATCAACCAGGTCAACCCGATGTTTAAGCTCCCACAACAGCTTGCCATACAGATGAAAGAAACTGCTTGGAGGACACCCGCGCACAGCCAGATCAATGTCGGAGTTTTCCCGGCTGCAACCTTCGGCCAGCGACCCGAAAACAAATACCTCCGAACAGCCGCCTTCCTTGAGAATCTCGACGGCTCGCTCGATGTCAGGCCGAAAGGCTTCCGGGATCACGATGTCCGCTGTTTCGGTCATAAATTTCAATCCAGCTTCAATCAGTCACTTCAACTGTGTCAATGATGCCGACAATCGCCGCGTCCACGGGCCGGTCTTTCAACCCGTCGGCCATTCGCGCGCTGCTGCCCGAAACGACCAGCACCTTCTCGCGGAAGCCCGCGCCGACAGTGTCAATCGCCACCAGGTAGCTGCTCTCGTCTTCGCCGGTGAGCGTGATGGGGCGGACGAGCAGGAGCTTTTTGCCTTCGAGCCGCGGGTCTTTGCGCGTCGCCACTACGTTGCCGATGATGCGTCCGATGATCATAACGATTGCGGATTGCGGATTGCGGATTGCGGATTGGTCAGCCTGCGTTCCGCGACTCGCAATTGATTATTTGCTCACACGTGATTCGAGCGCGACCGGCAGGTTTTCGTCAACCGACGAATGCGGGCGCGGGATAACGTGAACGCTGACCAGTTCGCCTACGCGGCGGGCGGCTGCCGCGCCAGCGTCAGTAGCGGCTTTGACCGCCGCGACTTCGCCGCGCACGATGGCGGTGACGAACCCGCCGCCGATCTTTTCGTAACCGACCAGATTGACGTTCGCCGCTTTGACCATCGCGTCGGCGGCTTCGATCATCGCCACCAGGCCTTTTGTTTCGATCATTCCCAAAGCTTCCATTTATTTCTTGCTCCTCTCGCTTTTCTCTTCAGTCTTTTTGACAATCTCGTATCCGGTTACCGCGCTGGTTCCGTCCGGGCGGTGCGTCCATTGCCAGATCACGTCCTCATCCTCACTCAACTCGACGTTCAGTACCTGTCCTGGCAAATCCGAACTTCCCGAAGACGGAGCCTGGATGATGCGTTTCTTCTCAGTCGTGTTCATTGTCGCCTCCACTTTTGCTTCTATCGTTGAAACAGCTTCGCCGATTCCATCAACAACTCCACAAGCTCTGCGCGAGTCAATGTTACCCGCTCACCATCCGCGTCGCCATTCGCTCCAGGCGTGTAGGAACAGACCTGACCCGTTCGCGCTTCGGGCCTCATCGCTCCGTTGCGCTCGCGGATTTCAAAAAGCTTTTCGACCGCGCGATCCGGGATGGTGTTTTCGTTGCCGAGCGAGCGCGCGATGAAGCTGATCCTGCAGGTGTGTTCTAGCGTTTCGAGTTTGTTGAAGGCTTTTTCCAGCGTATCTGCGAAAGCCACCGCGCCGTGATTGGCCATTAACAACGCGTCGTGAAATTCCAGATAAGGCTCAATCGCGTCGGTCAATTCCCGTGTTGAAGGAGTCCCGTAAGCCGCCAGCGGCACGCAGCCCAGCGTCAGCACCACTTCCGAAAGAATCGCCTTGCTCAAGCTCAAACCCGCGACGGCGAATCCGGTGGCGTGCGGCGGATGCGCGTGAACCACGGCGTTGATGTCCGGGCGCGCCTGATAGATGACGCGGTGCATCGGCCATTCGGACGAAACGCCGAGCGCGGACGGTTCGAGCGGCTTGCCTTCGATGTCAACGACGACCATCATCTCCGGCGTCATCCAGCCTTTACTGACGCCCGATGGCGTGGCGATGACACGGTTCTCGCCCACGCGCACGCTGATGTTCCCGTCACCGGCGACCAGCAAGCCCCGGTCGTAACACCGCGTGGCGATCTCGACAATCTGTTCTCGAATTCTCTGCTCGTCCATCATCCACCAGCACCGTTCGCGCTCGCGTCATGGCGCAAGAACTCGCGGTGATGCACATTGACGGCCTCGTCGCTCGGATTGGCCAGAAAGTACGAAAGGCTTTCGAGCAAGATCGTCAGGTCAACGTTATTGACTTTGACCCCAGGCCTCGGATTGAGGTGAATGGGCGCGAAATTGAGCACGGCGCGGACGCCTGCCTCAGTCACCTCTTCCAGAACTCTCTCGGCGGCGGTCGCGGGCACGGCGATGATCACAATCTCAATGCATTCGCTTCTGATGACTTCGCCGATATTTTGATCGCTTTGAATCTCCAGGCCAGAGCGCGTTTTCCTGCCGATCTTCGCCGGGTCATCATCGAACAACGCGACGATCTCGAAGCTGTCGTAATCGAACCCTTGATAATTGGCCAGCGCTGTTCCCAGGTTTCCCAGGCCGACTATGGCCACCCGGCGGCGCTCGGTCAGGCCCAGAATCTTCCTCAGATGCCGGCTCAAGTCTTCAACGTAATACCCGACGCCGCGCACGCCGAACTCGCCGAAATAGGCCAGGTCTTTGCGAATCTGCGCTGAATTCAGGTTGAATTGATCCGCCATCGCCTGCGACGACACAGTCTCCGCCCCGGACGCCGCCAACTCATTCAGGCAGCGCAAATAAATCGAGAGGCGATTGGTTGTTAATTCTGAAACCTTCTCCGTTTTCATGCTGTCTGGATTCGGCTTGTGACCGATGTTGGCGCCTTAATCCGCCGATTGACCACGATTTCGCTCTTGGTCAGCAACGATAGCCCAGCGCCGTTGGGGCTGTCAACTTTATGCTTTGCAAGGGCATTACGCGCAAATTGACACTCGCCGGAACGCTCCTTAAACTGCGATTTCGACATTCATTAAACGGCGCAACATACGCAAAGAGGAGCAGCTTTGATCGCGCACATCACCGGCAAGTTGATTCAGAAACAACCCAACTCCGTGGTCGTGGACGTTGGCGGCGTCGGTTACGAACTGACCGTCCCGCTTTCGACGTTTTACGACCTGGGCGACCCGGGCGCCGAGGTTTCGCTGCGCGCCTACACGTACGTCCGCGAAGACGCGCTGCAACTCTTCGGCTTCCGAACCGAGCGCGAAAAAAGATTATTCCTGCTGATGATCGGCGTTTCGGGCATCGGCCCGAAACTTGCCATCACCGCTTTGTCGGGGATGAGCGCAGAGGAACTGATCCACGCGATCCGCACTGAGAATCTGGCCAAGCTAGTGGGCGTCCCCGGCGTTGGCAAAAAGACCGCCGAACGAATGCTGGTCGAATTGAAAGATAAAGTGGCTCAACTGGCTTCGCCCGAAATGGAAGAGCAGTTGAAGGCCGGAGCGATCATCAGCATCGGCGAAGCGATGCGCGATGATCTGATCTCGGCCCTGATCAATCTGGGTTATCAGAAAGCGGCGGCTGAGAAAGCCGTGTCGGCTGTGATGAAAGAGAACCCGGACGCGAATTTTGAGACCGCGCTCAAAACTTCGTTGAGGAAGATGTCAAAGTAGCCGGTTTGAGGCAGCCCGTTTGAGGTAGTTCGCTGTGGCTAACAAAAACAAAACTTATAACGATGATCAAACCGAATCACGTCTAGTCGGCGGAGTTGCGGTAGACGACGATCAACAGATCGAACTCTCGCTGCGGCCTCAACTCCTGCGCGAATACATTGGCCAGAAGAAAGTTAAAGACAATCTGGGCATCTTCATCAAAGCCGCCCGCGCGCGCGGCGAAGCTCTGGATCACGCGCTGCTCAACGGTCCTCCGGGTCTGGGCAAAACGACGCTGGCCGCGATCATCGCCCGCGAGATGGACGCGAAAATCAAAACGACCGCCGGGCCGGTGATCGAAAAAGCCGGCGACCTGGCCGCGCTGCTCACCAATCTGGAAGAGGGCGACGTGCTCTTCATTGACGAAATTCACCGGCTGCATCCGGCGATTGAAGAGATTCTGTATCCCGCGATGGAGGATTTCGAGCTTGATCTGGTGATCGGGCAGGGGCCGTCTGCTCGTTCGGTGAAACTCGATCTGCCGCGCTTCACGCTGGTCGGCGCGACGACGCGGCCCGGGTTAATTACTGCGCCGTTGCGCGGGCGTTTCGGCATTAACTTCCATCTGGATTTTTATCCAGTCGAGGATTTGCAGATCATCGTCGAGCGTTCGGCCTCGATCCTCAACGTCGAAATTGACAACGGCGGCGCGCGCGCCATCGCCGCGCGGTCACGAGGCACGCCGCGCGTTGCCAACCGCCTGCTGCGCCGCGTTCGAGATTACGCCGAGGTCGAATACGACGGACGCGTCACCACCGAAGTCGCTACGGACGCGCTCAACCGGATGGAGGTTGATCGTTACGGCCTGGACGAAGTTGATCGCAAGTTGCTGACGACGATCATCGAAAAATTCAACGGCGGCCCGGTCGGCATCGGCACAATCTCGGCGGCGATCAGCGAGGAGAAAGACGCGATTGAAGAAATTTACGAGCCGTATCTGATCCAAATCGGTTTTCTGAATCGAACGCCGCGCGGACGCGTAGTGATGCCTGCGGCTTATCAGCATTTGGGGCTGAATCCGCCCGAACAACGAAACTCCCCGCAGACAGGTCTATTTCAGTGATGCGTGTTTCCGAATTCGACTATGAATTGCCCGACGAACTGATCGCGCAGGAACCGCTTGCCGAACGTGATCGCTCGCGCATGCTCGTGGTTGACCGCGCCAATCAATCCTGGCGCGACAGTTCGTTCGCTGAATTCCCGACGTTTCTGAACGCGGGTGACGTCATCGTCATCAACAATACGCGCGTCTTCCCCGCACGATTGATCGGGCATCGGATTGTGAACGGGCAACGCGGCGCCCTGGTTGAGGCGCTGCTGGTTCGGCTAATTGAAGATAACAAGAACGAATGGGAGGTTCTGGCGAAACCCGGACGCGCGTTGAAAGTCGGCGCGGAACTTGAATTCGGCGAAGGGCGGTTGCGCGGCGTTGTCACGGCCATCGTTGAAGAAGGCCGCCGCCGCATTCGTTTTGAATGTGGCGATGACTTCGACCGGATCGTTGACGAAATCGGAAACACGCCGCTGCCGCCTTACATAAAGCGTGAGCGCAGCGAGGAACAAAGGCTGGATGAGCCTCGTTATCAAACCGTCTTCGCTCGTGAACGCGGGGCGATTGCCGCGCCGACCGCCGGTTTGCATTTCACTCCGAGAATCTTCGACGAATTGCGCGCTCGCGGCGTAAAAATCGCCGAGATCACTCATCACGTCGGGTACGCGACTTTTCAACCCGTTCGCGTCGAGCGGGTCGAAGAACACGCGATAGCTTCGGAGAGTTACGAAATCACAAGCGAAGCCGCCGAGGTCATCAACAATGCGAAACAATCCAAACAATCCGGCGCGCGCGTTGTGGCCATCGGCACGACGACCACGCGGGCGTTGGAGAGCGCGGCGGAGCCTGATGGTCTGGTGCGAACCGAACGCCGCAGCACGGAACTTTTTATCTATCCCGGCTACCGATTTCGCGCGGTGGATGCATTGCTGACGAATTTCCATCTGCCGCAATCTTCATTGTTGATGCTAGTTTCGGCTTTCGCCGGGCGCGATCTGACTTTGAACGCATACCGGCATGCAGTCGCTCAAAAATATCGTTTCTACAGCTACGGCGATTGCATGCTGATAATTTGACATTAAAACATCGGGCAGCCAGGAAATTATCCAATTGAATCTTGGATGGTTGGATGTTGGATGGCCGACGCTGCCCGTCGCCCGTTGCCTCTATGCAAGTCATAAACTACAAATCCAAAGCCTTCAGAGGCGCGCTGCGTCCGCTGATGCTGTCGGATCTGAATGAATTGTGGCAACTGGACATGCGTTGCTTTGTGGACGGTGAGGCTTACGAGCGCGAGACATTTCGTTACCTGCTTTCAAACCCCGACGCCATCGCGCGCCAGATCAGGTCGGAATACGACGAGATGAGCGCATTCGCCATCGGAGTGATCGAACAGGATGGCGTCGGGCATATCACCACAATCGGAGTCGCCCCCGAATACCGCCGCCGGGGATTGGCGAGATTGATACTGCACGAAATCGAGCGCAGTTTCTCGGCTCGCGGAGTGACAACAGTACGGCTGGAAGTTCGAATCCAGAACGTGGCGGCGCAGAAACTTTATGAACAACTCGGCTATGTCACGGTGCAGCGCATGGGCAAATACTACTCGAACGGGGACGACGGATATTTGATGGTTAAATCATTGCAGCAATTTGATTAAACACCATTTTCAGCCTTCTCCGGCAACCGGCCTCTGGAAAATCCCCACCCATTTCTAATCAAAATCTTTCAGATCAACAAAAACTGTATTTTCAGCCGTTTAACCGGAATTAGTCTCGGATTAAAGTGTGTCTTTGCGGCCATTTCCCATAAAAACCCGCATGAAAATTGACACGCTACACCTAATCGGTTATAAAACCACCACTTAGCGACGCATAGGCGGAGCGCCAATAAAGTCAATTCTCTTCAACAGAAGGAAATCGGTATGAGGGAAACACTCTCCAAACGCCAGAAAAGCAAAGCAAGACCTAAAATTGCATCGGCAAGAGCCGGATCGAGGTCTACTTCAAAGCCTGGCTCGAAAAAGAAGAATGGGTTGAAGAAGAAGTCGGCTTCTTCTGGCCGCCCCACAGCTTCCGTATCGAAACAGCGCAAAGTCTCAACCGCGAAAGTCGCTGGAAAAGTTGCGAAGAACGCTCGCATCAAAAAAGCTGTAAAGGCGACGGCGAAGACCTCTTCGAGAAAAGCGGCGCCAAAAGCGGCGTCAAGGCCAGTTAAGGCTCGGAAAAAGGTCGTTGCCAAGAGACTGGTAAAAGCCAAATCGCCGGCAAGGAAAACAACGGCTCAAAAGGTGAAGACGGCTGTCAGGGCGGGATCGAAACCCAGGCTGTCATCGAAAAATCGCACGGTCAGGACTTCGGCGATCAGTTCCAGGTCGAAAGGCAAAGTCAAACTGCCGCTGATTGTCAGCCCGGCTCCTCCGCCGCCAGAACCGCCGCGCCGCCAGGTCACATCAGGCGCATTGCGCGCGTTCGAGCAGGCGGTCAAAGTCTTCAACCGGCGCCATTTCGAGGATGCGAAGACGATGTTCGAGAGCGTGCTGGTGAAATTCCCCGGCGATTTTGAGATTGTCGCGCGCACGCAGATGTACATTCAGGTCTGCAAACAGAAAATGGAGCACGAAGTCAGAACTGCCGCGCCGCGCAACGCCGATGAGCTTTATGATCGCGGAGTGTTCGCGTTGAATATCGGCGATTTCACTCAGGCGCGAGCCTTTTTTGAAAAAGCCCTGCGGCTGCATCCCGACGAGCCGCACCTGCTCTATTCGCTGGCGGCCACTCACGCGCAGGCCGGGTCACACGAAGAGGCGATCAATTACCTGAAACGCTCGATTCAGATTCAACCCCGGCTGCGTTCGCAGGCGTATAACGACGCCGACTTTTCGGGACTGCGAGATAACAGGCAGTTTCTGGAACTGATCGGGCTGACATCACCTTTCGATCTGCTCGAGTTGAAAAGCTTTGGGTGAGGAAATCAGGAGATAACGGAAAAGCCGGGAATTTCCGGCTTTTCCGTTATCTCTCTTTGTTTTTTCAGCGAATCTCCAGCTTCACCACATTGGCCGCCTGCCCATCCACCACCAGTTCAAAATCTACCGAGCCGCGTCCGATCAGATCACGAGATAAACGGACGTTGATCTGATCCAGCCCGAAAAATCCTGACGCCGGCCCCGCGAACAAAACCTGCGAATCAATGCCGCCGATTTTCGCCGCGATCGCGCCAAGCGAACTGCGGAAACGGACGCCTGTCCCGTAAGCCACCAGAAAAACCTGATCGCTGGCAGCGCCTAAGTCAATCGGCGCGGCTACGAATTTGTTCTGAGCCTGATCGAATCTGGCGACCGGCTCGTAACCCTGCGAGCCATCGGCTTTAACTCGCAGCACGACGGCGGCGGCGATTCCCTGCCCGTTCGCATTCGCCGAAAATAACGCGGGCGCAACCTGCGCGATGGTCACAGTCCCGCGCGCCAATCGCCCGTCGGCGTTAGTTGCAAGGATCGTGGCTTCGCCGTTGGCTAATCCCGACGGCATTAGAAAATTGATCTGGCCATCTGAAACGAAAAAGAGCGGCGCCAGTTTTTCGTTGTTCGCGCTGTCTCTGATCGTCACCGAAGCTCCTCCGAGCGAAACCGGCAGCGGCGAGGAGGCCGCAACCTGCGTTGAACTCGCCAGACCAGCGCCAAAAAGGGCGACGATTGATTCGCTGGCCAGCGCCGAAGCTTTAAAACTTGCGGCTGAAACGCCCGCTACGGCGCCCGCGCTCGACAGAAGATTTTTGACATCGGTTCTGATCGCAGGCAGCAGCGGGTAGAAAGCGTCGCCCGGACATTCCGTCGCGCCAGGCCCGTCGCGGTGGCCGGAGATTGTTTTCAGGTTGAGTTGCGACGCGGCGTGCAGCGATGTTCCAGTGGGGTCTAAATCTCGCTGATCGGATTTCCAGGCGAAGATTTTCTTCAAACTGTTCAGGGCTTTGGCCGCCGGCGCCGCGCTGGTGAACGTGCCGAGCATCGCCACGCCCATCGTGCCGCTGTTGACGCCGCTGAAATGCGCGCCGATCACATTGTCTCCGCCTGCGCGTCCTTCGTAGATCACTCCGTTCGGGTCAATCAGATAGTTGTAGCCGATGTCAGCCCAGCCCCGCTCGAAGACGTGAAAATTCCAAATGCTGCGCACAATCGCAGGCCAATCGCTGTTCGGCGCCTCGTTGCCCATCGCCGTATGATGCGCGATCAAATGAGTGACGGTCGTGTAGCTCAAACTTCCATGCGTCGTGATTTGCCCATCGGGGCATCCCCAATCAGTGCGCGTCACGACGGGCGGTTTCGGGTATTTGGTTGAAGGTGTACTCATCTTTCCTCTCGCCTGCTTCTCGATTCGCTCCCGCATCTCTTCTGGCGTCGCGCCCGGACTGATGAAATGCAGCTTCAGACTTGTCGCAGCGAACGCTTCACGGTCAGCCGGATTTTCATTCACGATGCGGAATTGCACAAACCGCGTTCGCCGATCCATCAGCAGCAACGCGCCGACGTGTTCGCCCGGCTGCGTCATCGAATCGTGATCGGCGTTGAACTCGCGCCAATCACTCCAGAAAACTCCATCAACCGATCCGCGCAAACTGACGATGACGCGCGCCTCGGCGCTCCACACCGCGCCGACAGCCAGAAAAGGCTCGGCGCCGTCAATCGGAACTTTTATGGTTTGCGATGTGAAACCGCCGCGCGCCGATTCGCGGGTCAGATCAAACCGAAGTTCACCGTGTCTGACATTTGGTTTCGGTTGAAGCTCCTGCGTATACATCTCTTCTGTGAATGCGGAGCCGATGGCGAAGATCATCAGCGACAGGCAGGTCAACCTCGTCAGGTATTTGTTGGTCCGCACGTTCTCCTCCGAATGCGCCACGTAGTAACGAATTTATTCGTTACTACGTGGCGCATTCATCATTTCAGGGCGTCGCAACGCGACACGCGCGATTCCTCCGCAAATCTCCGTGTAGTGGCGAATAAATTCGTCACTATCTGGAGATTCGCATTATTTCAGGACGTCCCCCGCGTCATGAACGACTCCGCTTGCGAATGCGACGGCGCTATCTTTTCGCCTTCACCAATTTGAGATATTTATCTTTCGGTTCCCCTGTCCAGCCGTTGATGCCGTGTTTGGGAAGCCACCACAGATGAATCACGACGGCGCCGATCAATGGCATAGCCAGTACGATGTAAGCCCAGACTCGCCCCACTGTGACGGCGAGTCCGACCACCACCGCCAGAACCACCGCTACTTTCAGCAGCCGCCTCGATTTCGGCTTGTGCTCTTCAAAATGGCCGAACAGGATGCCACCGATCGCGAAGATGCTCATCACCAGAGCCACGTCAAACCAATGCGTGTTTGTCTCCCACACAGATTGAACTCCTCCGTTTGGTGATTTGAATTTCCGAGCGTTGATGTTTTATCACCGGCTGGTTATAACATAACCATCAAGCGAACCAACATAGCTGCAATCGGTTCGGCGCCAGGAGCGGTAGCGATCAGACGCCGACAAACATCCGGTCGCTACCGGCCAAGGAGCAAAGAGCAATGGCGGATAAAGAACTCAAAGCCGGCGACAAGGCCCCGGCGTTCAGTTTGAAAAACACCGAAGGTAAGACGGTCAAGCTGTCGGATTTCAAAGGCAAAAAACTCGTGCTTTATTTTTACCCGAAAGACATGACCCCGGGCTGTACGGTGGAAGCCTGCGGTTTCCGCGACGATTACGCGCAGTTGAAGAAACGCGGCGTGGAAGTGGTGGGCGTCAGCGCTGACAATCAAACTTCACATCAGAAGTTCACTGAAAAATACTCGCTGCCATTCACGCTGCTGACGGACGCTGACCATTCGATGATGGAAAAATACGGAGCGTGGGGCGAGAAGAACATGTACGGCAGGAAAATCATGGGCGTGCTGCGCAGCACGTTCATCATTGACGAAGAAGGCCGCGTGGCCCACATCTTCAGGAAGGTGAAGACCGGCGCGCACAGCCAGGATGTTTTAAAAGTGATTGATCAGATGTAACGCCTGGGAACCGGCGCGCCAGGAGCGGAGCGCATTTTCAATTCTCCATTCCAGACTCTCAATTTTCAGTCAGGATAAAAGGTCATTTTTCACCCGGCGCTTTGCTTTCCAAAAAGCGCGACCAGGATAAGTTTTTATCCCTGATAGAAAATGGAAAATGCAGGATGGAGAATTGAGAATGAATCATCCATTCATCTCGTGATTCGCTGAATTGGCAACGCGCTTACGGGAGCCACGCTAAATTTTGTACTTCCGCATCAGCAGAAAGCCGTAAACTTCCGCGACCAGCGCCAGCGCGCCGCGCGCCAGCATCAGCGGCCCCAAACCCGCCATCACTCCCAGACGATCCAGGACGATTCCGGCGATCTGCGGGAACGCCAGATCTGATGCGTCCACGCCGCCTTCCAGAATTCCCATCGTTTTGCTGCGCGTGGCCAGATTGAAGCTCGACACTTTGGCCGCAATCGCACCCCAGGTGGGTTTGAACGCGGCCTTGCCGATCTCGTCAACCGCGCGAGCGATGCCCATCATCAATCCGAGCAGAGCCGTGCCCGCGAACCAGGGCGTGATCCAGAAGAGCGCCGAAGTCAGCATATTCGCCACCGAACGCAACGCGATCACTTTGCCCGCGCCGATTCGATCGGCCAACCAGCCGAAAAACGGACCGAACAGGAGCGGCGTCACCGTCTCCGCCAGAATCTTGATCCAACCCAGCGCGCCGGTCGTCACTTCCAGCTTGACCGCCAGGATGACGAAAAATTCGCCGGTGACCATGTAAGCCGGCGCGGTCAGCGCCGTTCCGAGCAGCGCGAACGACCAGACATTCGGCTGATGGATCGGCGCGGCGATTTGGCCGGTCGGCGCGGCGGCTTTCTTGTCTTTCTTTTTGTCCTTCTTCTCTTTCTTCTTTTCCTTGATGAAAATGTAGACAAGGATCAGCGAGCCTAGCGAGAGGAACGTTGAGACGAGGAAGATTGTGACCAGGGCTTTTTTGAGCGGCGTGGCGTCAACGACTTTCGGCAGGTCTTCAATCGGCACATCTTTCAGACGCATCTGCCGCTGTTCGACGCTGACGACTTTGCCCGCCTTCGGGTCGCTCTCCTTGCCGGGCGGCGCGGCGCCGACCTGCGCCTCATCCGGCGATTTGAGAATCTCGATGACCTCTCCGCCAGCGCGAGTCTTCTTGTCGAGCACGGCCACGTTGACCGTCGCCACCTGCAATCCGGCGTAAAACGTGATCAGGATCGTCAGGACGAAAGCGGCCAGCGCTTCGCCGATGCCGCCCGAAGTTGATTTCGTGGTCGTATACCACGAATAAGCCTGCGCGATGTTTTTCTCGTCCGTGTGATCGGCGATCATCGCCGAAGCCGACGGGCCTTTGGCCGAATCGGCGACGCCGCGAACGAAGTTGACAAAAAAGAGCAGCGGTAGCGTGGCTACGGCATAAAGCAACCCGACCGCCGTGCGGATGATCAGCGAGACGACGAAGATATTCTTCTTGCCGTATTTGTCGGCGAGCGATCCGAAAGTCGGGCGCAGCAGCAGCGGCACGACGTTTTGAATCAGCACCAGCGCCATCACCGAACTGATCTTCATGCCGAAAACCAGCAGCGCGTAAAGCGGCACGGCGGTTTTGATCAAACCACTCGAAAGGCGCGACAGGAACGCTTCGGCCATCAGCGCCAGCACGACGGCGTTGAACGCGCCGTGTCCTTTTTCTTCGACTTTGGGGATGACCGAAGGCAGCGCGGTTTCGCCTGAAGGGGCCGCCGCTTTCGGCGTGACGATGATCGGCGCGACCGTCAACAGGCCTGTCATCTTCGAGACGAGTTTGTTGACGACTCCGCCGCTCGCGCCCGAAACGGCCTGCAATTCTTCGGCGAGTTGCAACGCTGATTGCTGACGTTTTTCAGGTTCTTTGGCCAGCGCGCGATTGACAACCGCCGCTACGCCTTCGTCCAGATCGCTTCGCCCGAATTCGCTGACATCGGGCACAGGCGAACTCAGATGCATCGCCACAAGTTCGCCTGCATCGTCGGAGTTGAAAGGCGTCGCGCCGGTCAGCATCTCGAACAGAATCACGCCGAGCGAGTAAACATCGGATCGCGCGTCGAGGCGCCGGTTGGTCAATTGTTCAGGCGAGGCGTATTGCGGCAAACCATAAACGCCGAGCGGCCCGGTCAACGCCTTTCCCTGACTGATCGTCTCGTCAACTTTGGCAAGGCCGTAACCGCCGACTTTGATCAGATCTTTGCCGTCAGCGCCTCGTTCGACGAAGATTGTCTCCGGCTTCAGATCGCGCAGCACGATGCCGTTCAAGTGCGCCGTGTGAACCGCGCCGCAAATCTGGTTGAAGATGTTGACGACGGTAGCAAGGCTCAGTCCGCGCTCCTGGTTCATCAGGTCGCGCAGCGTGCGGCCCGACAGCAATTCTTCGACGATGTAAGCCGCGCCTTCGGGCGAATATCCGAAATCGAAAACCTGAACTGAATTCGGATGTTTGATGCGCGCGGCGACCTGGGCCTGGCGGCGGAACCGCTCGACGGCCACCTCATTCTTGACCAGTTCCGGACGCAGCACGCGCACGGCCACGTGATCGTTGAGCATCAGCCGGCGCGCGCGATAAAGCGTGCCGTTTGAATCCTGCGAAAGCACGGCTTCGAGTTCGTAACGAACGTCGAACGTGATGCGCTGCGCCAACGGCTTCGGTTCAGCTTTGCCCGGCTTCGGCGTTTCAGGCAATGCGCCGGGCGGAAGCAACTCGCCGGTCTGCGCAACGCGATAAGGCGTGGGGGCGCCTTTTGAACCTGACGGCCTTGAAACTATCGGAGGCGGAGGCGCCAGCGGAGGTTGAATTGAGGATGAAGGCGGAGGCGCGGCGAGCGGCGTCACAATCGGCTTTTGCGGCGCAGCGCCTGGCTCCGATACGGGAGCAGATTGAATCGGCTCGGAAGGCTTCGAGCGAAAGACCATATTCGTCCGCCCGATCACTATCTGATCGCCGTCCTGCAAGACGTGGCCTTGTTCGCCAATGCGCCGCTCGTTGACGAAGACTCCGTTCAAACTGCCCAGGTCTTTGATCAACCAACCTTCATCATTCGGGCCATTCGGCCCATTTGGCCCACTTGGCCCACTTGGCCCACTTGGCCCACTTGGTTCGATGATCGCGTGCCGGCGGCTGATGGCGCCGTCGGTGACGCGCAATTCGTTCTCTTCCGATTTGCCGATGGTGATCGCGCTTGCGGGCAATTCAAATTCGCGCTGCGTCCCATCGGGCGTGGTGATTTGCAATCTGGCCAATGGCAGAGGAGGCGGCGCGGGGCTGTGATCAATAAGCCGGCTTCCGTGTTGATCGCAGAAAGTGTAATTGTCGGAGTACTCGCGCGAACAGATAGGACAAATCTTCACTGAAACTATTCCTCAAAAATAAATTTGCCGGAGGAAAGTCAGGGGAGATTACGGAACAAACGGAAATAACGGAATAGACAGAAATACTCAGAAGCTTCCACCTCTTTTTCTGTCTGTTCCGCTATTTCCGTTTGTTCCGTAATCTCTCCTGACTTCGCTCCGCTCTAACATCGGAAATCAATTCCGGCCCGGAATTTCAACGCTTTTTCTTGCCTTTCTTATTCCCGGCCTTCCCGCCTTTGCCCGCTGGATTTTCCGCCCCGTTTTTTGCGACGACGCTGGATTTGGCCGCCACAGGCGTCATCGCCCGGCTGATGTCGGACCAGCGATAGACCGCCAGACGGTAATTGCATTGATCGGCGATGGCGATATAGGTCTCGCCGCCTTCTCTATCCGTGTAACTCGCAATCGAATCGGGCGAGCAGAAATAGCCCGGCGGGTTGGCCTGCCCTGGGATGACTGAGCCGTCTTTGACCTGTTGCTGCAACGCCTTGTTGGTCTTGTCTTCAAAATCAACTATCGGCGCGTGGCCGAAAAATCCCTTGTAACCACCGTTGCGCGCCCGGCGTGTCGAAGCGAATGTGGCCAGGTCCGCGCCGAAAACTTTCGGATTGCCGAGGTCGAAGACCTGAATGTGTCCGGCGCTTTCATCAACGGCGAATAGGTAATGGCCCGCTATCGCCAATCCTTCGACCGAGCCGGAGAAGACGCTCGGCCCCGCGGGTTTGCCCGTCGCGTCGGCGGCAGCGCCGATGAGCTTGCCTTTGTATTTTCCGGTTTCCCAATCGAAGACCTGGATGACGGCGTCTTTTTCGCTGGCGATGAACAGGTTGCCGTTGGCTTCGTCAATCGCGATGCCTTCGCAACCGTGCAGGTAAGTGTCGCCGGTCGAGCGGGCTTTCTCGAAATTCCAGTTCTGATCAACTGAGCCGTTCTGGTTGAACCGGCGCACGTCGTTCAGGTGCGCGTCAACGGCGTAGATCCGCCCGCGCGAATCAATTGCGATGCCGCCGAGTTTGTCGAATCCCTGTTCGCCGAAGCGCGTGCCTTTGAACTGATAATCATAAGGGCCGAGCGGTCTGCCCTTCTCGTCCACCGCTCCCGGTTTGGGCGGCGCGAAGGCGTAAGCCAGATTGAGCGTTTGATCGGTGACGAGCGCCGTTCCGTCAGGCGCTACGGCGATGTCAACGATCTCGCCTCCGAAGATGCCGTGCCCGAATTCGCCCAGATGCGCTTTGGTTCTTACATCCCAGATCTGCACGCGGCGATTTTTGGCGTCGGTGGCCAGCAGCCATCCGTTCGGCGTGAAGGCCACACCATCGGGTTTGTCAAAATCCGCCGCGCCTTTGCCGGGACGCCCGCTGCCGAAAACGGCGTAAGGCTCGACCTCGATGCGCCATGCTGCGCGCTGCGGATCTTCTTTGGCTTTGGCGGCGGGTTCGGCTTGCGCGGGCGCTGGTTGCGGCTGATGAGCCGGTTGCGGCGGTTGATTGGCGTCTTTGGCCGGAGCGGCTTCCAGTTTGACTGCGGGAGGCGAATTGCCCGCTTTCTTTTTCTTTTTCTGCGGCGTCGCGTGCGCTGAGGTGAAGAGAAGTGACAATGCCGCAAGAACCGTAAAGAGGACGAGGAGTCTGAATTTCATTGGGGCCTCCATGCCCGTATCAACGAAACAGCGCGAAGCCACGCGAAGAGAGAATTAGCAGACAGATGTTTTGCGGCGTTACCGCCGAACATATTTCATATCTCATATCAAATATTGCATATGAAATATGGTCTGACTTCCTCTCTGCCCGCGAGGCTTCGTGGACTGATCGGATGCGGATTGTTGAGGGTCAAAGTTTGACGATCGCCTGCAAAGGCACGAGCTTGAAATTCTGATTGCCTTTGTCATTGAAACCGTCCTGCACAACGAAAACACCGTTTGGAAACGCCGGGCCTAAATTCTCGGTCGTCACGTCAATGCCGTCGGTCTCTTCCGCGCCGTCAATCCCGTTTCCATCGCCAACGCGGAATTTCTTGACGAATTCGTTATTGCCTTCGCGGCGGTAAACCACATAAGAGTGATTGCCCTGGCTGGAAACCATCAGATAACCCGCGCCGTCTTTGCCGTAAGCGATGGCCAGGCCTTCGACATCGGCGAACAAGGCGCCATCGCCGACCTTAGCGACCTGCTCGCGTTTATCGCCCGCGTCCGGTTCGGCGCCGAACTTCCAGATACCGACAGCTTCTTCAGAGATGTAAAAATGTCCAAGCTCATCGTCGGCGACGCAGCCTTCGACCGTCGAACTGAGTTTGAAATTGCGGACTTTCTTCGCGTCAACCTTGCCGCCGTTGTCGAACAGTTCCCATTGCTCGACATCGCCCGTTTTGCTGTTGCCGAAATAATAAATCTTGCCGGTCTTCGCGCTGCGATACATGCACATGCCGTAAACCGCCAGACCGTGCTTGATCTTGCGCGCCTCGGCGTTCTCCAACATTCGCGTCTGCGGATTGACCTTGTAGATCGCGATTGAATTATCCTTGCGATTGCTGGCCGTGACGATCGTCACAGTTTGGCCGCCGAGTTTGAACCCGTCGCGTAGATCAACGTTATCCATCTGACCGTCCGGCAGAGATTGAATCTGCTTGCCGCTCAGGTCGTAAACAGCCAGCCCGCTCCGTTTGTTCGTGCCGATAATCGTGCTCTTTGCGGGATCATTGGGATTGATCCAAATGGCGGGATCGTCAGCGGCGTCGCCGCCTTCCTGAACGGGATCGGTCTCAACCGTCGCGGTGACCGCTTCGAGCGAACTGTCAGGCGCGACGGCTAACGAGCGGGACGCTTTTGATGGTTTGGAAGTTTTGGATGATTTCTCCGCTTCGACGCTCTTTGAAACCGACCTCGATGACGAGTTTGAGGGGCTTTGCCTGGTTTCAGCCTTCTCCATCAAGTCGGCTATTCTCTCTTCCTTCCCTCTCTTCCTGTCTTTGTCATAGTCATCGTCGTCGTCGTCAGACTTCGATTTTTCCTTCTTCTTGTCCTTTTCTTTACTGGCATAGTAGCCGTCATCATCGTCGTCATCATCGTCGTCATCGTCATCAGACTTCGATTTTTCTTTCTTCTTCTCTTTGTCTTTGTCTTTCTTCTTTTTTTCCGACTTGTCGCCGTATATGTCCGAATAGCCAAGTTGCGCCGATGCCGTAGCTATAGCCAAAGCGAAAGCCAGAATAGCGCCGAGCGATGCCAACACTAAGCCCTTGATTGATTTCACTCCCAGTCTCATAAAGTAGGTCCTTCCTCCTAAAATTTTACAGCCTGCCCCGGCAGGCCCCGGTTATACCGATTTGGGGCAGTCAGCAGGGGGTAACAAAGTGGTCTCTCTGATGAAGATTAGAACACCAGGTGTTGCCAGCCCATATCGGTTTCAAAACAATTTCACATTCTCATGATGCGTTCTCCAGGATGAACTGCGATATCCGCTCGCCACCCTGTGGCACGCCTTTATAACCCGGAAAGCAATTAACTTCGATCACTGAAAATCCTTTGGGGGTTTTGACAAGATCAACGCCGTAAAGTTGCAGCCCGAAAACTTCGCCGCATCGCCGCACCAGATGGGCCAGTTCGGGATCGTCGCCGACTGGCGTTCCAAGTTTCTCTTCTTTAGTCGTCGCCGGGAAGATGCGTTTAATCGCATGTACGTAATCGCCGACGGCGTAAGCTTTGTAATCGTATGGCTCGTGCTCCTCGAACTCCTGCGCGAAGATCAATCGCTCGCCCAGCGCCGTTCCGTCTTCGCCCCCGCCATCGTCATCACCGGACTCAGCGTCGCTGGCCCGGCGTTTGACCAGATCGTCGAATTGCGCCTCGTCCATGCAGATTTCAATTCCCTGCCCGCGCCGTCCCTTCCAGGGTTTGACGACAATCGGCATCTCGCGCACGACGGGGCGCAAAGTTTCAATTGAATCGGTGATGAACGTGCGCGGCGTCGGAATGCCCGCTTGCAAAAGCATCGTCGCAGTCAGGACTTTGTCGCGCACCTTCATCGTCGCGGGGTATTCGTTGAACAGTTTCGCGCCGCGATAATGAGCCGCCGCCGCCAGGCTCTCAGCCAACGGCGAATGCGATTTGAAGAGGTAAACGTCGTAATCGAACTTGAAATTTTGCAGATCAACCAACCCGCTGCGTTCGGTCACGACTTCGACATCGGCGCCGCTCGATTGCAAACCGTTCAGGACATCGTATGTCACGGAACTCTTGCTGCGCGGAGGCTCCATCAGGAAACAAATTCGCATAAACACTCCCTTTCAAACATTAAGAGGACGGAGCGACTGATACATCCTGTTCACGCTCGCCACCCCCGACAGGTCTTGCAATTATCAACGCGTAAATTTCTCCGATCACCGCCAATCCCACGCGAACGCCGAGCATTGCCCCAACACCCCACGCGCTCCATAAAAACCCGCCGAGCAACGGCCCCAGAGTTTCGCCCAGGCCCTCACCCAAACTCAAATAACTCATCGTCCGCGCGCGCCGCCGCCGATCCAACCTCGCAAACTGCGCCATCAACGCTCCCCACGCCGGACGGAACGCCGCTTTGCCCATCGCGTCAACTGCGTTGCCCGCCGCCATTCCAACGAACGTCGGGAAGAAGAAAAACATCACAGACGAAAACGTGTTGGCCACGCCGCGCACCATCAATACCAATTTGCGGCTGACGTTGTCAGACAGCCAGCCGAACATCGGGCCGGAGAGGATCGTGATCAGCGGCGCGATGATGTATATCAATCCTGCCTGCGCCGGACTCAATTTGGCGTATTCCGTCGCCAACAGCGGAAACAGATTGCTGAGCATCAACGCGGCGCTGGCGATCAGAAAACCCAGCACCGCTACGGGAAAGAGCGCCGGCTGTTTCCCGTCGCTCCCTTCGCCCGGATCGAAAGACTCGTCTTCACGCGCAACGGCGTGATCTTCAGGTTCATTCAAATATCTGGCGACCGCAATGAGCGGGGCCAGCGACAGCGCAAACGCGACGAGGAAGACGGTAGAGAAATTCTCCACCGTCATCGCCAGCAGAAGGCCAGCCAGAGCCTTGCCCAGCGATCCGGCGGACATCTTCGCCGTCGAATACCACGCGAAGGCCGAAGCCACAGATTTCTTCTTCGCGTTTTCGGCGATCAACGCGTTGACCGAAGGGTCGCGCAATGATTCGGTGAAGCCGTGAAAGAACCGGATCGCGTAAACCTGCCAGGGCGCAACCGCGAAAGCCAGCAGCAGCGCGACCACGCTGCGCAACGCGATTGCCAGAGTGAACGCGCGTTTCAACCCCGCGCGGTCAGCCACCCAACCCATCATCGGTTTGAACAATTGCTCGGCGATCAGATTGAGCGAGAAGAGAAACCCGGTTTGGGTCAAACTCAATCCCAGGCGTTTGTATGCAAAGAGCGGCAGCGCGAAGCTGATGATTCCGAAGCTCAGCCTCGACAAAAACCCTTCAGCCCAGATCACCAGAAGCGACGGGCTGACAAAATCATTTTTAAATCTCATTGCGAAACAGGCGGCGTCAATGTGACTTTGCCTTTTGCGTAATCGTCAATGTAATCGGCGATCATCCCAGCCGCGTTCGGCACGCCTTTGTAACCGGGGAAATAATTCACGTCCACAACGTAAGGCCCCCGGTCGCTTTCGATGATGTCCAGACCGTAAAGCCCAAGCCCACAAACTTCGCCGACGCGCTGCGAGATGCGGCGCACTTCGTCGGTGATCTCGCCGTGACGCCCCGCGACCGAAAAACTCGATTCGGAAAATTGCTTTCTCACGCCCTGAACCTGATCGCCGACGCAGTAAATCTTCAAATCCTCTCCCGGCCCCGGAATCGCCTCTTGAATGATCATCGGCGTCACAGGCTTGGGGATTTTATCAATATCTTCCGGCGTTTTGCACAGGCTCACGCCCGCGCCGCGATGGCCCATGTGCGGTTTGATGATCAACGGATGTTTTTCCAGCAGCGATTTCGCCAAACTCAGATCGTCCGTCACCCAACTGTCCGGCGCGGGGATTCCACCCTCACGCAGCAGCTTCGACGTGATGATCTTGCTCTGGATCAGCGAGCACGACTGATACGGATTAAGCATATTTGCGCCCTGCGTGAAGAGAACCCCGGCGAGCGCCAGCGAAAGCTCGGTGTGCGATTTCAGCAGGTAGAGATCGGCGTCAATCTTCATCAGATCGGGGCGTTGAATAATCTCTTCGGCGATGTCTTCGGTGACGGTGTATCCGCGCCCGCGCAGGATTTCGTAACACTCAACCAGCACCGGGCTGGGCACAGGCGGGACGCGGCGGACGATCATAAAGTGCAGTTTCATTCTTTCACCTCGTTACGGTTTACTCAGCTATCTTTGCAGGACTAAAATTCAGTCGTTATGGACATCAAACAAGTTCCAATGAATCAAAAAGAGTACGTCGTCCAGCTTAGCTGGGAAGAAGACGGAGAAACCAAAATCGCATATCGCGTCGCGGGCACGCGCGTGTCGCTCGATTCGGTTGTCTACTCCTGGCTCAGCGGCTATTCGCCGGAGGGCATCGTCGAGTCTTTCCCATCGCTTAAGCTTGAACAGGTACACGGCGCGCTCGCCTACTACCTGGCCAATCGAGAAGAAATTGACGAGTATCTGCGTCAGGGCGAAATCGAATTTGAACAGATGCGCCAGAAACTTCGTGTTCTTAACGAGCCGCTCTATCAAAAGCTCGAAGCATATCGAAACCTGATGAAGGCGCAGGCTTCAGCCAGTGATTGACCGACGATGAAGGTCCGTTACCAAGCCGATAACGATCTCAATCAGGAAATCGCGCGTATCCTATGCCACCGCGAGCCGATGATTGATTTTCAAACGAGCCATAAAGCCGGTCTGGAAGGCCTAAGCGACGACGAGGTATTGGCAATCGCCGCTCAGGAAGGTCGTGTTCTCGTTTCTCATGACCGCAAAACCATGCCTCGTCATTTTGCCCGGTTCATCTCCAATCAAATCAGCCCTGGTCTCATCCTGATTTCACAAGACCTGGCGCCTATCATCGCGGTTGAAGAGCTTTTGCTTATCTGGGCCGCTTCCACTCCCGAAGAATATATCAACCGGATGGTTTCTATCCCGATGTGAGAATGTATTCCGCCAGCAACTCCGCCGCGTTCGGCACGCCCTTGAATCCCGGAAACGTGTTGATGTCCACGACAAATGGTTTGCCTTCACTCGTGATCAAATCCACGCCGTACAGCCCAACTCCAAATGCCCGCCCGCAAGCGAGCGCAATCTCGCGCATCTCCTCAGGCGCATCGAACGGCTCACCCAGTTTGTCTTCCAAAGTTTTCGGTGGCCACACGCGGCGCACGCCGAAGACTTTGGCGCCGATGACGTAGAGCTTGTGATCGCGTCCGTCCGCCTTGTGATAACGCTGCGCGAAGATCACGCCGTCTTCACCGGTTACGTTCGCAAGCTCGTCTTCGGTTTTGATTATTTGAACGCCGCGCCCCTGCGACGCGGCCCAGAACGGTTTGACGACGATCGGGCCTTCCTTCAACAAACCAGCGAGTCGTTCCGGCTTCGACGCGAACCAGGTTTCAGGCAGCGGGACGCCCGCCGCCTGCAGCATCTTCGTCGAAATGATCTTGTCACGCATTGCGACGACGGTTGGATATGGGTTGATGATCTTCGCGCCCGCCGCGTCCAGCACTCCAGCCAAACTCAGCGCCGCTTCGGTTCCGGATTTCAGCAGGTAGAGATTGCAATCAACTTTGACCTGCGCCACGTCAACGCAACCGTCTTCGGGATAGATCGCTTCAACTGTGACGCCGCGCGATTCCAGCAGGCCAATAGCCTCCTGCATTACCGAGCCGGATTTCGTCGCCTTCTCGCGTTTCGTAATGACGCCGATCTTCATCGCGCTTCCCTCGCACGTCGCACGACGTAATCGGCCAGCCGCTCGTTCGCGTCGGGCACGTTGGTGTAATTCGGATAATCGTTGATCTCGATCACCTGGACCCCCGCTTCCGTCTCGATGCAATCAACGCCGAACAGATCAAGGCCGAACAGCCGTCCGCAGCGCCGCCCCAGATCGGTCAATTCGGGCGTGATCGGAGCCAGGCCCTCCTTCGATTCGCCGCCGTCTTTTCGCGCGTTGAACGGCGACGGTTTGCGAACCGCCCAGATTTCGTCGCCGATTCCGTAAAGCTTCAGATCGTAGCCGTCGGTTTGAAAATACCGCTGAGCCAGCGCGACCGGCTCAGGCCAATCGGTCTTCGCCATCTCTTCGGGCGAATTGACCACAAGCAGCCCGCGCGAATTGTCGCCGAAGATCGGCTTCAAAATGATCGGGTAGGAAGATCGCGGAATCTCGCGCGCCAGTTGTTCGATGGCGCCGAAGAACGATTGCGGAATGGGAATGCCGGCGGAAGCGAAGGCGATGGACATCTGCGCCTTGTTGTGAACCGAGGCGATGGCTTCGCGGCGATTGATAGTCAACACGTCGCGCGTTTCGGCCCAGCCGAGCAGCGCCAGCAACGCCCAACTGCGCCCGCGCCCGACAATCACATCCAGCCCCTCGAACCAGCCGTCGTCGCCCATCACGTAAAAAGCCTTTTGCGGATCAATCATCGTGATCTCGTGGCCGAGTTCATTCAACTTCGAGCTTAATCCCGTTGGCTGGCTCTGAGCCAGATAGCGCGCTTCGGCTAAAACTCCGATTTTGAGCGTGGAAGGCATAGGGGTTTTGTCCTTAAATCAATTGGTGTCACTCAACGGCGGAATAATTCAAGAATAGCAAGTCAGGGCGTAAGTAAAATTTCGAGGGGTCATCGCGATCAATAAACAAGAGCGCGGCGATTATAACCGTGGCTGCGATCCGGTCAAAGGAAATTATCCTCCGCGCGGAATTGCGTGAAAATGCGTGGACTTTCGTCTATGCCGCGATGTTATACTTGCCGCCGATTTCCGTAGATCAGAACAATTTCTAATTAGAACAACTTCCGGCAGCGCCCCACTACTCACTGAAATGCTATGAACGTGCGTGGAGAAATCCATCTGGCCACAGCAGACGGCGAGCCTAAAGCCGTTCCCATCGAATCGCCGCGTTTCACCATCGGGCGTGGGACTGAAAATTCGCTCTGCATTCCGGCGACGGTCGTCTCGCGTTCGCACGCGGAGTTGATTCGCGTCGGCCCCGATTACCTGCTGCGCGACCTGGGTTCGACCAACGGCAGTTTCGTCAACGGCGCGCGCATCACCGAACAGATGCTCAACGACGGCGACACGCTGCGCTTCGGCGGCAACGGGCCTGAAATGATTTTCAGGCTGATCGAAGCCAACAGCGGCGAAGTCATATCACTGCCGCGACACGAACAGAGCACCTCTTCCACCCTGATCCATTCGCTGACCGGGCAATTGAAAATTCCGCAATCCGACGTTTCCGAAGAGGCCAATTTGCGCCGCGTGCTGGCTGAAGCTCATTTGAACAAAGGCGACCACGACCGCGCGCTCGAAGCGGTGGCGAAATACAATGACGCGACGAACGTCATTGCGCTCCCTCTGCCGTTCCGCGCCAGCGTCCTGCTCTGCCTGGGCCGCGTCTACCTGGAGCGCAAACAGATGGAGTTGGCCGTTGACGCGCTCAACCGCAGTTTGAATTATTTCAACCAACTCGCCGAAGGCAAAGGCGACGACACCGGAATAGCCGGGGCGCACACATCGCTCGGACGCGCGATAATCAGTTCCGGCGACTTCCTGGCGGCGCGCGATCATTTGCACCGGGCGCTGCTCGCCGGGCGCCGCGCCGGAAACGTGCGGCTGCGCGCCGAAGCGCATTACCTGCTCGGCAAAGTTGATTGGAAGGAAGGCGATTTCGAAGGCGCGCATTACAACTGGGGCCGCGCCGCTCGCCTGGCCGAAGAAACTTCGGACGCGATGCTGAAAAGCCGCGTGCAAATGCAGCAGGCGTTGATCCTGTACACCGAAGGCAAGCTGAAAGAGTCCATTCCCATCTATCAGGCCGCAATTCAACAGATCGAATCTACGGGCAACATCAGGCTGCTGCTCAAGGCCTACAGCAGTCTTTCGCGCGCGCTGACGCGGCTGGGATCGTGGTCGGCGACAGCGAAACTGATGGAAGACCGGCTCAGGCTCGCGCGCGATCATCATCTGAAGAAGGCCGAAGCGGTGGCGCTGACCGACTTGGCTGAATTGAAATTATTGCAGGGCGATTTGCCGGCGGCGCAGCAAACGATTGAACAATCGCTCGATCGCCACGGCCAGACCGTTTATGCCCGAACACAACGAATCCTGGGGCGCATCCTGCTCGCGCGCCGGCAGTTCGCCGAAGCGGTCGAGGCTCTGGAAAAAGGCCTGGACACGGCGCGCGCAAAGGGAGCGATTGAAGAGCAGGTGCTGATCGGGTTCGAGCTTGCGCTGACGCACGCTGAAAATGGCGAACTGGCGAAAGCCAACGAACAGCTTGAAACGGCGGAAGCGGCTACCTCGCTCGACCCGGCGCTGAATCTGATGGCCCGCGCCCTTTACACGCGCGGCTGCATTCACTCCCAGGCGCGCCAGTTGAACGAAGCCAGCCGGTGCTTCAGCCAGAGCCTCTCGATTTTTCAAACCATTGGCGATCCATACCGCACGGCAATCTGCCACGCGGCCATCGGCGTGCTGCGAATGAACCAGCGCCGCCCCGAATCGGCGCGCGCTCATCTGGAGGAAGCCCGCGACGCCTTCGCCCGGCTCGGCTCGATGATCGAATTGCGGCGCGTCGAAACGCTCCTGGCTTCGAGCGCTCTCTCCGATGTGCGTCCGGCGATGACCACTGTGCTCTCCCAAACGAGTATGGGCGGAACGGCCCGACTGTCGCTGGGGCGCAATCCGGCCACTGGGACTTTGACCACAACCGCCATGCCCGCCGCGCAGAAAATCCTGGTCGCCGTCGCCAATGACGATCTGGCTAGCGTGCTCAAGCGCGGACTGGAAGTCGAAAATTATTTCGTGGAACGCGCTCAGGACGGGCGCGCAGCGATTGAATGCGCGATGTCCTCGTCGGACACCTACCACTTACTGATCCTGGACGCGCTGCTCGAATATAAATCCGGCTTCGACGTTTGCCGCGAATTGCGCAAGAGCAAACGCGAGACGCCGGTCATCCTGCTCGGCGGACGTCAGGGCGTCGAAGACAAAATCGAGGCGCTGCAATCGGGCGCGGACGATTTTCTGAGCAAACGGAATCTTGTGTTTGAGGAATTGATGGCGAAGATCGAGGCGTTGTTGAGGTGAAGACAGAAGACAGAAGACAGACTCTTTAGACGAGGCGGAAAGGATATGAACGAAGATGGAAAAGCAACGAATTTTCAGGAGCTGGATGTCTGGAAGAAAGCCCATGCCTGGGTGTTGGAGATTTACAAGCTGACCGAGACTTTCCCAAAACATGAGACGTTTGGCCTGACATCACAGTTGAGGCGTGCGGCAGTTTCCGTTCCAGCCAACATTGCTGAAGGATTTAAAAGGAAAGGCGTGGCTGACAAAGCGCGCTTTTACAACATTGCCCAAGCGTCGTTGGAAGAGCGCCGCTATTACCTGATTCTCTCAAAAGATCTGCGTTATGCGGAAACCGGGAAATTGTCGTCAAATCTCGACGAAATCAGTCGAATGCTGGACTCGTATCTGCGAGTAATGCTTTCCGGCAAGTAATGTAAGCAAGCGATCTTCTGTCTTCTAACTTCTATCTTCTGTCTCCTAACTTCTGTCTTCTGTCTTCTTTTCGGGGGTTTTATTCGTGCGAATCATCATCATTGGAGCAGGTCGTGTCGGATTGGGCGCTCTTGGCTCAGCGCTGGCGATGCAGGGCCACGAGGTAATCTTTGCCGCGCGGCGTGACGAAATCGTCAATTCGATCAATCATCACGGCTATGACGTGGTGACTAAAGGCGTGGTCGAAACGCGGATCGAGGTTCGCGGTGTGCGCGCGGTCACGATGCCCGGCGAAGATTTCGCGCGTGAAGTCACACAGGCCGATCAAATTTATACTTCGGTGCGCCCCGACAACCTGCCCGAAATTTCGACCACGCTGGCCGAAGCCATTCTGAACCGGATCAAATCGGGAGTTAAGCGCCCGCTCGACGTCTTTTGCTGCGAAAACCTGAAGAACGCCGGTTCGCAGTTGGAGCGGTTGATCTTCACCAATCTGCCGTTCCAGTTCGCGCAACAGGTGCAGGATTACGTCGGATTCAACGCCGCGATCTCAGACCGGATCGTCTCCGGCCAGGAGCAAGGCGAAACCGGCAGGATCGTCATCACCGCTGACGCTACCGGCGACGTGCTCCTCGACACGCTGCAAATCAAAGCCGATTTCGACATCCTGCCGCCTCTGAAAGGTCTGGACAATTTTCCCGCCTGCATCGAAGAAAAGCTCTACATCCTGAATTGCGGTCACGCCGTCTGCGCATACCTCGGTTACAAGCGAGGCTACAAATACATTCACGAAGCGATGGCCGACGAGAGCATCAACCGCGCGGTGGTCGGCGCCATGCTCGAAGCCCAGCGCGCGTTGCAATGCAAACACGGCCGCACGCTGCATTACGGCGCCCTGATCAACGACATTCTGGCCAGTTTCTCGAACGCCGCGCTGATGGACACCATCGCGCGAGTCGGGCGCGATCCGGTGCGCAAACTGCAATCCGACGACCGCCTTATCGGCCCCGCCAAACTGGCCTACCGCTACGGCGTCGAAACGACATACCTGATACAGGGTTGCGCCGCATCGCTGTCATTCGCCGAACAGGGCGACCCGCAGGCCGCCGAGTTGCAAAAGTTGATCAAAGAACGCGGCGTGGAATATTCGCTCGATTTCATCTCTCAATTGCGCTCCTGGAATCCGATCTCGAAACTGATCCGCGACGAGATGCGAAACTGACACCACTACAACTCCGACAGGACTTACACAAAACCATGAGAAATCGCCACAGAAGCCTGGAGCTACAGAGCAAAGAAAGGTTTTACCCGGCCCGCATTCCCACTCTCGGCGCCTCTGTGGCTCTGTGGCAAATTTTCGCCGCACGCTTCAGATCAAGACTCGCCATAACGGCGGCATTGCTCGCCTTGCTGACACTTCCTCTATCATCTTCCGGCGCGCAGACCGTCGAGCAACCTGCGAAGCGAAAAGGCGTGCTGGCGCTTTACTGGTACGGGAAAGACCTCCAGGCCAATGTCATACTCGATAAGAGCATCCAGGCGGTTCTCCAATCAGCGCCAGGCGGCCCCATCGAATATTACGCCGAATACATGGATGACAACCGATTCCCTGGAGAAAGCCAGGCTCTGCTGTTTCTCGATTATCTGCGCCAGAAATACGCGGACAAAAGAATAGATGCGCTTATTGCGCCATCGAGCGCATCGCTCAATTTCCTGCTTAAGCACCGGAACGAAATCTTCCCGGATACACCGATTGCCGCTCATGCGTCCAGCCGCGCGCACTTAAGTGAACCGGATAAAGCAGGACTCGCCGGAGTCGTGGTTGATAGCGCTTTTAGAAACACCTTCGATCTGGCGCTCAAGCTGCATCCGGCTACCGAGCAGGCGTTCATCATCGCCTCGACGCCGGAGCGAGACAGGAAATTTGAGGAGGAGATTCGGCATGAGGCCAGCGAGTTTGAAAGCAAAGTGAGGCTCACATACCTGACTGATCTTCCGCTGGACAAATTGGTCACCCGGGTGAAAAACGCGCCTAAGCGCTCCATCATACTTTTTGTCCGGTATTCCCAGAACGCTCCCGGCGGGACTTTGAACTCATACGATGTTCTTCCACTGGTCGCCGGGTCGGCCAGGGTTCCGGTCTACACCATTGCCGGTTCTCTACTCGGTCGCGGAAGCGTCGGGGGCTATGCCGCCAATCTCGAGGATTGCGGAACCAGGGTGGCGGAAATCGCTCTGCAGATCGTAAACGGCGCGCGCCCGCAAGACATCCCGGTGGTTACTGTCCCAACTGTGCCGATGTTCGACTGGGCCCAACTCAGGCGCTGGGGGATCAGCGAAGGTCGCTTGCCGCCCGGCAGCCAGATCCACTTCAGGGAGCAAACCTTTTGGCAACGATACCGGTGGCTCACCATCGGCGTTATTTCATTTTGCATCCTTGAGACGCTTCTGATCGGGCGGCTGCTGATAGGACGGGCCAGGCGCAAACGGACCGA